>CAZCMN010000007.1:0-35413 GCA_964500015.1 Candidatus Woesearchaeota archaeon | reverse complement strand
GGTTTCTTAGGTTGTTGTTTATCTTTGTTAGTTGTTTTATTTTCCATATCAGTAAGCTGTTGCAAGATACTTTGATTTAATTTGCTTGTAAATTCTACCTTAGATTGTTCATAAGGTAGAATTAAGTGCTTTGGTGGTGCATGAACATGCCAGTTAACTAACTTGAAAAGCTTACCATCTTTTAAAACAAATAAAGAATGCTCATAGAACTTCTTGTATTTTCCATTGTATTGTTGGAGTTTAGGTCTCAGATGGCTTGTTCTTGTTTTCTTATTCCAGCCTTTGCATTCAAAGATACAATGCAAAAGTTTTCTAGCTTGTAAGTCTAGGAAGTCTGTATAAGGAGATGTGAAAAGTAAAATAATATTCTGATGCCTAAAAGTACTTAGTAGATAATTGAATAACTGATTAACTAAAGATTGCCATTTTCTATTACTTATTGAAATCTGAACTTCATCAAATAAGACAACCTTTGTCTTTTTTTTCTTAAACCAATCAGAATTTAGGATTTCCATTAATCTTCTGAAATCAAATGCAATTTGTCTAGGTTCAAAAGTTGGATCAATCATATAAGCAACTGAAAGCATACTCCAAGATTTGCCAATGCCTGTAGATCCTTCTGCAACTGCTAGGAAGTTCAGGTTGTTGTCAATCCTTTTCTTTATCCAGTTAACCCAACTCGCCTGTCCTTTCCTATACATTATTATGTTTTTCATTTTTGTTGTTGGTCAATGTCTGCTATCTTTTCTTCTTCTAAAAAATCTCCTTCGCCATAAACTGCTGACTTTAGATAATCAACTCGTTTTAGTAATAGGTTTAATTCACAAAATAGTTTTTTAGCATATTGTATTTTTTTGTTAATGCAATAATTTTTATTTATTTGTCCAAGTTCTTCTTTATCTTCAACTTTTTCTAAAATCGTTTCAACTTCTTTTTTGAAGTATTCAAGAATTTCATAATCATAAGCATTAATCACATCTAGGCTTTCCTGATACATATCAAGAACTTGTTTATCAAAGTAAGGTTGCAAAATATAAGACAAGCATTCAATGGCTTGACAAAATGATTTTCTAGTGTCTTCTTCCTCAGAAATTGAGTCATGGTTGATTGTACTTGTAACCTTTGTTTTGTTACGCAGTTCAGTTGATGCTATCTCAAGAATTTTCTTTATGTGAGATAAGACAATCTCTCTAAATTCAAGTTTACTGCTTTTGCTAGTCATAAATGATTCATCCATGTTTGTTTTTTTATAAATTCAACTTATCTAACTCATTTTCAATTAGTTTTTTGTTTTTTATTGAAAGTCTTTTTGAAGCAAAACAAATATCAAATAATTGCAGAGCAATCATTAAAACTTCGTGTTGCCTGAAATATTCAAAGTGTTCTTTGCTATGGTGCTTAGTTCCAGACTTTTTTATCAAAGCAGATAAATAGTTTCCCATATCTTTTGGGAAATGAAAATATTCATCTGGGTCTAATTGATTTTCTTTTTTTGTGTTCATTTTTATTCCTCCTGTTTAAATTTACTTGTTTATTAGGGCGTCTGCCCCTTGATTTAAATCGCATTCCTTTGGTTTTTCTTGTAGTCTAGAGCTAGGTTTTGAGGTCTTAGCTCTATTGCCGTGAGCAAATCTATACCTAAACAAAGGACAAGCTGTAAAAGTGCATTCTTTCCAGCTTAGAATCTCGCCACAAGAACAAACTTCTTTGCAGTAAAGTTTTATGCTTTTCAGAGGGCTTAGGCGTTTGTTACTATGTTTTTTAAGAATTTCTAACATATCCTTGTTGTTCATTTTACTTTTTCCTCTCTTACATCTAAGGGTTTTAAGGGTGCTAAGGATTTCAATGAGCTAGATAGCTTATTTCTACTCTCAAATATAGCATTGTAGCTAGAGTAACCCTTAAAACCCTTATCATCCTCAAAGTATGTTTTTTGATCATTTGGATTAAAATTCAACCAAACCCTTGAATCGTTTTTAGCTGTTTGTTTACTATTAATTAACCCCTCTTTTTTCATTTCAAGATATTTATTTCTGGCTTGCGACATACTTTTAATTTTAAAAACAGGCATTACTATTTCTTCCAAAAAATGATAGATGGAAATGGTTGAGTTCTCAAGACTTAGAGCTTTTTCTCTAAATAAAAATCTCAAACATTCTTTTTGATAATAATTAGCCCCATGCCATGTTGCACCATAATCAAAATCTCCTAGAACTTGGCTATAGATAAAATCAAAAGTGTTTTGCAGAAACTCAACAAGATCCATGTATGCCAAAGATACTGCATTCTCATTAACAATTCTAGTGCCATAAGAACCAGCAATAATGCAAGACATCTTAACTAAATTGGATAGTGTAGACCATTTGCTTATTTTACAATAATTAGCAATTTTTTCACTATGCACATTTCCTTGATTGCTTAATTGAATAGAATAACTAGATAATAATGCTTGGGCTTCATCAGTAAAAATAAAAGAAACATTGCGAAAAATAATTTGCATATTTTCTAAATGATTCACTATTCTTTGAATATAATCATCTCTTGAAAAAGTTTCTGATTCTAATTTGTTTTTGAAACTAAGTTCTTCTGCTGAATTTAAAAATAAAGAAACATTCCCAACAGGAATTAATTTTCTTCTCATAAAACCTTGAAGCATAGCTGTTTCAGGAATTTTTTTAAAAGGTTGAAAATAATAGCTATGTGTTCCTTTTGGAGAATAAGCAACTGTTTCTGAAGGCAGATCATCTACAAGTCGTTTTTCTACAATATTTCGCCCAATAGGATTTTCTGCCTTGCTTAAATATTCTCTAGCTTGTTGAGTTTCTGGAGAATCAGAAACAATCAGTTTAGTGCATTCGTCAAACTCTAGAAAATCATTATTAAGATGCCCCCGATTTTCTACTTTAGATTTGATCATTTTCTTTTTTGTTGGATCTGGATTAGGAATTAATTTTTCTACATATTTTCCAACCAGACTCTCTGGAGAATAAGAAATAGGTTCAGAAATTGTAAATTTTTCTCCTTCTCCTTTTAAAATACAAGAATTTATTAAAACTTTTGATCCATAAATCAATTCATTTTTCCCAGCTTCAGTAGGTAGAGGGTAAGCACAATGTATTCTTGTGTCAGTATATAAAGCCCCTAACTTAATGGGTTTTTGAAGTATCCCTCCATGAAGTTGATACCAGCGACATTTTAAAATAGGAATATAATGTCTTTCAGGAAGGTTGATTAAAGAACTAAATTCATGAAAAAAAGGTAAGTGATCAACAGAATAATGTAATTTAGTATAGGGGTTCTTTTGTTTTTGAAAAAAATTTTCCTCTTCATCAACTTCGTCTTTTGGTAACAACTTAATCATCTCTGGTTTGTAAGTCGTAGCCCAATTATACAACTCACCGATTGAAATCTCTTTGATACTACCTTGCTGGGCTTTCTTAAACCAACCTTTTAGGTCAGCAAAAGCCCAACCATTTTTATCATAAATTGGCTTGACTTCTTGCTCTAGCTGTTCAAGAGTATAGCCCTTTTGATAGAACCATATCGCAAGATTTTTTAGAACATTAGTATTTATGCCCTCTGTTTTTGGAGATGCTTTGTCAGTTACGCTTATACCCTTAGGCAAATCGTGGCTCAAGACATAATTAAAGAAGCCGTCAAACTCATTTGGCTTCTGGGATTGTGGTTTATACTCTGTGATGATTTTCTCTTTGATTATGATTTTTGGTATCGTGGCTTTGTTCTCAAGATGATGTTGAAGTTTCTTGATAAGTTGCTTTTCATCTGTGATTGGCTTAAAATCATCATCAAAGAAGTAGCTTCGTTGCTTAGAAGCCAAGTGATAAGCCAATGGCAACTTAACAAGATTACCATAAGGAGATTGTTCTGTTGCTTTAAATTGCTTTGGGAATATCTCGTGTGGCTTTATTCCAATTTTCTCGCAAATATCCTCAAGATAATAAAAAATGTCTTTGGCTCCACAATCACAGAACACCCAGATATGGGTCTTGAACTCGCCACCACCGGAGTTTTCCATTAAAGGATTAAGTCCTTGCTTCTTTAATTCAAAATACAACATCTTTGCGCGTTCAAAGTCCTCTTGCGTATTCTCGTCAAAATCAAGACAAGCCCATTTTACTTTATTTAGTTTAAGCTGATAGCAACCGATAGTAATTTTTCTAGAGAGATGTGCTTTTATGATGTCTTCATCAAGTTTTGCAACTAATTTGTTGTAAGCCATTTTGCCCTTGTTTAGATATGCTTGAGCAAAAACATCATCACGATTAACAAACAACTTTTTTAGAAGTTCAACTTTTTGGTTCACCATTTTTCTCCTCAATTTTATTTTTTTCATTAGCTCCCTGTAAAATAAATTTTAAAAGCATTTTATTTAACATATAATTCTCAAAAATTAATTCTTCAGTTAATTTTGCTGTTTTATCCCAGCAATTTTTACAGAGAGTTAAGGATTCTGTTTCAGATTCTTTTAAACAGAGTTCACATTTAACCATGTTCGGCACCCTTGAGTTTAATTTTTAAAACTCGTTGCATAGGGATTATTACGATATTCCCCTTTGTTTGAATTTTAATATAGGTTGCCTGAAAATCTATAATATCAAAATAACCAGAAACAACCTCGCCAGTGTCGTTAAGATAACTTAAGAAGTTTAAGCCTATTTCTGAAGTCTTATTTTCCATTTTTTTAGTTTTTTTGATTTAAATTTTCTGAATCCAGCTGTTTAAATTGATCATTCCAAAAATCAGACCATCGCATCCACGCATCGCACATGGTGATCTCTTTTTGATTAATTATTTGTAATGTTTGCAATTCCATTTTTTTCACCATTTTTTATAATAATCATTCTGGCATAACTTGAAACTGTTAGTCCAAGACTTTCAGCTTGACGTTTAACTTCGTTTTTTTGTTCTTTAGATATTTTGAAAATTATTTTTTGGTCTTTCATCTTTATTACCCCTATAACCCCGATGGGTAATAAAGTTAGCCCAATAGGGTTTTTAAATGTATCATCAGTTTTTTAGTTATTTTATAATAATAACTCCATTATTACCTTTAGGGGTTATAAAGGGTAATTTTATAAACTCATTTATCTTTAGAATGAATGGAATCTTTTCAATCATTCAGTTTTGCTATTTCAAATCAAACTAGAATAAAGATTTATGAGATGTGTTTAGAAAAACCACTTAATATTACTGAAATTAAGCATAAATTAAGATTATCTTATAAATCAACATTAAATCACATTAGGATATTACTTGAAGCACAACTAATAAAAAAAACGATAGAGATCACAAAAAAGGGCAAGGTTTCTTTAATTAAATCAATTATCCCAGATGAAAAATTCTTGAAAGATGTTCTATTTCACATTTTAAAAGAAAAAAACAAAAAAATAGGAAAGGATTGGGAGAAACTAAAACCTAAAGTTAATAAGGTCATAAACAAAACAATAAAAGAAACTCTAAAGAAAAGAGATGTTTAATTCCCCAATCTGTAACACCTTATCACAGAGAACTCCGAACCCATTCCATATTTTATTTGATATTTAATTGAACATCTAATGGGGGATTTGAAAAATATGCTCTTACATCAAAATCAGGATCAATAAGTTCAATCATTACAAAATTTTCTCTTTTAATTAACTTGAAACCAGGTTTCTGTAAATATTTTTTCTCAAATTTAGGATAATCCAAGATTGTAAAATCTGCGTCGCCAAGTTCAGTTCGTGTGGAATCAGGAATGCGGATTTTTAATAGTCTTAGTTTTCCAGAAACTGTTTGCAATGGATTAATATGAAAAAGTGGACCTGTTGGTGTTTCTTTTATAATCTGCCCAATTTTCTTTGCAGTTTCAAGCAGTTCTTCGTACTTGTTTCTACTTTGAGAAAAAATACAAGCATAATTTACAGGGGTATTTTTATTATCAATATGTTTATCTCTTAGAGCAGTTGCTTTCTCAACAATGTTTTTAATTTTTATTTTCAAGTCTTCAGGATTCATAAGAAATATAAACTATTTATGATTTAAATAAATTTCCTAATCTGCCTTCTATTTTAATTTTGAATAAATACTATCCAGAAATCTTATCACTTTTTTGGCGTATTCTGCATCAAAGACTTTTCCATAATATGCTATTCCATTCCTGGAATATCTTAGATTATTTAAAAATTGAACCTCTGGTTCTGGAAAATTTAGTTTCCTTAGATATGAAACTTCTGCTTCGTGCGCATAACTGCCAAGAGCATTGTACCCATTAATTAACATCTTAGCTCTTATTATCTCCATAACGATGTCATAAGACAATTTGATTATGCTGTTTGAATTCTTGTTGCTAATCCCTATTTTTTGTGCGATTTCTTTAACAAAAGATAATTGCTCTTCTGATTCTTTTACTAAAAATTTTGCTCTAATAAAATCGGGTTGTTGAATTTTAACAATACCTTCTTTTAAGAATTCTTCAAATGTTTTTAAAGGGTTCATAGTTCTACACTCCCCACCAAGATTATCCCGTTATAGATATTAGTCAGTAGGTCTTTATGGATTTTTTTAAATGAAGGATAAAAATTAATTCTAACCTCTTTTTTAAGTATTTTTTCAAATTTTTCTAGATTAACCTTTTTTTCTTTTGAGCCAATAATTGCTAGGTCTATATCTGAATTAAAAATATCATCACCTCTAGAGTAACTTCCAAAGAGGATAATCGTGCATCCTGGAAATTCATTGAATAAAAAATCATAGAGCCCAGATTCATATACTTGCTCTAAATTGTCTGCTCTTTTCATTCCCATAATCAAGATATTTTCCCTATTGAGTTCTATAGCAAGTCTTTTTGATTCTTTGTCTTTTGTAACATTGACAAAATTTTCTTTTTCTAAATTAGGCAGGGCTTTTGAAATTGCCGGTTGTGAGACCCCTAATGCGATGGACAGTGCTCTTGCAGTGAATGTTTTTCCTGCCTTAATAAAAAGATGTCTTAAAATACTTTCTTGCAAAAATGTTAACTTTAGTTTAGATGTATTAACCATCGTTTATATGTGTAAACTTTAGTTTATAAATGTTTGTTTCAAATAAAGAATTTGGGAGATATTTAAAATTCCAATGAATTAGTCAATTATTGGAATCTCAAATGGTTTAAGAATTGTTGTGCAATAATCATATGCTGGATTGCTTGTTGAGTTTCTTTGTCCTGGAGCAACAGGATAATTATCCCATTTGTCTACACATTTTATAAAGAATGTTTTATCTCTCCAATAAGCTGAATGCAAGTATTGTAAATCTCCTGTCATTGCATTTCCTTGTGAGAAATTAAAGTTACATCCTGTATAAGAGAAAGCACAGGTTGATTCTTCATCTGTTTCTATTGTTAAGAAGTCTCCAGTTATGGTGTCATGATAAGTTCTTATTAATATTGGGGCATTTAAGTCTTTTAAGACAAAGAAAGTTACATTATCTCGAGCTTCCATATTCCAAGTATCTCTGCATAATGCATGTAAAGTGTAAGGCTTTCCTAAAGCAGATCCTTCTAGAGATTCATTACTCTTTCCATTATGTATCGTTGATATTGCTTCATCTATAAAAGTCATTGCTTCCCAAGTTAGATTGGCTCTTGTATCAGAAGCATTAACTATCTTATATTTGCATTGTGTGTTTCTTACTCCAGAAGTCACTTCAATTACTGGAGTGTCATCATATGTTTCTTCTTCTTGAAGCGGCATAGTTATATTGATTTCATAACCTGGCATAGTCATAATAACATAATTTAATGTATCTTCTTCAGGCATTTTATTTTTTGCAATATCTTGACATCTTATTGAATATCTAAATAATCTGGTTGTATTAAATAGACTTTGTCCTTCAATTTGCTGTTGCATTTCTGAAGGCAATGAAGTCCAGTTAATTTCTTCGAAACCTTTTGTTAAATCTAAATCCATAAAGCAGTGAGCGCATTTATCATTTTTCAAATCTATGCATTCTTGATTAAGTATACATCTTGTTCTTATAACTGAAGTGTTTTCTTGGTCATATAACCATGGGTCTCTTAGTGAACCCATTGGCATTTCAGTCATGTTCTGCCAGATATTGCTATAATTCTTATCTATGGTTGAGTATGCACAGGTTCCATTTTCATCTAACCAGAATGTGGTATTTAATATTTTTAAGTCATTTCTTACAACTCCATTATTCTGCGGGTCCATAAATACTATTTCTGGAGGAAGTTGATCTGGTTTTTTATCAAATCTGAAAACAACTCTGTTATGGTCATAATCTGGGCCATGTTCTACACCGCAGATATTTGAGCATTTTATATAGACTGTGTGGTTTTCATCTCGAGTCATGTCACCTGGAATTAAAACAGTAGCTGTTTGAGGCAATGGATTTTGTGTTTCTAAATCTTCAGGATAATCATTTTCATCAAAGTCAGTCATGTCAGAGAAATTAGCATTTATTTTATCAATGATATATCTACATTTTGCTAGTTGGTCTGTCATAACTGTGATTTCCATTATTCTTGTGTTCCAGTCTATTAAACCAGCATCTAGTTTTATTGCTCCTGCTGATTGTGTTTTTGGATTAACTGTTTTTCCAGCAGTTCCTTCACTTAATGTTAGTTTGAGGCTTATGTTTGTAAAACCTACTAAAGAAGCTTGGTCACACTTTCCAGGAAGGCATCTGTAACCTTGAGTTCCTGCAGAATATCTTATTTCTTGTTTTTCATTTTGTGTTAAATTCTGAATTGGGATTGCAATACACTGTCCCAGAATATGGCATCTTTGCTCTGTGCATATTCTGTAAGGGTCTGAATTGCATGAATAGCATGCATCGGGATTGTATTCTTTAATTGGTGTTTCAACACCACATGTTCCCGAATGTGGGGCTAAGAATCCTGCCATAATAGTTGATTGTGCTAGAGATAATCCTAAAAATAAAGCATCTGCTCCATCTTGTATCCATTTAAATGGTTCTTTTTCTGTTTTCTTCTTTTCTTCCTCTGCAACCTGGTTTTGATTACTTTCTGTCTTTTTTCTAAGTTCTGTTTGTTGTTTTTTTAAATCTTTAACATAACCTACTGTGCACGTTTTGTCATTAGGATTTGTTTTACAAAATTCTAATTGCTTTGTTATTCCTGCTAATGTATTTGAAGTATCGCTAAGGGCTTGTTGGTCAGTACTAACTGCGCAGGTTTGTAATGTACTTGATGTTTTTTTTGTTGCATCATTTGCCAAATCTTGTTCTAACTCACTATTTTCTCCAGTTACCTTATCAATTGCTTTTGCAAAAAAAGGCAAGAAAAATATAAGTAATATAAAAGTAACAACTAAAATAGAGACTGCGTTACTCTTTTTATTTTGTTTTTCCATTTTTCTTTTTATTTTTTTCCAATTAAGCTTGATAATTGGGATAATCCTGGAATTAGAGCTAGTCCTGAAAAGCCAATTATTGCTCCAATTACTGGGTTTTTAATTATTAATTCAACTAGTGTTACTGGAAGTGATATTACTTTGAAATAAAAGTTTTGAGGTCTGACTTGTGTGAAACATTTCTGATATGCTGCTCCGAATGGAAGGGGGCTAAATGCAGTATAAACTAAACAATCAATTGGCATCCAAACAAATCTTCCAATAATATAACCTCCAACAAGTATTGCTAGGAAAATTAAACCTTGAACAACTGGATTATGCTCTGTAAATTGACAGTCTCCTAAAGATTCACATTCTGCTTGTTTACAGGTGTTCCAAGCATCATTTATTCCTGTTCCTCCACCGCATTGTGAACATTGTGAAGAATTTATTGTCATTGAATTTGTTCCTGGAGGGTAAAGAGGAACGCAAGAGACTACTGGTTTGATAATTCCTATGTCAACTGTTCCGCCAGGAAATTTATTTATGTAAACGCAATCGCCTAAATTTTTACAGGTCTCGTATGTGCATACTTTAGCAAATACTCTTCCAAGGCTTCCTCCTAAAATTGGGAAAGGCCCAATCAAGTTTCCTAGTGGAGGAAATAAACCTCCTTTTCCACATTGTGTGCATTTTTGCCAAGAATTGTTAAATTCATTTGCATGCAATAATTCTTGAGGATTAGTTGTATTTCCTTCATTACATAATAAATTTCTATCTGGCCCTAAACCTTGGATTTCAACTGTTCCTAAAGAACAATGCAAGATTTCGTTTTGCAAGCCAGTTGATCTTCCGTACATTGAATCATCTTGGAAATCTGAATAAAAATTATAACATTTAGATGTTCCTGTTAATAATGTTTGGGCAGAGTGATTTTTTACTTCTATAAGGGTGGTTCTTCCTTGAGTAGATTTTTTTTGATTTATTATATCTTCTGGAATAACTTGGTCTTGTAATTTTGGAAGATCACAAATTGTTTTAGCGCAATAAGGTGTTTGATTTACTGGGTCTATTTTACACATTCCATTTGGATAATCACAATCTCCATTTTCTGTTGGCTCTTCTTGATTTCCTTGACTGTCAAACCAATAAATATTAAATTCAGTTCCAGTTCTTATTCCACAACCTGGTTTAACGTGACTTGTTACTGCACATTCTTTAACATCTCTGCAATATTCTCCGCCTTGCAATGGAACTGCTTTTCCACTTGAATTTGAACATTCTGACCTAAAACCATATTTACAATTTCCAGCTCCTAAAACACAACAAACTATATCATTTGGAGAACCCATTTTTTTACATTCAACTTGGCTTTTAATTTCTGGAAGAAACTGCATTTCATTAATATCATTTGTTAATTTTATTGATAAATTTTCACATTGTCTTTTTTGCAAGACTTCTGCTTTCATTCCTTGGGCTATGATGCAGCAGCCTGTCTGACATTGGGGAATTGAATCTAAATCTTCGGATAAAGCTACTCCACCTATTGAATTACATTCTGCAACTGTTTTAGCTCTGATACATGCTTGGCTTGTGTCTTTTGTAGGAACACAAGTTTTAGGAGTGCATTCTGGAACATTTGAACAGTCATATGGGGGCCCAGTATAAAATTTTCCAAGACATTCTGTTCTGGTTGTTGTTACACATTGTGTTGAGCCCGTGTCTAGACAGCATCCTTCTTGTTCAGCTGCTTGAACTTCTTGAATATCTATTGGATTAGATTGTTGCATTATAAATGCAAAATCAATGGTAATTGAAAGAGTTATTGCTATAAGGAAAATCGCAATAAATTTCAATGCTAATTTATTTTTTTTCATTTTTTTATTATCCCTGTAATGTTAAGTTTGAATTATGTTTAATTTTTTAAAGTTTGTTTATCTTTGACTTTTGTTTTTATTTTAGGATAGTTTAAATTTTATTTTGTAATTTAACTTAAATCCTCAGCAAAATAAAACTTGAATGGCTGTTCGCCTTGTCTTGTTGGAATACTTTCAAGTAAAAATATTCTTTTTGTTGCGTCTAGATTATAAGCTGTTTTATCAACATATCTTAAGGTGTATGGATTGTTCCATGTATAGACGTCCCAATTTTTTCCTGTGAATTTGCAATCAATTTGAACATCACAATCTATTATATCTGAAGCAACTTTATGTAAGTTTCCTAATCGAATCAATAATTCAACTGGTTTTTGGTTGATATTCTGTTCAACATCTCCTTTTGAAAGTTTCATTGGCCAGTCTACGATTAAAGATATAGAATCTTCGTAGAATAATGGAGTGATTGTTCTTGCTCCTGCTTCTATTTTCATGATTCTCTTGAATGAGCTTAGGTCATTTAAACAAGAATCTATTTTTGCATTGCCTTCTTTTTCTAGGAAAGTGAGATATTGTTGATTTATTTGAGATAGCGCTGGAAGTTTATTTATTCTTGCCTTATTTGAATCTTTAAATAAGACTACAATAAAATCATTTTCAAAATAATTTATGCTGGATAAACCGATTGTATCATAATAACCTGCTTGCAAACCTATTTTATTAAAAGCTGCTAAAGAAACTTCTTTAACACAATCTGAAACAGATTGTCTTAATGGTTCTGCTTGGCTTGCTAAAAATCTTTGAGATTGTTCTTCATTCATAAATAAAGCTGAAATCTGCGGCCATAAAAAGAAAGCTATTAGCGCTAAAGCAATTATAATCACAGCTATAATAATAATTATAGTTAGTTGTCCTTTCTTTCCTCTTTTACTCATGCTTTTTTCAAGGAAATGTGATTTATAAAAGTTTTGATAAAAGAAAGAAAAATTATTGCAAATCTAAACTAGTTTTTATTGCTAAATCTACTCGATTCATAGTAAAATTATTTAGTGCAGAAATTCTTTTGATTATCCTTACTTTATCGATTGTTCTTATTTGATTTAGTAATATGGTCGAATCTTTATTTAATTTTGATTCTTTTTTTGTTATAAAAACATTTGTTGGAAATTCCTTGTTAAAAATTTTAGAAGTTATCGCTGCAATTATTATTACGGGTGAGTGTTGATTAGAGATATCATTTTGGATTACTAAAACTGGTCTTATCCCGCCTTGTTCACTTCCTTTAATTGGTTTTAAATCAGCTAAATAAATTTCTCCTCTTTTTATAAGCATTTTTACCATTCCCAACTTTCTAAATTTTCAATTGCTTCAAATTCCTTGGTTATTTTCAAATTTTCTTCTGCCATTTCTTTACATCCTTCAATTAATAATGCTTTTTGTTTTCTTTTTTGTTCTTCTCTTATTCTTACTAAATAAAGAATAATATCTTCATAGGTCTTGTTATTTGGATTTTTTAATCTGTCTAATTCTGCTTTTACATTATCTCGTATTTGAATTGTGGTTATCATCATTCTATAGAATTTCTATAGTTTATAAATTTTATGTTTTGCATGTTTTGATAAAAAGTTTTAGAAAAGAACTGCTGTTAAGAAATTAGCTTATTGTACTGAACCCTAATCTTTTACTCTTCCTCAACTCTCGGAGCTAGAATAAATGATAATTGCAAGGAAGCATTTTTGAAATCAAATCTAGCTGGATAATCTTGTGAGAAATTAATTGAGATTCTTTCTGCAAACTTAGATGCTTTTGAAAATTTAACTAGATAGTCTAAAGAATATTTTGATTTTTGCTGACTTTCGCTTGTTATTTTTGCTTCGTCACTTGTTAATTCTGTTCTAGCTTTATGCAGTGTTCCTTTTGCTTCTATGACAAATAAATCAGGCAAAGATGTAAATGAACAAGAATCTGCGACAATTACATCATCATTTATTATTTCTGAGAAAGTTGATGAATCCATGTCAATTTTAGCATTAAATGTTAATTCAGGAACTTTCTTTTCTTCTGCATCTATGTTTATTAAAGATAAGGAGAATTTTCTCTTTGTTTTATTTTCTATTTCAAGCTTAAGATAATTATCTTCTTTTTCAAATATTAGGGCAGAACCTTGGGGAGCTCTTCTTAAAATTTGTTTGAAATCTTCTAAATTAAGGCCTAGCTCTTCATTTTTTTCAACTTCAAATTTTGAAAAAGAACTTGATGGAATTTTCAGTTCAACTAGAGCTACATTTGCAGGATCTATTGCCACTATTTCTAAACCAGTTTTATTTACTTTTATTTTTACTTCTAAAACTAATTCTGACAGCAAGGCTATTGCATCTGCAAATATTTTTGGTTCTTGCAACTTAAGTAACATAGAATTAACAAAAGACGTTAATTTATAAGCTTTGTTGTAGTCTTTTGCTTACTTAATTTTAAATAATTGTTAACATGCTAAAAAACCTTTTGGTTTTTGCGCGTTTTCTTTTTCGAGCATAAAATAAATAGATAACCTAAATTTTTTTCTTCTAGAAATTGTGCCTCTTTATTGTGTTACGTTTAGTTATTCTTTCGGTTATTCCTTGTAAGTTGTTTAAGACAATAATATTTAAAAGTTTCTCTGCTTTTTAGAAAGATGGCAAGAAGGGGATCTAGAATTTTAAGTTTATCTTTAGCAGTAGCTTTGCTTTTTAATGGAATTGCTTACTCTTTAGGTTTGGGCAAAAAAGATATGCCCGGAAGTTCAAGAATTGATTTAAGCAGTGAAATAAGTGGAGAAGTTGCTCAAGTTACAAGATCTCAAGATACAAGAGGTATGGGTGGTATAGAATTTCTTCGTGGCTCTGAAGAGCCAAGGGAAAATTTAGGAAATGCAAGATTGCCTTATAAATCTATTTTAAAAAATCCTACAATAGTTAGTGTAGAAAATCCAAGAAAAGCTAATGTTTTTTTAAGAGTGCATTCTGATACAGATTTAGGAACAGATAATGGTGTTTTTTTTATTAGAAATTCTTTAGAAGATACAGTTAAGATTCCCCTTTTAGGGTCACTTTCTTCTGGAAATAATCAAGTTGTTTCAGGTGTTTTGGCTTCAGGAACTTATTCTGTCTGGCCGATTACAGGAGATTATGGTGGAGACCCAAGATGTGATAATAGTTTAGAAGCCAGAGTTTCAACAAAAAATTTTGATGTTGGAAACGGGGTACTGTCTATTATTAAAAAATCTATTGGGGGAAAATTATATTCAAGAGATACTTTTGAAGTTTTTGTTTCTAAAGTTAAGAGAAGACCTGTTAAATTAAGAGTTAATGCGCCTCCCGAGATAATAAAAACAATTACAGAATTAGTTTTAAAAAATCCCGAATCTATTGATAGATTTAATATTAGTGAAAGAAATGCAACTTATTTTGTTGTTGATGCTCTTGTAAGAGATGGGAAAAATTCTATTGATTTATTAGTTGAGACTCCTGTTAAAGAAAGAGGATATTATCAAGGAGGAAAGTTAGCTCTATTTAATGTTTCAACGAATCCTATAACCATAGATAATTCTCAAAGATTTCAGAATATTCGGGTTTCGTATAAAACTGATCAAGCTAAATTTTGTTTAGTTCCTCCTAAAGGAAGAGATATAGATTTAGGAGATTTAAAAAGAATTACTTTAATTAGAAATCCTGGAAAAGTCATTGATGCTAGTCAACTTACAGATTTTTTACAAGAAATTACAGATTTGACTGTTAATCTTGGTTCTATGGATTATCCAAAAATCTATAGAAAATATCCCCCAGTTAAACCAGGACAATATTTACTAGAAGCTGAGGGAAGCAATGGAATTTTTGGGAAATATGCTTTTATTGTTCCTTTAGCACAATGTCCAGATTATGTTGAAGAACCAAGATTTTGGTCTGATGTATCTGAAGTTAGGCTGGAATTAGGAAATAAAGAAAATTCTTCAGTTTATAATAGGCTTATAAATCAAGCTATGTCTGAAACTGGTTATGATTATGGGAAAGAGATTGGATTACATGGTTTAGTTTCTGATACTTTGCTTGTTAGAAATGGTTCTAGAGATCTTAACATTATTTTTGATCTTTATCAAAGAGAAGAAGGTTTTTCATTGTATTTTAGGGTTGGTGATTCAAGAGTCAAGGTTTTTGATTATAATTATGAATGGGTTAGAAAAAATGCTAAAACACAATCTCAAGATTCTCGAAAAAAAAGAGATTTATTTGAAGTTTCACGATTCTTGGTTTCAGGAAATTTTGCATTTAAAGTTACTTATACTTCATCTTATTTTGTTTATAGTTTTGGATCAGGAACACCAGATAGAGATTATGACTCGCGAGGAGGGCGCATTAGTGGAAAAGTTTTGCAATTAAATCAAGGAAAAATTGATTTTATTCCAGTTTTTAACCAAAATTAAATTAAAAAAATTAAAACGCATAAAAAATGTTTGATATTGAAAAAACAAGAAGAATTGCAAGAACTTATTATACAAGAAAAGATATTCAGGAAGCTTTAGTTAAACAAGCTAAAAACAGGGAGTTTATTCCTAGATATGGGGATGGTTTTGGAAAAAGGCCTGATTCTGTAGAATATTCTGGAGATATTTTAAGTTATGTTGAAAAAGGAGCTACAAGTTTTCATGTTTCTGAAGAAATTTGGTCAAATGTCATGGAAATTGGAACTAATTTAAAACCAGAACAACTAGCTAAAATAAGAGAAGGCTGGGACTTGTTATTAGATATTGACTGCAAATTTTTAGAATATTCAAAAATAGCTGCTTTTTTATTATGCGAGGCATTATTTTTTCATGGAGTGAGAAATTTTGGATTGAAATTTTCAGGGGGTTCAGGATTTCATATTGGGTTGTCTTATAAAGCTTTTCCTGAACAAGTTAATGAGATTCAGATGAAGAATTTTTTTCCTGATGGACCAAGGATAATTGCAGCTTATTTAAAAAGCATGATTGAGAATCCATTAAGGGAACATATTTTAGATATGTCTGATCCAAAAGATATTGCTTTATCTGTTGGAAAACCATTGCAGAGTTTATTTAAAGAAAAAGATGGGAAAAAAATATTTGATCCTTTTTCTGTTTTAGAGATAGATACTATTTTGATTTCTTCGAGACATTTATACAGGGCTGCTTATTCTTTAAATGAAAAATCTGGTTTAGCTTCTGTTGTAATCAAACCAGAACATCTAAAACAATTTCATCTTGGATGGGCAAAACCAGATAGAGCCTTGCCTTTGCAATTTTTAAAAACTGCTGAGAAAAATGAAGCAAAAGAATTATTTGTCCAGGCATTAGATTGGAATTCAAGACAAAAAACTAGAGCTATTAGAGAAGAACAAGAAGTTAAACAAAGATTTCAGAACAGAGAAGTCATCAAGATTACAAAAGTTTCAGATGAGATTTTTCCGCCTTGTATTAAGAATATTCTTCAAGGAATGAAACATGATGGAAGAAAAAGAGCTTTGTTTATTTTGTTAGGATATTTTAGGAATTTAAGTTTAGAATGGAATGATATTGAAAACAGAATCCTAGAATGGAATAAAAAAAGCTATCAACCATTAAGGGAAAATTATGTCAAAACACAGATAAGTTGGTTTAAAAGACAGGAAAAAAGATTGCCGCCTAATTGTGCTTTGCAGGCATATTATCAGGATATTGGAGTTTGCATGCCAGATGCTTTGTGCAGAAAAGTAAAAAATCCAATTAATTATACAATGGCAAGAGCAAGGAGCTTGCAGAATCCTAGAAAGTTTAGGAGGAAGAAGAGAGAAGACTAAGCAACAATTTTCGCTTTTTGTCTTTCTAATTCTTTTTTAATAAAGAAGTCAGAGATTTTTAGGTCTGTTTCGATTAATAATTTTGTCACATCGCTTTTTTTGTTAAGAGAATACAAATCAGCTTTTCCAACTTTTCTTGTTTTTTGGATTATTTTCTTTTTTAAAAGAATTTTGATTACAGCTTCAGCTGTTTCCCATTTCATTTCAGTTTCTTTTGCTATCTGGGAAGTAGGATAGTCAAAATCTTCAAATGTAAGAAAAAAATCTAAGATTCTTACAAATGGAGAATTTCCAAATACTAATGTAAAAGATGAATTATCCATTTTATCTTAATAAATGGGGTAATTCAAGGTTTATAAATATTCCCTTTTTGGATTTTAAATCCATTTTAGATAGATTTATCTGGGCGAGTTAATTATATAAATTCCTATAAATTATTAGATTCATGTTTGTAAGAAAAGCTATTCTAAAGAAGTTGTTTAAGCATAGATTTATTGGTGGTAGGCATACTGAATTAAGGAATGTTGTTAAGGGTTTTCCACCAAATTTAATTAAGGAATTTAAAGAAGAGGTTAAAAATTTAATAAGAGAAGGATTTTTGATATCCAAAATTAGCACTGGAGAAATTCATGTTAGCTTAAATCCCAGAATGTTGGATGAGATTAGAAAGGAGATTAGTTCTGATACATAAAAGAAGAGATGTTGAATTTTTTACATATGCTTGTAGAAAATGAAGAGAAGTGTATAGGAGAGAATAGCGAAAGTATTTTAAATGTAAATATTATACTAACTTCATGAAAAGAGTTCAAAAAGATGTGAAGTTTTTACTTATTAGTTTTATAATTGTAATTTCTTTTGTTCTTTTAATTAATGTTTTGCATTCTGCTTTAGCTGATGTATCAGTAGATGAAGAAGAAAAAATTCCCCAGGTTTACAAATGGCTTATTAATCATACAAAAAATAAGTGGAATACTTTAAATATTAAACAAGATGCTTTTTCCTTATTAGCATTGCAGTGCAATTCAAGTTATTATACGCAAGGAAATAAATCCCTATACAATGCAAGCTATTATAATTCAACTCAAAAAATAAGATGCTGGAAAGACAATGGAAAAGCAACTAGTCAGAGAGATTGTAAGATAACTGAAACTGCTCTAGCAAAATTAGCTTTAAATGAATTAAATGATAATACTACTTATATAGACAAATGGCTTTTAAATCAAAACAGGACTTTTTTTCAAGGAATTTACTGGTTTTTAGAAATTGATGTTGCTAGGGGAAAAATAGCTAATTGTGAGATTATGTATGGAAACACAATGCAAAATGTCACAATTTTTGCAGATAAAAAAGTATTTGTTCATTCACCTAATAGGGATGATTGCATTATGGGCACTCCATTCATGGGTTATTGGTTCCAGATACAAAAAAATGAATATTGTTACAGCCAAGAATACTTAATAAAATGTTTTGGAAATGAATCTGATGCTCAGCCGGTTTTAGCTACTTTATTATATAAAAATAATACAGAGCCTAAAGCTAACTTTTTTGTTTCATCGGAAATAAGCACAGGAACACTTGGATTTATTAATGAAGAAGGAAAAGAAGATCCAAATGCAGGAGTTATGCAAGTAAGTGTTCCAAGTTATTGTTTAGCTGATCCAAGTGATCCTTCTGGAGAATGTGATTATGAAGGAACTGCCTGGGCAGCTTATGTATGGAACATGGAAGGAAAATCAGATTATGTAAATAAATTTGTTCCTTATTTAGTTGTTTATTCTAGTTTTAATGAAAAATACTTTCCAGAAAGCTTTTTATCAACTTTGGTTGGAACAGATTATACTGAACAATTATTAAAAGAACAACAAAGATTAAGGAAACCTCAATCAAGAGATTACTGGAGTTTCTGGCTTAATCAGCCTTTATTATATGGGCAATTTTATGATACACCAAAAGCTGTTTTGTCTTTAGGAGAGTCTACTCCAGATATGAATGAAGTTAAAGATTACTTGTTAGGACATTTATCTAAAGAATTTAGCTGGATAAATACTTTTGATGCTTCTCCAAGCAAAGATACTCATAGAGATACTGCATTTATACTATGGGTGTTTTGGCCAAATTACTGTCCTGGCGCTAGCAATGGAAATGGCGGAGGAAATTCATGTGTGAATCAGGGATTAAATTTCTTTTGCCAGGAAAGTTGTGAAGCAAATCAATTTTTATGGACTACTTTAACATGCCCAGATGGTTTTGTTTGTTGTGAAGATACAAACTCAAATCCAACTCAATGCACTGATGCAGGAGGACAATGCGTGAATGAAACTTTTTGTCCTGATGGTTCTGGTTTATTAGAAAATATTCTAAATTGTCCTGAAAATGGAATATGTTGTAGAGAATTTGGTTCAAGTTCTTGTTATGACTGGGGCGGAGAAATCTGTGATTATGGATACTCTTGTCCTGAAAATTACTCTGTTCAGACATTAGAAGGAGAATGTTGTTTAACTTATTGTGCCTCTGAAAATACTTACAATGAAAATTGCTTTAGTTTAGGCGGAACAACTTGTGATATTAGCCAAATCTGCTGGAGTTATACCCTACAACAAGAGCTTGGTTTTATTCCATCTTCGGAAAGCAGATGCTGTTCAGCAGAATGTATTAAAGATAATACTTGTTCAGGATTAGGTGGAAAAGATTGTTCTGATTTAGGTTCAGAATATAGGTGCGTTGACAGTATTGGAAGTCCAGGAGATAATGTCAAGACAAAAGACGTTACAGAATGCTGCATTGATAATTGTAAAAAAACATGTGATTCTGATAAATTATGCACTGGAAGCCAAAAATGCAGCCAGCTAGATGCTAATGCTGTTGAATCAAATTGCTGCTTGACTAAATGTGAGAACAAGAAAAGTCCATGGTTGCTTATTATTATCATAATAGTAATTGTTTTAGTGTTATTCATTTATTTCTTTGTTTTCAGAAAAAAGAAGAAACCTAAAGAGGAAAATATAGGTGAGTTTTCAGAATTTTCTCAGCCATCAGATAAAACAAAGAAATCTGAAGAATCTATGTTCCTTCCAAGCAAGAACAAACAGATAAGTGAGCCTGATTTTAATGAAGAGTATCCAAAAGAAGAGATTAAGCCTAAAAAAACTGGAAAAATTAAAAGAAAAAGTAAAGCAGAAGAAGAATTAGAAGAGACTTTAGGAAAACTAAAGAAGATGACGAAGAAGTAGTAGAATAAGGACTTCACTAAGTATAAGTCAATAAAGCACACAAAAACCTTAAGATAAAAAATTCAATTATTAATTTACAGACAAAAAATTTTATGAAAGGAGGTTAAAAAATGAAAAAAGATGAATTTGAGAGATATTATTTTGAGCACAGACATAATAGGAGATATATTGGAATTTTCTTGATGTTTGCGGTTATAGCTGTTGTTGTTGGAGTGCTTGCCACATTTTCAGTTGCAAATATGACTGGGCAGGGAGTATTTAGCTTTTTGCAAACATCAGATGCTTCACGTACAACAACAAATATGGGGGGAGTTGATAGTATATCTTCATCAGGAAATGGGGTTAATTGTGTTGATAGTGATAATGGAATAAATATTTATGGCAAAGGAATATGCAGAGATTTTATTGGGGGTTATTCAGATGGCTGCAGTAATATTGGATCATTAAATGAGTATTCTTGTTCAATAGATAATATTTGTTTTGTTACATCTTCAAGTTGTCCTGCGGGATATTCCTGTTCAAATGGGGCTTGTGTACAACAACAAAACAATCAAACAAATTGTACTGACAGTGATGGCGGCATAGAGCCCTATATTTTTGGAATTGTAGACCCTGGGGATTATAAAGATTTTTGTTGGAACAATGGAACAAATGTAACTAATTCAAGTAATGTTTTAGCGGAATTCTATTGTTGGGATAATAAAGCAAGAAGAACACTAATATACTGCCCACATGGATGTGCTAATGGAGAATGCTTGGTTAATGTGACCAGTATTGTTTTAGGCGTAATAATCTCAGATATTTCGCTGGGGCATGAATTAGAGGATATGGACATAGACCCAAGTAAAAAATCTTGTCAAGGAGGGGGATGGTATAGACATACTTACGCAACCGATACTGATTGTGTTGATAATTGTTATTCTGATGCTTTCAGTTTTTGCTCTTCTCTTAGTCCAGATTGTTGGTCCAAATGGCAGGGTTGTAATGGTCGCTTTTGTAAATCGGCTTGTCAATACTTTGGTGGTGACTACAGAAACTCCCGAATTTAATTTTTATTTCTAATTTTTTTAATGTTAGAAAAAGAAGAGCTTTTTCTACACGCCAAAATTTATCTAAATTTTTAGCGTTTTCATAAGATTTATTAATGTGGTTTCTCTTTTATATACATGAAAAAAAAGAGTTTAATATTTATCTTAGTGTTGATATCCTTATTTATAATTCCTTTAAGCCAAGCTTGCGTAACCTTGAATACATATAGAACAGAATTCTTGCCTGGTGAAACAATGCAAGTTGAAGTTAATGTTGATCCTGGAATGATCTTATCTCGAGATATTTATTCAAGTGATATTTATTTATATGATTCTAATAATTATTTGATAAGCGGAAATTTTTTCATAACTAAAATTTCTAGAGGAAAATTCTTTATTTGGTTTGATGTTCCTATTGTCAAGGGAGATTATACTTTAAGAGTGAGGTCAATTTGTGGAACTAGTGAATTAGTCCTAGCTGACTTTAAAGTTTTAGAATCAAAAAATGTTTATTATAATCAGATAAAAAATCAAGTTGATGGAAAATGGTCTTATTTATCTTTAGAAGAAAATATCATGGCTGGAGCTGCTTTATCTTATAATGAAAAATTAAATGAAGATGCTCTAGCTTCTTTTTATAATAGAAGAGATTCTTGTATAAACACAAATTGTTCTACTAAAAATGCTTCTTTAGCTGTTATTGCTTTTAGGGATTTTTCAACTAGAAGCCAGATAAAAGATTTGCTTGAAGCTTATCAAAATAGTTTGAAAGGAACTTGGAAAGTTGAATTTATTTCAAATATTGCTGAAGACTGCAACTTAAGTGTTGGAAATGATACTAGAATCATTAATACATTCCCTGGAACAAATAATTTTGAAATAGATTTTTCAAAATATTTAAATGATGAGAAGGTTTTAATCAAAGATGACTGTAATCTAGTTTCAAGAAAATTAATTTTTTCCTATAAGGATTTTGCAAAAAATTACAGCATCTCAAATAATTTCTTAATAAGCAATTTAGGCTGTTTTGGAAATAATCTAAAAAATACTTGTGATCCAGATTCAACAGCATATGCTTTATTTTCTTTGAAAATAGCTGGTTTTAATATAAATAATTATTATAATGCTATTACGTGGCTTGATGAGAATGCAAATTCAATTGACCAGGTTGCTATTCTTTATTATCTGACTGGAGATGAAACTAAATTAAATCAAATTTTATCTAACCAGAATTATAATGGTGCATGGCAAAAAAATGGGGTTAATGATATCAGAACAACTGTTTTTGTTTATTATATTTTAGACTCAGGAAATAAAACGGGCGATGTTTTAGATGCTTTAAGCAAGGCAAATAAATATCTTGAGGACAAACTTCCTAGTGCGAGTCTTGCAGAAAAATCTTACATATTATATTTTATATTTCCTAGTGTTGAGCCTTTTATGGGAATTTGGCCTGGAGTTGTGAAAGTTAATTCTCAAGAAAGTTTTAATCTAATTTTGCAAAATAAAGGAACAGAAAAAATTAACTGTCAAGTGAGATTCATGAATTCTGTGAGCAATATACAAGTAAATAAAAATAGCATGAAAAATGTTCAAGTCAATGTCCCTAGAATTGAAACTCCTGGAGGAATCGCTATTGGCGAAGTTATGCAAGTAGTTTATAGCAATGATATTCTTAATTCTATCACAATGACTTATGATGTTCCAATAATTATTTTTACATTTAATGGAACTGGCAGTTATTTTGGAAATTTTACAATCAATGATTCAGATATTAATGGAACTCAAAAAGGGAGCATTATTAATGGAACTGTTAATGGAACAAATTATAATCAAACCACAAATTTAACTGGGGATTTGATTAACCAGAACTTCTATTTTTCTCCAACAAATTTAAGCAGAACATTTTTTACTGAAGACACTATGACTTTATCTGTTGTTTTAGTAAATAAATTTTCCCAATCAATAACTGATATTAAGATCAATCCTTCTGTAAGATTAGTTAAATTAACAATAGAGCCTATGACAATAATTGAACTTAAACCTGGCGAGAGCAAAACTATCTTGTTTTATACTAATCCAATTAATTTAGATTTACAATTTGGGGGCAAGGCAGAAGGTTTTGTTACAGCAAAAGGAAATTATAATGGGCAAGAAGTAAGCACAATAGTTTCAATCTTGCTTAATTCAAGTGTTGTTGAAAATCTGCAGACTTGTGCTGAATTAGGAGGAAAAGACTGCACTAACCAGAATAAAACCTGTAAAGACAGCCAATTTAACAGATCAAGTGATTTAGGGATGAGGTGCTGTATGAGTGAGTGTGAGGCTATTCCAGCTCCAGCTAAAAGCAGAACTTTAGCAATAATCATTGTCATTGCAGTTATTGTCATCTTGGTTGCTGTATTGCTTATAATCAAGAAAAAACCAAAAAGGGATATGAAAGACTTTTTAGATGATATTTCTAAAGAGAAGCAACCAGGTTATTCTGATGGTTTTGATGATGTTAGCCAGGGCCAAGGCAGTCAGAGCCAGCCTGAAACAGGAACTCAGTCAGGAGATTTTAAAAAAGAATTTACAGATGAAGATTTTGATAAATTCAGCCAGTAAAATGCGAGGTAAGTGTAATAAATAGAGTAATTATAAACAAATTGCGCAGGACAACGTTGTTAAAATAAAAAATATGTAAGTCATAAATTATTGAAACCTTTGAAAGTAATAAGTAAATTAAAAAATCAAATAAAAGGATTTTGGTGCATCAGAACTCATGCACAACGTTGCAAAATCCAATTACGTTGAAACATACTGACAAAAATCCTACAAGATTAAACTAAATTTATAAACAATAAAGAAGAAACTTACAAATAAATTATGGCAGGAAAAAGTAAATTAACTTACAGATAAATTAAAAATTTTAAGAAAAAAACATTGAAAGGAGGTAAAGAAAAGAAAAAAATGAGTGTAAATTTTGATAAACATTCGATTGAAAAGAGACATAACAAAAGATATTTAGGAATATTCTTGATGTTTGTGGTTATAGCTGTTGTTGTCGGTTTTATTGGTGTTTTCTCAGTTGCAAGAATGTCTGGATATAGCGTATTTGATATTTTTAAAGCAACACAGTCACCAGTGTCTGGACCAATTCAGGCACCTACAACCCCAGAATCAGGAGGACCAATTCAAGCGCCTATAACTCAAGCAGTTATATCAAAGCAAGTAGGACAAAACATAACTTATCAAGGAGTTTTGGATATGTTGAACCGTTGTTTTATTGAACCAAGTAATACTGGACAAATTAACATGACTTGTAACGCAGTTTGCGAGAATGTGAACTATGGAATAGATTACAAATGCATAAATGGATTTATTACAGATAATGATGCTCGTAATCTGGTAAAAGGTAGACCTGTTTCATGTGGTAATAAACTATCAGGAGCCTATCAAACATTATGGTGTAATTGTTGCAGTACATCAGTCCTTGGTCCTGGTTGGAGAGGTGGGGATGAACTTCCTCCTCAAGGTTATGGTCCTGGTTGGAGATAATTTTTTCTTACTTTTTATTTTTATTCTTTTTCTTTTTTTCTTTTTTTATTTGACTTTGCCAAATGCGAAGTATGTTATAATTGATTATACCTTGATTATACCTCTGTTTCTTAAACTTTTTTTAAGAATTCTTTGAAAATGATGAAAATGAATCATTTTTGTTATGCAGAAGAAGTTTTTTTCTAGCATAAAATTAAGAATAAAATTAAAATATCTTATATTTACACTTACAACTGGCAAAGTCAAGTTTCTAAAGAAAATAGTTCTAAATATGCTTTCTTCCACAATAATCTTTATATATGCTATTTAAGTGAAAAAATATGGGAGAGAACGGAGATAGTGTTCAAACACCTGTAGAAGTAAAAACTGAAGTAACTCCTGTGCCACAAAGATATTATTCTGGTTTAGATGCTGTAGCACATAGTGGAAAACAAATTCTTAGAGGTTTGGCTCTTGTTCTTTTTTTGACTGGCGCAGGAATCGCGGTTGGTGGAGGTCCAGCACCTGGAACAGATAGAGCAAAATATAACAGAGAAGCTAGTGTTGCTCTTTATGGATGTTTTTCATCTCTTTTATTGTCTTTGGGAGCAACAGCTTATGAAGATAGAGAAAATGCACGATACTGGTTTTTTAAAGAAGAGCAAAGCAAACCAGGTCTAAAAAGTTAATCACTTTTTCTTTTGTAATTCTTGAAGTTTTTCAAATAGAATATTTCTCTGGAAAACTAGTTTTTTGTTAGAAAGATCATACTGATGTAATTTTGTGGCAAGTTCATTTATCAATAAATTTGTGTCTTGGGTTTTCATCTTAATTTCAGCTGGTTCAGAGATTTCAATGCTTGAGGGCATGTAATCAAAAATAATATGGGTTAGTCTTTTCAAATTCTCAATTATTATTTTAACTTCAGAATATGTTGAAAACAAATCTGTTTTTTCTCCGTCCCCAGATTTAACCTCATAAGGCTTTGCTATTCCAATGTTTTTTTCTAATATTTCCAAGCCTTTTTCTTTTTCTAATTCTTCAATTAATTTTTTTATAGTTTCATCTATAAATTCTGCTGGTTTTCCAACAACTTCAAAAATTAAATGAACTTTTAAGTATCCTTGGGATAATTTTTCTTTAAGTTCTTCTTTTTTCTCTTTCTCAGATTTCTCTGGTTTTTCTTCTTTATTTTCTGTCATGTTAATATATCCTGAATATAAACTATTTAATGCGCCCAAGTTTCAATTTTGCGCTTTGTTTTTAATATTAGTTAATAAAAGATTTGGGTTTTTAAATATGCTTAAAATTTTCTAGGAGATTTATGGCACTTTTTTTAGTATCAAGGAGATTATTATTAGAAGAGTTATAAAACTAAGAATTACTGGAAGGATTATTAAAAAATTAGGAAAATCTTTATTTGATGAAACTGATGAACCAGTTATTAAATTATTCTGATTTTGGGTTTTGGGAGAAGGATTATTTGGGGTAAGGGCTTGATTTGATTGAGGTAAGTTATTTTCTTGGAGGTTGTTTGTTGAAGAAAGTGTTTTTGCAAATTTAGAACATGATTCAAGATAAATGCTTTCAGTATCTTTATCATCTAGACCTTCTGCAATTATTTTATAGTCTCCGGATTCATCTAAACAATCTAATTCTAGAGAAACTTGTTCATCATAATCTGTATACTTTGTTCTTAAATGAAGGGTTATTTTTTTAGAGACTTTATTTTTATCTTCATTTTGAACATAAACATAGAGAGCATATTTGTTTGTTGAACCTTTATAAATTTCCAAATCAATATCAATTTCTTCCCCAAATTTTGCCTTGTTTGGAGAATCTGTAATTTTTATTCTTGATTCTGGGTCTTCTTCATTATTATTAGTTTGATTGTTTTCTTCAGTTTCATTTTGGTTGTTTTGATACTCTGAACAGGAATTAAAAAAACCAGGACTTGGAGAACACTTTAACCATTTTAAGTTATTTGAACTATTCAAACTCCAGGATTTTCCACTTGATTTTATATTTTCATGCCAGGAAAAATTATCTATTGAATTATTTAAATTATCGAATAGAAAAATTGTTTCGTTATTATCATTTAATCCAGAACCAATTGTTGTTAACTCGAAGCAACTTTCATTTGAAATATTAAAAGTATTGCATCCTGTTAAATTGTCTTTTGATGTTGAAGAATCAACAATCAAGGCATAAGAAAAAGCAGGAATTATCAAGGAAAAATTATCAGTGCTAGACAAATCTGAAATTTTCCAATTACTTAGATTCAGGGTTAAGTTTTCAGGATTATACAGTTCTAACCATTCGTCTTTCCATGTATTGTTAGAATGCGGCATTACTTCATTTATATAAACTATGCAAGAAGCAGAATAAATAAGAAAAAATATTGAAAAAAGACTAAAAAGTAATAAACCTCTTTTCATTGATATAATAAATACTTCTAGCTTAAATACTTTTCTGGAAAAGTATAAAAAGAACAGTTGAATTATAAATTATGAAAAAAAAGAATTTATGGCTGGTTATTATGTTTGTTTTAGGGATTTTGTTTACAATCGGTTTTCTTCTTTCTAAAATTGAAATAAAAGATTCAAGTTGTTCTGCTTTTTATAATGAAAATTGTAATAAATACTGTATAAGTAATGATGACTGTAAATATGTCTGTGGCTGCGGCTGTATTCAAGCAGATGAATCTTGTTCTTTAAAGAAAAAATTATTATTCAATGATCAAGAGATCTTGCTTTTTTGTAAGGAGAGTTCGTGTAAATGCGAAAACCAGCGCTGTTCAGTAGATGTTAATTCTTCCCAAGATTATAAATTATAAAAGAAATTTTTATCACTGCCAGATTCCAGGAAGTTTTTGCTTGCAATTAGGACATTTTCCTTTCTTAAGTTTATTTTCAACGACATTGAAATTTTTTCTTTTTATTACAGGAAAATTGCATTTGGGACAGAAGGTTGTTGAACCCTCTTCATCTTTTATATTCCCAATATAGACAAATTTCAAGCCTTGCTGTTTGGCTATTGCTTTTGCTTTAAATAAAAATTCGGGCTGGGTTGCTGGGACATTGTTTAGTTTATAGCATGGGTAAAAAGCTGAAAAATGCAATGGAACCTCTAAACCAAGATTTTCTTTTATCCAAGAAACTGTTTCTTTAATTTCTTCAGTATTATCATTATGGCCGGGAATTATTAAATTAGTTATTTCAAGCCAAACTTTTTTTTCTTTTAGTAGTTTGAGAGTTTCTAGAACATGCTGAATTTTTCCATCACAAACTTTTTCATAAAATAGGGCATTTCCTTTTAAATCAATATTTGCTGATTTAATATACGGAATTAATTTTTTTAAGGGAGCTGGATTTATGTAGCCATTTGAAACTATTGTACATTTTATATTCTCGCGCTTGGCTAGTTTGGCTATGTCATAAGCATATTCCCAATAGACCGTCGGTTCTGTGTATGTAAAAGAAATGCTTTTCACATTATTTGCTTTTGCTTGCTGGATAATTGATTCTGGCAAAGCTTCTAGATGAGGAACATCTTCAAAACGTGCTTGAGAAATCTGCCAGTTTTGACAATGCTGACAATGCAAGTTACAACCGACTGTTCCTATGCTTAATGATTTACTTGAAGGAAGAAAATGATAAAATGGTTTTTTTTCTATTGGATCTATTGCAATTGAACAAGGCATTCCATAAACAACACTGTAAAGTATACCATTAATATTTGTCCTTGTGCCACAGTTTCCTCTTTCTGAATTTTTTATGACGCAGTATCTAGGACATAATTGGCATGTTACATCATTATTTCTTAATTTTTTATAGAATAAAGCCTCTTTCAGTTCCATGAATTTTTAAGCTAAAGCATTATAAAAAGCTATCCAAAAGCTTTTTATAGCTAATTTTTTTAGCTAATCATGGCACACACAAGGATTAGACTTGCGAGTATAAATATTAATAAATTAAATGAAATTATTAATGCTATTAAAGATATTTCTGGAAGATCTGGTGTTGTGATGCGGGGGCCTATTCCAATTCCAACTAAGAGGTTAAAAGTTACTACAAGAAAATCTCCTTGTGGAAATGGGAAAGCAACTTTTGACAGATATGAAATGAGGATTCATAAAAGAGTTATTGATCTGCCTTCTGATGAACGTGTTCTTCACAGCATAATGAGGCTGCCTATTCCAAAAGAAGTTAATGTTGAAATCGAGATGATTGAGTGATTCTAAATGTATTGGTGGTAAGTTCTTGAAGTATAAGAGATAGTTCAGCCATGCCCTGTTGGGCACAACGTTGTGGCTGAATTTAGTTATTCTAGTTAGATATAAAAAAACTAAGGCCATACAAAAATAACAATTTCAAGGCAAAACAGTTATAACTTTAGAAACACCATGGATATATCGATAACCTAGATTGATGTTTAATGGGCTTGAATGGGTTTCTTGGCCAATTATCTTTGAACATGTGACCTTTGTTCCTATTGGTGCCATTCCTGAATTTGTTGTAGATAAGCCGCCTGCTGGATTTTGCAAGTTACATGTCAAATCTTGTTCTGTCCCACTATCTACTGAAACTTCAACATAATTTTTCTTCAAAATCTGCCTGTTCCTTTCATTGGAATCTTGTCCGAAGAATTTATCACAATTCATGTCAGAATAATAAACATCACCATTTCCTTTATTTGTTATTGTAAATGAAATGTAAAGCTTGTTTCCTTGAACTTGTTCTGTCAAGCTTGTTACTTGGATTGGAGCATTTGAATTTGAGCCAGTTGTTATTTTTTCACCTGTAATTGGACATGTTGAATCTCCCTTGCCTATACAGATCGTTGCCTGAGTCTGTGTAATATAATTATAACAAGCATCTGCTCTCATTGTAAAATTAAATGGATTGCTGATTACTATCGAAGGTTCAGCATTTTCAGAAAATTTGATTATTTCAAAACCAGCTTCTTGCTGGCCTGTTTGTTTATTTAAAAAAACTTGATTTGACAAGATAGGATTTACATTTCTTAAATTGTTTCCTATTCCAGTTAAATAGAATTTAACTGCTCCTGGAGCAATATCAAATTCTCCTTTATTTTCTGTTCTTAAATAAATCTGGAAAGGAATTCCAAGATTAACTGAAGATGGCGGAGCTTGATCTACAAAATTTAAATAGAGAGCTGTTGTATTAAATACAGCTCCTTGATCTTTATTATCACAACCAGGAGTTTCTGCTCCTAATGAGAATAGTGCTAAGAATGATATTACTAATAAAACTGTTGTCAGTGTTTTAATCTTCCTCTTCTCTTTTTTCATGTTTAAAACAAGTTTTTGCGATTTTTAAATTTATCTTTTGAAATTATTTAAGAAGCTTAAACTTCTTGAGCAGTATTAATTGAAAAGCCATATGTTTTTTGTAAAACTACCCCATATATCATTGTTAAGACAAAACCATAATCCTGTCTTTGTGCTCCTTGATATACAAGTGTTGAACATCTTATTGTTTTTATTTTTTGTATTTCTAAGATATTTCCTACAGGAATTCCATTTGTAGTTTTGCAGTCTAGTGATTGTGAAGCCATTTTTACATCAAAATAAGTCTTATTTTCAGTTACAAAATCAGATAAAAATATCTTTGAATTAGGATTCTTTGAAAAAGTTAAGTCTAGATTTACTTTGTAAGCATCACCTTGGGGATAGACTGATTTTTGTAAGTAAACCATTATCTGTGATGGATCTTGAATTAGTGATGGCTGCTCTACATTAGGAACATAAATTGCAGTAGTTGCTTGGCTAGTTTCAGGATATCTTACTGTAACAATAAGATTAGACGAATATGGCTGGTTCATCTTAAACAAGTCTTTGTAAGAATACTGGCCTTGTTGCGGAAAGAATACTTCTTTAACTCCTGGAACTATTTCTTCTTTTGCAGATGAAAATGTTCCACTTGATTGTGTTTTAATTATTTCTGCTGCAGGCAGATATTGCTGCTGGCAGTTTCCAGAATCAGTTATTCCGCTGTATTGGTCTGAAATAGAATCTTGAATACAAACTTCAACTTGCCTTTCTTTTTTATCATAATTTTCTACTCTGATTCCAACATAAAATGTTTCTCCTAATTGCAGAGTTTTTCCTGCACTTAGTGTATCTTGCCTAGATATTAAAGAAAAATCAACGCCTGTTTTTTTTGCATTAGTTGATCCTTCACAGCCTTCTTGTCCTGAAATAAAAATTAGTGAGAAAATTAATAATAGAATCAATAAGGTATTTTTAAGGTCTATAACTCTTTTTTTCATTTTTATTTTTGTATGTAAATTTATCTGTAAGTTAATTTATCTCTGCTTTTGTAGTGTTTTATTGGCTCACTCTTATTTACACTTTTCTTGTTTATATTATTTGTGCTACTTGGGGTTGTTTAGTTATTTTTCCTTCAAATGTTGAAGTTACTGTGTAGTCTGCTTCAATTCCAATTGGAGTTAGTTCAGCATTAATAGGGGCTTTTTTTACATATAATGTACAAGGAAAAATATAACTTTTTTCTTCTGGATCATATTGGGCATTTTCTTTAAGCCATTTTTCATCTATGTTTCTTTTGACAAGTTCATTTCCTTCTGCACTAAATTCCTGACAACTTGCTAATATACTATCTGGAAAAGTTAATCTGATTAATTCAATGCTTTTAATCTGGGTTTCTTCATCTCTTTGTTTTATAGCTAAACTGAAATCATAACCATCTTTTTTTCCTTGATCAAAAGGCAAATCATTTGAACTATATAATGTTACAGACCAGGGTGCATTAAATTTTAAATCAGTTCTAACTTGTTTTGGACCTGTTATAGGGTATTTTTGTCCTATGTAAATTGGCCAGACTCCTTGTAATAAAACAGGTCTTTCTAAAACTAGGAAAACTCTTTGATTTAGGCAGACTGGTTGTCCTTGACATTCTATGACATCTGTAGCACACCTTACTGACGTAGACATTGCATCAGCTGACATTGGAAAAACAAATTCATTTCCTTGAGCATAAGTTCCCATATTCTTAAGGGTGATTTCTCTTGATTTTTTAAGACTTTCTCCTAAAAAACATTTTGGAATCAAGCGCAATTCATATTTTTCAGGATTTTTTACACTTAATTCAATTAAAGTATTAACTTGATCATTTTTAATCTGGGTTTCTTTGAAATTTGCATTTACTTGCAAGACTTCTTCTCTTGATTGGACATTTGCATCACTCCAATCTATAAAAAATGGACAGTGTGGGTCTGCAATAAAACAATAACGCCATTTATAGAGTTCTTCTACTCCATAACTTAGGGTTTCATAAACTGGGTCCCAGCCAGCTTCAAAATATTGGCCAAAAGCTCCCCCTGTAGCTGGATTTGCAAAAAAGATTATAAAACAGAATATGATGCCTCCAAAAAGAATTCCTGCACCTGCACCTGCTGCTCCTGGACCCATAAAATTAATTGCTAAAGTCCTTACAGCATTTCCAAGCCCTAGGGCTATTGCTCCTCCTGCTCCGCAAATTAACATTAAAACTAAAGTAGATAATAAACCCGAGATTCCCATCTGGATTATTGAAAATAAGCTAAAAAGTAATCCTAGAACTGCTCCAATAATTGCTCCTGGAATTAAGCCAGCTAAGATAGCTTGCCAGTATTCTCCTATAGTTGCATTTTTTCCACCAGCTCTTCCAAAATAAAAACCACCAATTGCTCCACCAATTAAACAGACTACTAATATAACTATTGTTGTGAATAAATCCATTTTTTCCTCTTTTAACTAATGATTGATTAAACTTTATTAATGCTAGAAAAACAAAGTTTTTCTGCATCACAAAAACCAATGGTTTTTATGATATATAAAATTTCCTGTTTTAATAGGGGAGATACTTTTAAAAATTAAATTAGACTAGATAATTTATGGATTATATTTGTTCAGAACAAAGAAAAAGCAAAAAAAGCTTGAAGAAAAAAAGAAAATTTAGTCCCTATAAAAAAGGGGGGCATAGAAGAACCCAGAAATTGAATTAGGTAAAAATGAATATTTTATTTATCGGCGATATTATTCTTGTTATTTTGGCTTTAATCTGTTTAGTTGTTGGTTCTTATACTGATTTTAAGAAAAGAGAAGTTGCAAACTGGGCTTCTTTTTCTTTATTGATTATTGCAGTAGTTATCAGAGGAATAGTCTCGATTTTTCTTGCAAATGGTTTTTTTAGCATTATCATGACTTTTTTGCTTCTTTTATTATTCTTATTTGGATTTTTTATTTATTTGAGAAGCACTAAGCCCTGGATAGAGTATGTTATTGCTATTTTATTTATCTTAGTTTGGTATTTATTTGGACATTATTTATTTTCTATAAGTCCTTATTTTATTTCATGTTTCTTGACTTTTGGGATTTTCATGATTTTAACTAATATAATGTATTATGGAAAAATGTCAGGAGGGGCTGATGTTAAAATCTTATTAGCTTTAAGCGTGGTTTTTGCAACAACTCCTGTTTTTTTAGAGCAAGCTTATAATTTGTTTATACCTGCTCTTGGATTTATGCCACATTATTTCCTTTTTGATTTTTTTGTAAACAGTCTTTTTATTGGGCTTGTTTTTGGAATCTTATTTTCAGTTTTTATGGCCTTGAAGAATAAAAAGGTTTTTTCTGAAAAGTTCAAGACAGTTTTTAAGAAATATCTTGTTTTGGGGATTATTATGGTTCTTTTAGGAATAGTTTTTTTAGTTTTTTCTTCTAAAATAAATTTTTTAGTTGTTTTTGGAATTTTCTTAATTGTTGTTCCTTTCTTGTTAGTTTTTGTTTCTTCTGTTCAAGAATCTTCAATGAAAAGATATAAGTCGTGGAAAGAATTAACAGAAGGAGATTGGCTTGTTGAGAGTGTTAAATTAGGAAAAAAATTAATCAAACCAAGTGCAGATGGCTTAACTAAACAAGATATTTTGTTGATAAAGAAGGCTGGAAAAAAAGTCTTGGTTTTAGATGGGATGCCTTTTGTGCCGGTTTTCTTAATTAGTGTTATTATTTCCTTGATATTTGGTAATTTGTTGTTTTTGCTTCTGGAGATTTTGATATAAGGGGTAAGTTTGATGTAGGCGACATATTTTTGTTGGTAGTTTTGGTGCCACAATTTTTGGCACAACGTTGCAAAACCAGAGAGTTATAATATTAACTTTAAGGCCTTCTTTTTCTAACTTGCTTGTAAAGTTTTTCAGCTTCTGATTCGTGATGCTGTTTTTTTTCTTTTTCAGCTTTTTCCTGTTCCTCTTTAATTCCTTTAATAAGTTCACTTAGAGAAGCTTTTCGTATTTTTTCAGAAAGTTTTTCTAATTCTTTTTCATCTCCTTTTTTATGCTCCCAATCAAATGCAAGATTATCTGCTTCATATCTTGGAATTAGGTTTATGACAAAATGCTGGATTCTTTGTCCTGCTAACTGTCCTTGTGGAATATAGATGCTTAAAGATTTTGCATCTAATTCTTTTACAAGAATAGGCGAGATAGTCTTAACAAAGTAGAAAAGTTTATTTAATAATTTTTCAGGAATCTCTTGTATAAATTGATAGTGGTGTTTTGGTAATAATAATAAATGTCCTTTAGAAGCAGGCATAATCTCCATCAATACAATGATTTCAGCATCTTCATAGACTTTAGTAGAGGGAATTTTTCCTGAAATAATTTCGCAAAAAACACATTTTCCAGAACCTTGGGATTGCTGTTGTTTTAAAAATTTTTCAAGTTCTTCAGGAGTAGCTTCTTCAATCTGTTCTTTTAGGTCTTCTTGCTGGTCTTTTGGAAGTTTCTTAATCTGTTCAAGCAATTGTTTTTTTATTGTTTTAGCTTGTTCTTGTGTTAGTGCCATGATTGTTATATTTTTATGATTTTAAATATCTTTCATCCAGTGTTTTTTAAATTCTTCTAAAAGAGGTTCTCCTATTTCTTTGCTTATTTCAAGATGCAAAAGATTAAATCCATCCATTTTTCTCTGCATTTGATATTTATAGTCTTTCTTTTTTGCCCATTTTTTAAATGCATTTTGGAGTTTTCTGTCTATGTAAAAGGCGAGTATGTCTGCATCACTAATTATTTGCTTTTCAGTATTTGTTTTATCTCTGTCCCAAATTTGCTTTATTTTTTCTAGCTGATTTTCTTTGATATTCAAACTTTGAAGAAAATCTCCTGAAACTTCCCACCCTAGAACATCGTGTTTTTCCATAAGAGTTTTTTCATCTGCTTTGTAGACTTTTCCAATATCATGAAGTAAGGCACCTATTTTTAATACAAGTTGGTCACAAGGAATCTTATCTGCAATTTTAAGAGAAAGATTCAGAACAATTAAATGATGATCGTGCATGATTTCCCAATTATTAAAGCTAAATTTTGGGTTTTTAATAAAAGAGGTTTTTAAAAATTCTCTTGTTTTTTCTATAATTTCTTTGTCTTGCATATTTGTTTTATGTCTTTTATTTTAAATAGTTTTGTAAAACAAAAATTTAAAGCTTAGCAAGAAATCTGCCTGTTTTAACTGACAGATGAATTGCGCCTTTCTGAAAGATATTTATTTCTAGAAG
>CAZCMN010000006.1:0-35421 GCA_964500015.1 Candidatus Woesearchaeota archaeon | reverse complement strand
TTGCAGTAGCAAATGAGTTAATCTCGACAATGATTAAGGGTATTGTTGAAACAATCACAATTCCCTCATTAATCAACCTAGATTATGCTGATGTAGCTTCCATTATGAAGAATGGTGATGTCAGCTGTATAGGTATTGGCGAGTCTGATACTCAGAACAGAGTTGAAGAAGCTTGCAAACAAGCACTATCCCATCCACTACTTGATATCGATTATAAAGGTGCATCAGGCGCCCTAATCCATGTTATTTGTGGTGATGATTTAAAGCTTGAAGAGCTTAACAACATCGGCGGACTAGTTACTGAAAATCTTTCTCCAGATGCACAAGTCATCTTAGGAGCAAGAATTAACAAAGATTTCCACGGGAAAGTAAGAGTTATAACCATCATTACTGGTGTTAAATCACCATATGTCTTAGGAAAAGACAAGATGATGGGAAGCTCTGGTTCCGGCATGTCTGATTTAGGGGTAGACTACTTTAGATAAATCTGAATTTATTCAGATTTGTTTGAGTAATTACACAAATCACAATTCATGATTTCCCCTTAGCCTTTTGAGTTCTAGGCTAGCTTCACGTAAAAATGAGGCTAGCCTTATTTTTTTCTTTAAGCGAAAATAACGCTTTATTTTCAGTTTCCCAAAAATTTCTCAAATTTTTGAGGATAGGAGAAAATCCGCAGATTTTTGATTTAAAATTTACAGATTAGAGTCAGCCTCATTTTCATCACTTTTATAAACTTAAAGCATTCTTTTATTATTATGGCCAAAAAGATTTTTGATGAAACAGTTTTAGATGGAAAATATTTTGAAGTTCATCAAGACTGGGAAACACCAATTCCAGGTTTTTTTGTTCTTGAATCTAAAAGAAAAATTCATTCTGTCGGAGAATTTAGTGAAGAAGAAGCAGAAGAATTTATAAGATTCTTAGTAAAAATTAGAAAAGCTATGAAAGATATACTTGGAATTGATTATGTCTATCTTAATCAAAGAGAAGATAATCTTGATTATGATTTTCACCTTTGTATATTTCCAAAATACTCTTGGATGCCTGAAAAATTCGGGCAAAGACTGCATCCTAATGAAGTTTGGGCATATGCAAGAGAGAATATGGCAGATGAAAAAACAATAAAACAAGTAAAAGAAGCTGCTAAAAAAGTACGAGATTATTTAAATTAGGATCTGGTACTAGCTCTTTTTCAAATGTCTTAATATCACAATAATCTTTATAAGTTTCTGAAAAAGATTATTTTCATGACATGTAAAATTATCTTAAATCAAATTCTTGAGGGTAGGGCAGTCTTTGTTGAAGCAGAAGGAGGCCGTGTAATCCATCCCTTTGATGTAACCGATTTAGGTTCTAGAAATCTGGAAACAAGAACCAAATTAGAAAAAGATTCTAAAATCCCGCCAAGAATTCCTGAATTTGAGAAGGCAGCAGCAAAATTAGGAGATTCATTAGGTGCAGATTATGTATTAGTCCCATATCCGCTTAGAAGTGAATTAGAAGATGAAGTTCCATTATTTAGGCAGTTTTTTAAATTCTACGGAATTATAACTCCCTATATCAAAAGACGTTAAAAAATTTATTCCCAGAAACCAGCGTCTTTTAAAACCAATTCAACACTTTCAGCAATCTTTAATTTTTTAATTTCATCTATTGTGAAAAATTTTGCTTTAGAAACATCATCATCCGCTTTAATATCTAAATGTTTTGGCTTTGCAAGATAATAAAAAACAACACTATGATAATTTCCAGGAACATTAATAATCTCTTTATGGCATAATAATCTGATTATATCCACATCTAAGTTTGTCTCTTGTTTTATTTCTCTTAATGCCGCATCCCGAATAGTCTCGCCAAATTCAACTCCTCCGCCTGGAATTATCCAATAGCTATTATAATTTTCTTTATTTCTTTCAGCAAGAAGAAATTTTCCATCATGCATTACTAGAACTGCTGCAGTAAGCCTAGGTTTTTGTTCCATTTTAAATTTATTCTACTAAATGTATGTAAACTTTTAGAGTTTTTTAAATTTTTTGTTTTTTAAACAAACTTTATTCCATTACTAATTTAGAATATAAAACACTTATCTAGCCTTGACCCTGTTTATCTTAACAAATCCTCTGCTCTGAATTCATCATCTTCTTCAACAGGCATTTCTTTTTTCTTTGCCATTTCTATAGCAGAAGCTTTCTGTTGTCTGATTTGATTAGCTTCCCTTGGTTTGCCAACTTTTTCATAAAGAACAGCCATCTTCTCTCTGATTTCATTTACCCTTTCAATAGGCAAGTTTAAACTAAGTGTTTTATTATAAATTGAAATAGCCTTGGTTTGCATTCTCTTGTTTTCATATTCTTTAGCTAAATTTAAAAAAACATTAATCACCATTTCCTTTAGAGACTCTTTATCTTTTTTAGCAGCTAAAACAATTGATTTTCTGAAAGTATCTTCTGCTGTAAAATAATCATCTGCTCTGACAAAATAAGTTCCAGCTTTAAAGAATAAATCTTTTTTTTCATCAAATGTTTTTGCTAAATCCGCAGCATTCATAAATGCTTTAGCTGTGTTGCTCCACCACATTTTATTGATATAGATATCAGTCATCAAAATAAAAGCTGTTTTTCTAGTTTCTATATCCTCCCCAGGGTTTTTTGTAACTTTTTCTAGAATCTCTAACTTAATCCCATCATTCTTTCCATCTAAATTCCTTAAAAATTCTTCTTTTGTTGTCATGTTAAATTATTTACCTGTTTTTCCTTTTAATCTATCTAGATTTAGAATTTAAAAACTTTCTTATTCTCTAATAGGTATATCTAATTTGATTAAAGATTAAACAAGAACTAAGCAAAGACATTCTTTCTTCTGCTTTTAATTTGTCTGTCGTCGCTTGTATCCCCATAATGGTCAAACTTAGTTATTAGCTTTAAGTCCATCTTTTTCTTGGGAATTGGCTTCTCTTGACCATAACCAATGGGCAATAGAGCTTCAACCTGCGCCCAGTCAGGCAAAAATAAGATTCTTTTAACAATATTCTCATCAAACCATCCAATCCAGCAGCTTGATAATTCTAGATCAACAGCCCTTAACAACATGTTTTCTATTGCAGCTCCTGCCTGTTGTCTCACATATACCTCTCCTCTTTTTCCATAACTTCTCACAACTTGTGCAGTTTTAGAATAAACTACAATAACATAAGGGGCTTGTGCAATAAACGGCTGCTGAGAAGCATTAGCTAATAATTTTATTTTCTCTTTATCAGAAACAATAATAAATTTTAAAGTAAAAATATTTCCTGCCATAGGAGCATAAGTTCCAGCTAAGCAAATTTCAGCAACATCTTGAAAAGAAACACTCTTCAATGCAAACTTCTTCACACTTCTTCTTAATTTTAAAACATCTATATAATCCATAATTTTCTAAATAAAAGAAGTATAAAAATCTTATGCTATAACAAGTATTTTAAATTAAAATTTCCTACATAATTATGAACTATCTAGAACTAGCTAAAGTCTACGAGGCTTTAGAGAAAACGCCAAAAAGACTTGAGAAAACAAATATCTTAGCTCATTTTTTTAAAAAGATAAGTGAGAAAGAAGCTAAAGATATAGCTTATTTATCAAAAGGAAAGATTTTTCCAGATTGGGATGAACAAGAACTTGGAATTTCTTCTCAGTTAGCTATAAAATCAATTAACAAAGCAACAGGTATTTCAGAGGAACATCTTGTTAAGCAGTGGAAGAATATTGGCGATCTAGGAAAAGTTGCAGAAGAGGCTATTAAGCAAAAAAAACAACAAGCTCTTTTTTCAGGAAAATTAACAATTCAAAAACTCTTAGATAATTTAAGAAAAGCCTCACAATTACAAGGACATGGAACAGTTGACAGAAAAGTTGGATTAGTAGCAGAACTCTTAACAATGGCAGAACCAATTGAAGCAAGATATATCATAAGAACATTATTAGAAGAATTAAGAATTGGAGTTGCAGATGGCACAATTCGGGATGCAATTATCTGGGCTTGTTTTGGAGATAAAATAGGAATAAAATACAATCCTGAAAAAAATGATATTGACCTAGATGAAGAACATAGAAAAAATTATGATCATTATGCTAAAGTTGTTCAAGAAGCATATGATAGGGCAAATGACTTCGGGATAGTTTTAGAAGCTGGCTTTAAAGGAGAATCTTCATTAAAAAAAATTGAACTTGAAGTTGGAAGGCCAGTTAAAGTTGAATTATGCAAAAAAGTTGAATCTATTGAAGAAGGTTTTGAAAAAGTTGGCAAACCAGCAGATATTGAACTTAAATATGATGGCTTTAGGTTATTGATTCACAAAACTCCAGAAGGAAAAATTGTATTATACACTAGAAGGCTAGATAATGTTACAAAACAATTTCCAGAAGTTGAGAGATATGTAAAAGCCCATGTTTCAGGAAAATCTTTTATTCTTGATTCTGAAGCAGTTGGGTTTAATCCAAAAACCAAAAAATACAAGCAATTCCAGGATATTTCTCAAAGAATAAAAAGAAAATATGACATTGAGAGATTAGAAAAAGAACTTCCTATTGAAATAAATATTTTTGATATCTTAGATTATAATGGTAAAGATTTAATTGACATGCCATTAATAGAAAGAAGAAAACTTCTTGAAAAGATAGTTAAGCCACTAAAATGGAAAATCAAACTTGCTGAAAATATTATCACAGATGATGTGAAAAAAGCCAATGAATTTTATAAAAAAGCTTTGAAAGATGGCATGGAAGGAGTTGTTATGAAAAATATCAATTCAAGATATGAGCCAGGAGCTCGAGTTGATACATGGGTTAAATTTAAACCAGTTCAAGATCCTTTAGATTTAGTTATTACAGGAGCAGAATATGGAAAAGGCAAGAGGGCTGGTTGGTTTTCTTCTTTTATTTTATCCTGCAGATCAGAAGGTAAATTTTTAGAAATAGGAAAAGTTGGAACAGGGGTCAAAGAAAAAACTGATCAAGGCTTGTCATTTGAAGAATTAACTAATTTAATCAAGCCATTAATAACGCATCATTCTGGAACAGCTGTTTCAGTAAAGCCAAAAATCATTGTTGAAGTAGCTTATCAGGAAATCCAAATATCTCCCACATATAACAGCGGATTTGCCCTTCGTTTTCCAAGAATAATTCAGTTAAGAGAAGAAAAAGGTTTGCATGATATTTATTCTCTTGATGAAATCAAAGATTTCTTCAAAAAACAAGGTTCTAAGAAATTAAAGTGGGAAGTCGGTTAAACTTACCATTACAATTTCTAAAAAAACATAAATTTAAATACTTTGTAAGGGTAAGTTTTTAATGATAATTTCTAAAAAAAATAAGGGTAAAAAGACATACTACTATCTTCAACAAACAATTAGAGAAAAAGGTAAGGTAATGGTCAAGGAAAAATATTTAGGAAATAAAATTCCCAAAGATATAGCCCAAATCAAAAAAAGCTTTCAAAAAACACTAAAAAAAGAGCTTTATGAAAAACTTGAAAGTATAAAAGAAAATTTTCAGGAAGAATGGAAAAGAATTCCAGAAAGTGTCAAGAAAAAAGAATTAGAAGAGATCTCCATAGCATTTACATACAATACAAATGCTATTGAGGGTTCAACAATAACTCTTGAAGAAACAAGAGGCATAATTCATGACAAAATTTCTCCAACAAAACCAATAAGAGATGTCAAAGAAAGTGAAATGCATTCAAAAATTTTCTTAGAGATGCTAGAAAAAAAACAAGAGATGTCAAATTCTTTATTGTTATATTGGCATAAAAATATTTTTCAAGACAGCAAATCTGAAATAGCCGGCAAATTCCGGGAATATCTTGTTCGAGTGGGAGATCATCTTGCACCAGATTGGCAAGATGTTAAAAAACTGATGAATTCTCTTATTTCTTTCATAAATAAAAACGAGGAAAGAATAAATGTTGTTGAATTAGCAGCAATTGCACATTATAAATTTGAAAAAATTCACCCATTTGGAGATGGCAATGGAAGAATTGGCCGGCTTTTAATGAATCAGATATTATGGCATAATAATTATCCCATGTTAGTAATAGAATATAAAAATAGAAAATCTTATTACAAAGCATTAAAAAAAGATGAAGAAAATTTTATTAAATATTTCCTAAGGAGATATCTTTCAGTTCATAAAAAAAGATATATGAAATAAAATGATTTCTCAAAAAATAGTTGATCAATGGAAAAAAGATGAAAAAGCTTTTTTTGAAGGATGGGATTTTTCTTACTTAAAGAGCAGATATAAACTAGCTAATCCCTCCTGGAACTACAAAACCCTCGCTAAAAGATTAATAAAGAAATCATGTTCTGTTTTGGATATTGCAACTGGCGGTGGCGAAGTTTTTTCTGAAATTTTATCAATATACAAACCCCAAAAAATTATTGCTATAGAAGGATACAAGCCAAATATTACAGTTGCAAGAAAAAATCTTAAGAAATTCAAAGCAACAGTGATTTATGCAAATGAAACAAAGAAATTTCATTTTAAAGATAGTGAATTTGATTTGATACTAAATAGGCATGGCGGATTAAATAAAAAAAGCATAAAAGAGCTTTACAGAATATTATCCCCTAAAGGTATTTTTTTAACTCAGCAAGTAGATGGAAATAGTTTAAAAGACTTAGAGAAAGTGTTTAATGCAAAACCCAAATGGCCGGAAAACAATATGCAAAATATAAAAAAATTCTGCACTAATACTGGATTTAAAATTAAAGAAGCAAAAGAGTGGGAAGGAAAAACTATCTTTAAGGATGTTGGTGCTGTCATTTATTTCTTGAAAGCAATTCCCTGGATAGTTAGTGGATTTAGTGTAAATAGATACTTAAAGGTTTTAGAAAAATTACAAAAAAGAATTGAAAAAAAAGGAGAATTAAATTTTAAATCAAAATTTTTCTTAATACTAGCACAAAAATGAAACAAGTAATAATCAAAACCAAAGACTTTACTCTAAGGCCCATTACTTTAAGCAAGCCCGATATTTTAGGATATTTGGCATGTCATCAAGATAAAGATGCCAAAAAGAATTTTAGTAATGCCCCAAAAAATTATGCAGAAGCTAAAAAAGAAGTTAAGAAAAATATTATTCATCCTTATTTATTAGTTATTGAAGTTAACAATAGATTCGCAGGTTTTGTCCATCTTGAACTTAATAATCTAGTAAGATACAAACATTCGGCTATTCTTAGATATGGCCTTAATAAAGAATTCAGGGGAAGAGGGTTAGCTACAAAAGCAACCAAGGTGCTTTCTGATTATGGTTTCAAAAAATTAAAATTAGTAAGGATAACTGGCTGGTGCAGGACATTTAACAAAGCAAGTGCAAAAGTCCTAAAAAATGCTGGTTTCAAGCTTGAGGGGATTTTAAAAAAAACAAGTTCAAGAATGGAAAATATCTTGATGATATGATGTGGGCTAAAGTAAGATAAAAAAGTTATGTGTTATAATTGGTAATCATTACTGTTTTCAAGAAAAACAAGGTGTTAATATTCAACAAAAAAATAAATTAAACATTAAACTTATAGACAAAACAATACATCTAAAAATGTCAGAAATCAAACTAGGTCCAGCATATATTGGCGGTTATAAAGAAGCTTTTGATAATCTTAAGGAATTCCATAGATTGGGCTTTAAATTTGCCGGTGTTCCTTTTACTTATGGTGTTTGGCTTTCTAATGAACAAGCAAAAGAAATAGGAAAATTAGCTGAAAAATTAGATATTGAACTAGCTATTCATGCACCCTATTATATTAATCTTAATTCAGAAGAACCTAAAAAAATTCAAGCTAGCATAAAAAGAATTCTTGATTCTTGTGAAAGAGCGCATTATTTAAAAGCAAAATATGTTGTTTTTCATGCAGCATTTTATATGAAGAAGAAACCAGAAGAAGTTTATGAAATTGTTAAGGAAAAAATTCTTGAAATGCAAAAAACAATTAAAAAAAATAATTGGAATGTTGTTTTAGCTCCCGAAACAACTGGAAAAAAATCCCAATTTGGAGATTTAGATGAATTATTAAAATTGCACAAAGAAACAGGTTGTTCTTTTTGTGTTGATTTTGCTCATCTTGAAGCAAGAAATGGAAAAGAAGACTATTCTGGAGTTTTAGAAAAACTAAAAAAAGCAGGAATTAGGAAATTGCCTGTTTGCCATTTTTCTGGAATTGAATATTCTGCAAAAGGAGAGAGAAAACATGTTCCAACTTCCAGTGACAAGATTAAAAAGCTTTTAACAGCAATAGAAAATTCAAAGATAGATGCAAATATAATGAATGAATCTCCAGACCCCTTAAAAGATTCAATTAAGTCAATCAAACTTCTTCACCAATTGTGAGTAACTTTTAGTGAAATTTCATTAAAAGTGTGACTACTATTAAGTTAAACAAAAAACCCAAAAATAGAAACCTTTTTAAACATGTTTAACTCTAGCATGATAACAGTTTTTACATAATTGAGGCATTATTAGCTATCATTAAAAATTTTTAATAATCTGACATTATGCAGAAACTAAAAATAAATAAACTAAATACAAATAAAATGAAAAATAAACTTTGGTTTGTTTTAGCTTTTGTTTTCTTAATAGCTTTAACATTAGCAACTACCGCAGTAATTGTACGAGCAGACACTTGGGATGGGTCAAATGTTCACATCAAAGACATGACTGTTTATGTCAAGGGTGAAGAAGTTTGGCACGGCATGTGTACATACTTCGCCGATGGTACAGAAGAAGACCAAACACCACGTTGGGAATGTGAAGCTCCAGAATGGACTGGATACATGCCTTCAATTGAAGCATGTGAAAACGTTGATGTAAAAGTCGCAATAACAGGCGGAGATACTGAAGCAAACAACGCAGTTATTAGATCTTGGTTCAGAGTTAATGGCCAAACAGAAGAAGCTGAAACTGGCTCATTTGATATATATCCAAATAACCAGTATGTCAGAACTATGTTTTTGAAAATGCCATGTAACGTTAAAGAACTTAAAATCTATACATTGCATGTTGAAGTTGAAGCTGACGAAAACCTTAAAGGAATATACGAAGCAGACATAGATTTTGATTTACAAAGACTTGCAAACGAATTAAGCATAAAAAGTATTAATGTAAGAGCACCATGTGTTACTTCATGTACAACTGTTTATGCTGATGTTGTTCTCAAGAACACTGGAAATCATGACTCAAATGAAATTTATGTCAGAGCAACAATAAAGGAACTTGGCGTAAGTGGACAAAGATACATTGACTTGCTTGTACCATACAAGGAAGAAGATGAATCCATATCACAGGAAGTCTCAATTGCAATACAATTGCCTTCAACTGTGCAACCAGGAACCTATACACTAGAAGTTACTGCTTCAAGTGAAGAAGCTAGAGACGTTACTCAAAGTGTGCAATTCACACTTTCAGGAACTCAAGCACAATCAAGTGTTGATGTAACCCCACAAGTAATGACTATGGAAGTTACGCCAGGAAGCAATGCAGTTTATACCATGATTGTAACAAATCGTGGAACAACCTCGCAAACCTTCACAGTTGAATCAACTGGTTTAGAAGGATGGGCAACTGTCCAATTAAATCCAGCAACATTCATCTTGTCACCTGGAGAATCAAAACTTGTTAGCTTGTATGTAACTGCAAACGATAATGTTGTTGCAGGCGAACACTTATTCAGTGCTAAGGTCAAATACGGAAACGAGCTTAAGACAGTTAACTTTACAGCAAATGTAGCTGAAGGCAATGAAGGCCTAGACACCAAGACAATCTTAATGATTGTTGGAATTGTTTTAGCAGTTGCCATCATAATTTTGCTTATCGTCTTACTTGCACAAAAAGGCAAGACAGAAGAGAAAGCAGAAGAGAGCTATTACTAAATGCTTTAAGTTAGTTGCTTAAGAAAAAAGGCTAAGTAGTATAATTTAAAATTTTTTAATTTTTATTTTTTTTATTCTTTTTCTTTTTTCTTTTTTTTCACCATGCTAGAAAATCAGAAGATTTTCGGCATCCTCAAAATTTTAAAATTTTGGGATGCAGGAAATTTGTGAATTTCCTAGCATACTGAAAACACTTTGTATTTTCACTACTCTCTTAAACAGCGAAAATAACAATTTTCAATTGTTATGTTATTTTGCAACAATGCTTTTATATACAATTTTTCCTCTCTAGAGTATAAGTTATATTACATATAGAAAAGATGGCAAAAAAATTATTATTTATTTTTTTAGTATTCTTATTTTTAGCTTTGCCCACATTAGCTAGTGCAGACTTTACAATTCAATCTCAATTAGAGACAAACACTGTCTGTCCATCTAATACTATAATTATAAATGAAATTATATCATCAACTACAGATGCAAGTTATTCTGTTTCTGTTTCAGGTTCAGCTTCTCAGTTCACAACAGCAGTTCCTTCTGGTTTCTTTCTTCAAGCTAATCAGCAGCAGACTGTTTTTCTTTATATAACGCCATCATCAAGAATAACTCCTGGATCTTATTCATTAACATTTCAAGTAACAAGCCAAGGAACAACAAAAACAGTTTCTCATTCAGTAATAGTTGAAAATTGTCATGCTACTTCAATAATTGTTCAGCCAGCAAGCCAAGAAGCATGCACGTGTGAAGAAAAAGCATTTAAATTAACAATTAAGAACAATGGAAAATATCTAGAAAGTTATAATATTAATGCAGAAGGCCAATTATCTCCTTACACAACATTCTCAGCAAAAACTTTTTCTTTATCTCCTGAACAGACAGTCGATATTATAGCTTATGTAAAAGCACCCTGCAACATAGCTGGAAATTATAACTTGGCATTTAAAGTAAATGCTGAATCAAAATATGCTCAAACAGAAACTTCAGCTAATCTAAAATTAATACCTTGTTATGACTACACTTTTGAAGTTGAAAAAAATCTATATGAAACCTGCGAAAATCAAAGAACCACTATTCCGATAACAATCAAGAATCTTGGAACTCAGGAAAATTCTTATTCAATTAAACTAGACTCTCCTTCATGGATATCTAGCGATCAAAAAAGTCTTAAAGTTCCAGCCGGGCAAAACAAGGTTTTTAATTTGATTATGCAGCCACAATTAAAAACAATAGGAAACTTTACAGCAATAGTTACTTTTGTTTCAGATAAAGGAAGCATAACTCAAGATCTAAACCTAGATATACATGTTGGTTCATGTTATGGCTCTTCCTTATCACTACAACAAAAACAAGACACTATCTGCAATGGAATTTCAAATTCATATACTGCTACAATAAAAAATACTGGAAAATTCAAAAACGACTTTTCAATAATTTTAGAAGCTCCAATCTGGGTTAAATTAGACAAAACCTTAATTACACTAAACCCTGGAGAAGAATCTCAAGTATTGATTACAGCTGCTCCAACAGGGGATGTAAAACCAATAGACTATTCAATTGTTCTCAAAGCCCGGGATGTTAATCAATTAGAGACAAGTGATTCACTAAGCATAAAAATAGTTTCTCAAGAAGATTGTTATAGGCCTCTTGTTTCTTCAGAAAAAGATGAAATAACAGTTCCTATAGAGACTCCAACAACACTATTATTTACAATTGATAATAAGGGGCTTAAATCCTCTAGTTATGTAATTGAATTATCAGGAACAGCTTCAATGTTTTCTTTAATAAATCCTTCAACAATTTCTCTAGATTCTGGAAAAGCACAAACACTCTATCTTTATATTTTTCCGCCAACAGAAACTGAGCTAGGAGATTATACTTTGACTTTAACAGCAAGATTAAAAGATTCATCAATTTCCTCTAAGAAAGACATTAAAATTAAGATAACTGGTGAAGAGAATCGAACAAAATCAATTATTCCAGAAAATGAAACTCAACTAGTAGAAAACAAAACAAAAGGTAAGAGCTTTTGGCAAAAAATTGTAGATTTTTTTGTGTCTATCTTCAAACCAGCAGAACCAGCATCTAAAGAAAAAGATAAGACAAATGTAAGCAGTGAAAATCATCCTCCAAAGTTATTAAAGAATATCCCAGATATTAAAATACAAGCAGGAGAAGCATTTACAGTTGATTTATCCAAATATTTTGGAGACGAAGATAAAGATAAATTAAATTTCATAACTATTAAGCCAGAAAATTTAGATCTCTTAGTTAATGGAAATATGATCACACTTGTTGCTCCTAAAGACTTTCAAGGAAACAGGGAAATTACTTTCTATGCAACAGATGGAGAGATTATGATTTCAAGCAATGAAGTTAAGATTGCAGTAACTCCTTCAACAAAAATTGAAGAAGAACCTGAAGAAGAAACAGAAGAAGAACCTGGATTAAATGAAAGTGAAGAAAACGAAACAGAAGAAGAAAATGAAACCAAACCAGTAATTAATGAAACAAAAAACGAAACCAAAGCAATAGTAACTATTACCAGCCCAAACATCACCACAAACATTACAGAGACAACAGAGCCATCAGAAACTTCATCAACATCAAAACCTTCATTCCTTGTCCAGTATAGATCATATTTAATTCTAGCAATAATTGCAGCCATAATAATCATCTTGATTATGTCTGGCATAGGCAAGAAAATCCTTCAGTTTTTCGAAGAAGAAGAGCCTGAAAAGAAGAAAAAGTAAAAGTTCAATATTCTTTTAGTGCAATTTTTAACCAAGGTGCAAATTGTTCTGGATTATTTTTTATTTCTTCTTTTAAACACTTTAAAGAAATCCATTTATGTTCAGAAATTTCTTCTAGATTTGGACAAATCTTTTTATTCCAATGTCCAACCAATAAAACACAAATTTCATTTTCTGAACCAATATCCTTGAAAAGTGCAGAATATCTAAACTTAGAGTGAATTCTTAATTTACCGAATATATTCAATTCATGTTTTATTCTCTTTTCTGCAGATTGACTATATGTTTCATTTTCATGAACGTGAGTTGAGCAAGAAGTTTCCCATATTTCTGGCCAAAGCTCTTTATTTTTGTTTCTTCTTGTTATTAAAAGATGTCCTTGATTATTAAAAATAAAAACTGTAATAGCTCTATGAAGAGTTCCATTAATTTTATGACATTCTCTCTTCTCTTTTAATCCAAGTTCATTATCATTTTCATCAACAACAATTATTTTTTCCATTTTATTTTTTTTGAGCACTTTTTAAATTTGTGATAAATTTATTATAAGAAATAATAATCAATGCGGAGGAGAGCATGTCTCTTGCATAACTTTTTTCAAAGGATTTGTGTAACCTGACTTTTGCTTTCTTTCTTTCATTCTGTAGATAATCATAACATTCTTGAAACGATCCAGTAGAGAATAATAATCCAACAATTTCTTCTGGAGTTTTTGTAGTTAAGTCTTCATACTCCATTCCTGATTTGGTTATTAAAAAATAAATTGGTAACGTTAATTTTCCTTTTTTCAAATCAGATAATTGGTCCTTATAGGGTTTTTCAGATACTGCAATAGCTTTGTTAGGAAGTGCAAAATCCCCAAGATCATTTGATGCTTGTAATGCTGAACCCAAAATTTCACCGACCCCATATAAGGCAGTCATTTCTTTTCCAGAAATTTTTGAACCGCTTAATAAACATTGTCCATAAAATTCACCAGAAAGTCCGTGACATCTTTGCCTATAAACATGAACAAAGTTCCCAAATACTCTAAACTTAGTGAGATATCTTACTCTTAAAACATTCAAATCCAAATTTTGTCCAACATAAATTGCTTCATTAATTCTTGACACACTCCCCACAACATCTTCTAAACTATTCTCTCTCAGTAATAGTTCTGCGACTTCTCTTAATTGAAATCCACCAATAATTAGATCATTAATTTCATTTTTTTCTCTATGCCCGCCTTTTTCATCAAATATCCAATTTATTACATAGCTTGAACAATTAAGAAGTTCGTAAGACGCACAAATTGGAATAATCTTCTTCCAATTTTTTCCTCCAGAAAGTTCATATCCCAATCTAACGAGCAAGTCTCTCAATCGGGGTTTTCCTAATCTAGATTCTGGAAGTGTTCTTGTTACGTCAACAATTCCATCCAAACGGGTTCTGATTAACTTATCTGCTTCTGCAGAGGTTTCTTTCATTACTTCAAAGTAGCTATTATTTGATAACATAAAAGAAACTATCTTAGGATATTAATCAAATTTTACCCTTCTATGTAAGGTTTTTAATAGAATTATTCAGAAATCAATTTTGGGATTAATTTTGCTTCAGCTTTTCTTAGGTTTTCTCTGAATGTAGGTTTAGAAACTTTTGAGATTTTTGCTAGCTTATCTAGATTTACATTTCTAGGAAAATTGTAGTATCCTAACTTAAATGCTAGTTTAATAGCTCCTTTTTGTTTTCTTGGTAGGTTTGGAAGCAATTTGGATATATAAAAATCATTCATTTTCTTTTCAATAAAAGATAATACATAAAAATACTCCGTGGTCCTGTTTGTTTCATATCCTTTGATTAAATCTTGTAGTGGCTTCCTATCCCAACACATAACTTCGATAACTTCATAGCCTTCTTTATCAAGATATGCTGGAGAGGGGTATAATAAAATTGGGTTGTATATCGATTCATACAAAGTAAGATTTTTATTATGCCTAGCTAAAACAAATATAACATCACCATATGCTTCAATTTTAACAATTTTTTCATGTTTTTTGAGGTATTGAATATACTTTTGGATTTTTTTACTTTCACCAACTAATTTCTGAATTGAAGAAGTATAGATATAATCATTTCTCACATAACTGCCAATATGATAAAAAAAGATAGATAACTTCAATCTCTCTAACTCTGGTGCATAAATACAATCGCTATGTTTTACTTTAAACTTTAGATACCACATACCATACATAGAAGGTATTAGTTTATAAATTTTTATACCCTTAATGAGAAAACTTTAGTTATCCCTTCTTGCATGCTTGTTCCATACAAGATATCTGCATTACTTATAACAACATCATTATGGCTCACCATCAAGTATTGTGAATTCTTTATGTTTTCCTTGATTAAATTAGTTAGAATTTCACTATTGACTTTATCTAAGGCAGCATCAATTTCATCAAAGATATAGAAGCTGTAAGGCCTGTATTTCTGAATAGCAAAAATCAAAGCTAGAGCAACAATGACTTTTTCTCCCCCAGATAATAGCTCAGATTCCATATATTTGCCTTTTCCTAGCTTAATCAAAATGTTCAAGCCTCCTTCAAAAGGATTTTCCCTATTTTCTAAATCAAGGAAAGCTGTTCCTTTTTTGCTTAACATCGAGAAATTCTTGACAAAACTTTCATTAATCTGATTTAAAGTCTGCATAAAGGATTTTTTCTTTTTCTTGTCTATTTCAGTTATGATCTTCAAGATTTCAGTTTTTTCTCCTTCTAATTTTACAACTTTCTCATTAATATGATCATATTCTTCTTTAATCCTGTCATAAACTTCTAAAGCTCTTAAATTGACATTTCCCAATTCTTTAAACTGTTCTTCATACCTTATCAGTCTAGACTCAAGCTCATTTAAGCTCCTGTCAAACAACTCTAGCCCAGGATACCCTTGAAATTCTATTTCTAAACTTGATAAAGAAGCACCAATTCTTGCCTTTTCAATCTTAATCTCATTTAACTCTGATTCAGTATTATTCTTATTAAACTGTTTTTCATTGATTTCAGATTCAAATTCATGAATCTCTTTCTGAAGTTTAGATTTTTCTTCTAAAAATTTCTTAAATCTCTTTTCGATAATCTCTTGTTCCTGCTCTTTTTTCCCAAGTTCCCTGCCCTTTATATCATATTCTTTAGTTATCTCTTTTAGTTTTAAGCCAAGTTCAATAGAATCTCTTCTAGCCTGCTTCATATTCCTATCAGCTTGATCAATTTCCCTTCTTTTTAGCTCAATTTCAATGTTAACATCTCTTTCAGTTAATTCAACTGGCTTCTTTAGCTTGATCTTAATTAATTCTTCTCTAAATTTCTCAAGTTTTTCGTTTAATTCAGATCCTTTTTTGATTAAATCATTATAATCATAGATCTCTTTTTTAAGATTTTCAATTTCTTCTTTCAATGAAGAAATTTCAGCTTCAAAATCAGAATAATTATTTTTTAATTTTTCAAGTTCTTCTCTTTTTCTATTTTCTTCTTGCTCTTGATAAAAGAATTTTTCAAGTTCTTGTTGTTTTACAATAAAATTTTTGATTCCTAAAGAAATTTTTTCAATTTCATCTTCAATTTGTTTTTTGTTTTTAGACTTGTCTTCAATATCTTTTTCAATATTCTTTAAAACACTTTTAATCTGTTTTATTAAATCTTCCTTATGTTCTTTGCTTACAACTTGCTTGCATTTGGGACATTGGCTTAATTTTAAAATTTCTTCAACATCTCTTTTTTCAATATCTCTCCTCGTTACTAGCTTAATAATCTCTCTTTCAAGTTCTTTAATCTTAATCTGGCCTACTTCTAAACTCTTTTGATGCTCCTCTTTCCTATCTTTGATATTCTCATCATTTTTCTTTAACTTGGGGTTTGATTCTAATTCTCTTTCAATTAAATTGATTCTTTCTTTAATCTGGGAAATTTGTTTGATTCTTTCATCTAATAAAACTTGTTTTCTAGAAATTTCATTTTTATGCAGATTATTTCTCTCTTTTTTTAATTCTATCTCATCTAATTTTTGCTTAATTTTGTCAATTTCTTGGTTAGTTGAATCATATCTTGCTTTCTCGCTAGTTGTTACCTTAATGCTTGACTTGCTTTCAAGATCTTTAATTTCATCCTTAAGTCTTTCAATTTCTTGGTTGCTCCCTTTTTCTCTGACTTCCAGATTATTTAACTGGTCTTTGATATGTTCCTTGTTCATATTCAGCCTGGCACTCTCTGTTTTCAATTCAAGGATTTTATCTCTTAGTTGTTCCTGTTCAATTCCTGTTTTTTTCTCAATTTCTTCTTCTATCTTGGAAATCTTTTCATTATTTTCTTGAGTTTTCTTCTTTGTTTCTTCGCAAATATTTTTTAATTTTTCAATTTGTTTTTCTTTTTCAGAAACATCTTTATTTATCCTATCAATGTCTTTCTTGACAGAATCCATTTTTTTATTTATAATAGAAGCCTTGTATCTTTTGATATCTTTCTGTAATTGTTCATATTTTAATGCCTGTTCTCTCTCTTTTTCTAGATTAGATAGATAAGCCCTTCTTTCATTCAAGATAGTTTTAACTTCTTTTAATTCAGATTCTGTTTTTTCCAGTTCCCTTAAAGATTTTTCTTTTCTAACCTCATAAACTAAGATTCCTGAGATTTCCTCAATAATCTGCCTCTTTTCTTCTGGAGGCATCCTAATCAAGGAATCAATCTGTCCTTGTAAGATAATATTAAATCCATCTGGATCAATTCCAGCTTGTCCCAATAATTCTAAAACTTCCTGCCTTGTTTTTGTTTCTTCATTTATTTTATATACAGAATTTCCATCTCTTTTGACAATTCTAGAAATCTCAATTTCAGGCTTATCAATTGAAAATTCTTTATTAGAATTATCAAAAATCATGCTTACTTTGGCAAATTGTGCTGGCTTGCCTTCTTTTCCACCATGAAAAATCAATTTAGCAGCCCTTGATGCTCTCATGCTTTTAATGCTCAATCTCCCTAAAACAAAACATATTGCATCGGGAATGTTGCTCTTGCCAGACCCGTTTGGCCCTGCTATGCAATTCAAACCCTTATCAAAAATAATTTCAGTTGGTTTTGCAAATGACTTAAATCCATGCATAACTAGTTTTTTTATGTGTGTCATATTACCTCGTTTTTTAGTTAAAATCAATATGCTCGAAAAAGAGAACTTTTTCGGCATCACAAAAATATATCCCTATATTTTTCATGAATAAACTAGAAAAACAAAACTTTTAAGCATTTCGTAAGTGAATTGTATTAATAAAAAGAATCTAAAATTGCGATTCTAAACAATCTTGCTTTCTATGCGAATAATTCATGCCTTAAGCATATTATCCTAAATAAACTTATGATACCATCATGTTAAATCCAATTTTTAAATAAAGATGTCCAAAAGTTTTTATAGGTTGGAGGTTATTTTTTATTATGAGCTATAATCGTGCAGCAGTTTTCGTTGTCAATAATGATAAAATTTTATTGTTATATCGTAAGAAAGATAATAAGGGAGGTTATGTGGTTCCAGGTGGTACTGTTGAAAAAGGTGAAACTCCAAAACAGGCTGCAATTAGAGAAGTTAAAGAAGAAGCAAATATTGAGATTTATATTGATAAATTATTATGGGAATACGGAGATGATATCTCAAATTGTTATTATTATATTTCTTCTAATTTTGAAGGAGAAGTAAAATTAGGCGGAGAAGAAGCAATAAAAAATTCGCCAGAAAATCAATATAGGTTAGATTGGATTAATATTTCTGAGTTAAATAAAATAGTTTTATATCCCTCCGAAATACATAAAAGAATTAAAAATTACTTCAAAAAATCTCTTAAGAAGTAAAGAAATCTTTGTAACAGCGGAAAAATAAAACTTCTTCGGGCTTTCAGCCCTCGACTACCCTGCGCTCTCACCTACGACTTGGGGATTTAACAGGTACTGGGTTTTCTATCCAATAATAAACCTCAACAAAGCCCCAAGTCCAGAAATATTCTTGAACTGAACACCCTCATTTGTTTCATCAGAAACATAATAAACTTCAGCAGAAATGCTTTCTGCTTTTGCAGCAAGCTCTTTAGCTATCTCTTTTGGAATTTTTGTTGAGATAATTAATTTTTGGACAGCTCCCATTTCTAAAGCTCTTTTAACAGCAGTTATTTCATATGCTACTTTTGAAGGATTTTTCCCCAACATCTCAAAAAATTCCTTTAAAATCTTTTTTTCTATAGTAATTTCTTCTGAAGCAATATCATCTTTGCTAGCATCAACTAAGAACATTAATCCTTGTTCATCTGTATAAGTAAGATCCTTAACAGCAATAATTTTTTTCTTTAAATCAGGAGGAATCTGCCCTTCTACAATAAATTCTTCTTTTGTTGGTCCTGGTCCGCCTATAAACAAACCCTTTAATCTTGGCATATCCAAGAAAATCTCTTTAACATGTTCTGAAATTCTTCTATAAAATTCTTTTGCCATCTCATCTGTTAATCTGTCAAATCTAGCTGCTGAATTATGAACTAAGATTCCATTTGCGAGAAAATTTTTAGATTCTGTCTCTATATCTATTAAATCTATTTTATCTTTATGCTTTGTTATCTTGGTAATATCTATCCAATCTATTCCTTTAGTCGGACCATGGTCATAATATGTAATTAGGTGATTTCCAACAACCAAATCTTTTGCAGCAATCTCAATAACTTTTTCATCTTCTCTTGCTTTAAAGAAAAGATGATTTAAAGAAGAAATTACAGACCAACAATCATTCACACATATCTCAACATATTCCTCCTTTTTCTTTTTCCAGACATTTGTAACTTTTGTAAGTATTTCCTTATCTGATTTTAAGTCTAACGTTCTAATTTCATCGCCAATTTTAAGTTCTGACAAACTTTTAACTCCTTTCTTTAGTTGAATACAACTTCTAGGATCTAGACATTGTCCGCCAGTTTTATATTTTCCAGGAACATTTGAAGTTAAATGTTTTAATTTAGTGACATTTTTCCCTTCTAATAATCCAATTGTAGCTTCTCTTCTATCCATGACAATTAAACCATAAACTCCAGTAGCTTTTAGCATCTCTTTTAATGGTTCAAGAACAAAAACCTGGTCACATCTATAAAATTTAGTCCTTAATTCTTGTGGAGGTTCAATAGCCCACAATTGAATATTCTGTTGTCCTTCATTTTTTGAGACATTTCCACAAAATATAGCAAATCCATTAGCAGGTATTTTTGGATGTAATTTTAATTGTCTTAAAATTCTCTCAAGAGCATCAATGACATTTGTTCTTGTTGTCTTGCTTTTAATATTCATTGCAGTGCTCTGTTCTGAAGAAAGTTGATTAGCTAATTGATTTATGTTAGAGCCAGCAGGAGCATAAACAGTCACAAGTTCAGTATGTCTTCCCCTGAAACTTGAAAGTAAGTCAATCAATTCCTGCAGCTTTTCTTTTTCTTGTGTCTCCATAAATACCCCGTATTTCTGAGACGCCGAAAATGTTCTCATTTTCGAGCGTTTCCATGTTTTTATGACGAGAAAAGCATATTTAAAACTTCTTGAAAGTTATCTTTTCCTTTTTAATAGGAAGATTATCAGCAAAACAACTCCAGCAAAATTAGCAAGATCAGCTACATTAAATGTGAATAACTTAGTTGAGAAAAAAGGAAAATAATCTACAACATAACCCAAAATAATTCTGTCTAGCATATTGCTTAATGTTCCAATAAAAATTAGGGGCAAAGCCCACTGAACTAACTTAGACTTTTCAGAATGTTTAATATAAAAGTAAATTGTTAAAAACAAAACAGCCAATGCCACGATAATCAACAAAATTTGAATAAAAGGAAAATTTTCAAATAAGGAAAAAGCAGCTCCCAAGTTCTTAATAGCAGTCAAACAAAAGATAAAACATTTTTTTTGCAGAGCAATTAATTTAAAAAAGCTATTAACAAAAAAAACCAAGACAACTAGTAAAAAAAAGAAATATATTTTTTTTCTGATCTTGTTCTTGTCTTGTTGATTTTCCATTTTTCAAAGATGTAAGTTATCTATTTTACGAGTTTTAGTTTGTTATTGCACTCTGCAGAAGCAGACAACGTTGTGCAATAATTTATTTTTACAATTATTAATTTAATTATTATGCGCTTTATGCTAAAAAATCACCTTGTGATTTTTGGCACACCAAAAAGCCTCTGCTTTTTTAGTGGTTTCATTCTGCGCTTTGTTTGATGTCTGGATTATAACTCTCAGTTATTATCTCTCTTCCTCTCTAGAGCTTCAATTCTCTCAACGAGATTATCTATTTTTCTTTGCAGTCTCATGATTTTTTCAAAATTATCTGAACTTTCATAATTAGAAGAACTAGAATTATAACTAGATGAACTTAAAGAAGAACTTGTTGAACTATCACTTGGCTCCCACCCATAAGGTAAAGGTTTAGGTCTTTCTTCTGAATTTTCACTTACTTCTGCAGCACCTGCCATTGTTCCTAAAAATCCTAAAGCACTTTCTTCTGATGTTGAAGTATCTGATAAATCTGCTGCAGGTCCAGCAACTATTTCCTTTTTCGGCTCAACCCATGGCTCTTCAGGACCCCAGACAATTTCTCTTGCTCCTCTTTTTTTCGAAAATCTCATACTTTTTTAATAAGTTTAAGAATTTAAACCTTACGAAATCATCTTGATTTTATTAGCCATAAGTGTAGAATTAGTTATCTTGATTATTTGTTCTTTAAAAAGAAACAAAACACAATAAAAAACTAAGGCGCATAAATACTAACCCATTACAACTTACACATTTATTCATTTCAAGATAATTACCGAAATGAATAAAAAGCCCTTTTACTTTCAAGAAATATGGATATAGATAAAAAAATAGGTGAGATTAATCCCAGATATAAACACCCAGTATGGGAGCATAAAATTCTCTATGATAGTACTTCTGATCAGCTTGAACCAATCTACTTTTGGATTTTGGATTTCATGAAAGAAAAACAGGGTTTGGATGTTGAAAAACTCGAAGATAATTTTGCAGCATCTCCAGGAGGAGGCTTTTTCTCAGAAATGGGTGCTAAAGCAACTAAAATGCAGGAAGAAGGTATGAAAATTATGGGAACAATTAACACCCTAATCAGAACTATTATTAATCTGCTTTATGATCTAAAAGATTTTGAAATAAGGATAATGCAGTATGATAATTTAACTAATAAAGACAAGAAAACAGCAGAAGCAGCTTTATTATCTTTAAAAAATGTCTGGCTTGACAAAGTTGATATGCCCATGCGTGGCAGAGGTTCTGTACATCAGATGACCTATGAGCTAGGATTTACAACTTTAAGAGATGCTTTTTTAGCAGTCCAAAAAATAAATGATGTTGATAAATTAGATTTAAATGACCGTGTTAAGAGAGTTCTAAAACCAAGATTAGCTGAGTTTAATGCTTGGATGCAAAGGTCAGAACAAGAATTAAGAAAAAGATTTGCAATTGAAAAAGCTTATCTAAAAAGCGAGGTTTCTGCCCTTAAGCTATACACTCGATGGGCTAAACCCTATCTACAAACAGCAGAAGAATTAAAAATGCGAGCAGGAAAACATTCAAAAGAATCTGGGAAATTAACAGATCCTGAAATTGTTAATGCATTTAATACCATGATTCTAGACTTAAAAATTTTTGGTACTAAAAAACAAGACTCAGTAGATTTAGCTAGACAAAGATTAATTCCAAGAGAATTTGAAAAAGAAAAATTCAAAAGAGCTTATTATTCTTGCATTCTTGTTAATTTTAAATTCAGAGGATTGCCTTATAGAACTCCACAAGGGCACTATGTTTTCGGAGGAAGAGCTGAGGTCACAATACAAGGCTATGCCTTGAATGATGATGAATTAAAAGTTTTAAGAAAAGAGATTGATAAAGATGATCTTGTCACAGCGCTAAATCTAGTTCAAGAAACAACAGAATCATCTTTAAAACAAATGCAAGAAGACTTAGAGCATTTTATTGGAGAAAAACCAAAAGAAGATAAAACAAAAAAAGAAGAAAAGAAAAAAGATGAACCAGAAATTGGAAAAATAAGAAAAGACAATTATCGGGAGGAAATTTTCAGAAAATATATAGAACAAGTTGTTGCAAATTCAACTTTCACGTTATATGATGTTTATAAAAAGAATCACGGAATGGTTGCATTTCCAATATCTCCTGAATTTGAAACAAATGAAGTTAAAGACGCATTTAATAAAAAAAATAAATAAAAAATTAAAAAGTCAAATCAAAAATTATTTAAGCAAATTTAACCTTAAAACCAATGGTTAAATCAAAACTAAGTAAATCAAGTAAAAAAAATCTTGCTTTGGAAGAACTTTCAAAAATAGATTTAAATTTAATCACAATTAAAAAAAATGGGCTTATTTTCAATAAAAAGAAAGGAACATCCTCAGAATCATCAACATCACAATCCAAATCAACATCACAACCCCAACCAACATCACAATCCAAATCAATTGACTCCACAGGAAAAACACCATTTAGCAAGAAAGAAGGCCCAGTATCAAAAAGTGATAATGCTAAAACAAAAATTATTGAAAGAGATGGCTCGCTTGAGGAGAATGTAGATTTCTCTGTAAGTTTTGAACCTACAAAAGTTTCTTCTCCTATAATTCAAGAAAGAAAAGAAAAACCAGTTAAAGATATGGAACAATTTCTTGAACAAGTTCCAACTCCTAGAAAAGAAGAGAGAGAAAAGGCAATAATTTATGAACCAATTGATGAAAACTATCTTAGAAGCTATGAGTCTACTTATCAGGGAAGAAAATGGGACGAAGATAGAGTAATTCATGAAATAAAAGAAAATCTTCAAAGATTTGAGCACCCAGGCCATTTTAGGGAAATAATGCCTTTCCAAGATCCAACTATGACTAAAAACACTTTTTCAGAGCAAGTAAAATATGATCTTGAACAAATTGATAGAATCGATAACGAAAAATCTATTTTTCACACAGCTTTTGAAAAAAAATACAAGTCCAGAGGAAAACTTTAAATTCCCCAAATAATTAATAAAGAAAAAGAGATAATGTTAAAACTAAATGCGCAGATGCTTAAAAATGGGCAATTTTTGGCATACCAAAAAACTTATGTTTTTTGAGCACAACGTTGTCTGCTTAAGAGCAAAATCCTGCAAGACATGAATCATTTATATTTAACAACTTACAAAATAAAAAATGACATACAAACTTCCAAATATAGAATCTTTTTACACAGGAACTTACACTCAAGAACCTGGGGAAAATTATGGAGATTTTTTTACAGGTTACAGGCTGCCGTTTAATAGAATTGGGGCTCCAACAAGTCCGCAAACAGCAAATCAGATTTCTGAAGTTACAGCAAGATTAAGCGAAGGTACAAAAATTGTTGAACTGCAACCAATTCAAGGAGAAACATTTGATACAATTCCAAGACAGCAATTAACAGAAGTCAGACAATTAATGAAAATTACAGGTGCAGAACCAACATTGCATGCTCCGATAATTGATCCAGCTGGTTTTACTCGAGAAGGTTGGAATGAATACTCCAGACAGCATGCTGAAAGAGAAATCATGAACGCTATTTCAAGAGCTCATGATTTAGATTCTAAAGGAAATATTCCTGTGACAATGCATGCTTCAGGCGGAGTTCCTTCTTATGATCCTATGCCTGGAACAGATCCAACTGGCGAACCAAATAAAACAACTCAAAAAAAGAGCATTCTTTATGTTGTTGATAGAGATTCTGGCCAATTAGGACCTATAAAAAGAGAAGAAATTTCTTCTCCAATTCCAATTTATAAGAGAGATGAAAAAGGAAATATATGGCACAATCCTGAAACAGGTGAAATGAAAGCAGACCCAAGAGCTAAACCTATTTATAATTTAAAAGGTGAAGTCACAAGTTATGAAGTAACCCCCGAATTTCAGTTAGAAGAAGCAAATAGAAGACAATGGATGGGTGAGCTATCTAATCTAGAGTATAATCAATCAATCATAGAAAGAAATGTAGAAGGTTATGCAGGTCGAGCAAAATTACTTTATCTCAAAAAACAATTGGGAGAAGAGCTTACAAACAATGAAGAGACAATGCTTATTGACTCTAAAAAAGAACTAAGAACTGTTGGAAATTTATTAAATGATTATGACTTAAAATTAAGAAATTTATTTAATGAGGCACAAAGATTTGGTGATGAAAAAACAGTTGGAGTTCTTAAATCAGCAAAAGAAATCTACACAAAACAAATTCAAGAATTAGAAGATTTAAGAAAAGTTAATGGAAAATTTTTAGATTTTAATGAAATAGCTGAAAAAGATCCTGGAGCATTTGCAAAAATTATTGAAAAAAAAGGGATTATTGAAAGAGACATGATAAATAAATTAAGACAAGTAGAAGTAAAAAAACTTATTCCAGCAGAAGAGTTTGCTCTAGAAAAAACAAAAAAAACCATAAGCAATGCTGCAATGATGGCTTATAAAAAATTTGGTGAAAAAGCACCAATAATAAGCCTGGAAAATTTCTTTCCAAATACAGCTTTTTCTAGGGCAGATAGTTTAAAAAAATTAGTTGAAGAAAGTAGAAAAGCTTTTGTTGAAAAAGCAAAAGCAGAAGGATTTAATGAAAATGATGCAGATAACATTGCTAAAAAACTTATAGGTGTTACATGGGATACTGGTCATATAAACTTAATAAGAAAATATGGTTTTGGAGATGATAAAGATGGCAATTTTGATTCTAAAAAATTTGGAAAATTTATGGCAGAAGAAACAAAAGAAATTGCTCCCTTTGTAAAACATGTTCACTTAGCAGATAACTTTGGATTTAATGAAACCCACTTGCCTCCTGGAATGGGGGAAGTTCCTTTTAAAGAAATTTTAAGAGAATTAGAAAAATCAGGTTATACTGGAAAAAATATCATTGAAGCTGGAAATTTTGTTGCACAAAAAATGGGCTTGCCAACACCCTATGTTTTAGAAGCTTTTGGCTCTCCTTTATATGGCGCTCAAGCTTCTCCTTACTGGAATCAAATGAAACAAACAACAGGTTATCCTGGGAGTTATTTTGGAGGTTATGGGATGATGCTGCCCGATCAACATTTTTCAACTTATGGTTCTGGTTTTGCTACATTGCCCTCAGAATTAGGAGGACAAATGCCGGGCAAAGGCCAGAGATTTTCAGGCGCACCAATGGAATAAAATGAAGTATAGGTTAATGCAAAAAAAAGATATTAAAGAAGTCTATTCTCTAGGAAAAAAAGATTTTGCTAAAAAAGACGAATATTCTTGGGATTGGACAATAAAAGAAATAAAACAATATCTCAAAAAATCATTTGGTTTAGGCATAATCTGTTTAGATAAAAATAAAATTATTGGTTTTTTGCTTTTACAAAGACATTATTCACATCAAAAACCGAAAACTTCATGGTTGACTTATATATTTGTTGAAAAAAATTATAGAAGGAAAAAGATAGGCTCAAATCTTTTTAATCTTAGTCTTTTAAAGTTAAAACAATTTGCTAAAAAAGAGATGATAACTGATATTTATACCAAAAATAAAAAATCCATGGTTTTTTTTAAGTCACTTGGTTTTAATAAAAATGAGGAATGGGTTATAGAGAGAAAAATAGTTTTTAATAAAAGCTAAACTTTAAAAATTCAGATTACTTAACAAAAGCATAAAAAAGAGGAAGATGAAAAACACAAAAGTTCCTAAACCAAAAATCACTAGAAAAGAAATTCCTACTCTTAATATCATGGAAGATCAGGATATTGCTCTAGATTTTGCAACAAAAGCATATGAAAAATTTGGCAGTATAGTAAAATCAATAATTCTTTTTGGCTCAACTATGAAGAATAAACAAGTTAAAGGTTCTGATATTGATATTATTATTCTATTAGATGATTGTTCTGTTATCTGGGACCAAGAATTAATAGCTTGGTATAGGGAAGAGCTAGGAAAATTAATAAGACAAAATCCTTACAGAAGAGCTTTGCATATCAACACAGTTAGATTAACAACATGGTGGCAAGAAATGATTCGAGGCGACCCTGTAATTATAAATATTATTAGATATGGCCAGCCATTAATTGATTTTGGTGGTTTTTTTAGTCCATTAAAAGTTTTATTAAATCAAGGAAAAATAAAAAGCACTCCTGAGTCAATTTACCTTTTGCTTCAAAGAGCTCCAATGCATTTAGCTAGAACTAGGGCATCCCTAATTAATGGAGTTGAAGGCTTATATTGGACAATGGTTGATTCAAGTCATGCAGCTTTAATTGCAGCTAAGAACATGCCTCCAAGTCCAGAACAAATTTCACAATATCTTAAAGAAACATTTGTGTCAAAAAAAATGCTTGATCCCAAATTTGTTTCTTGGTATGAAGAAGTTTATCATATGATGCATGATATCCTTCATGGTTCAAGAAAAGAGGTTCATGCTTCTGAATTAGATTCTTTACAGAAAAAAACAGATCTTTTCTTAAGGGAAATGGCTTGTCTAGTCAACAAGATGATTGACCAAAAAAGGTTATAATTTTTTTGCTGAAAACTTTAGTTTTCATAACGTTGCAAAAAGTTATTTATGTACTATTTAATAAAATATAGAAATATAAAATAAAAAAATTAAATTAAGCTGCTAAAGCATATTCTGTTGGCGCATTCAATTGTTTCTGAATATAAGGAATTCTAGGTTCTAATTTCTTGCTTTTCTCAGCAGTTTTTTGGATCTCCATTAATTCAGAGTAGGCTTTTCCCAATTCGCTGTCTTTTGGAGCATTCATGGCTTTTATTCTATTTAATGCAGAGGCAGTGTACATTCTATAAGCTTCTTGATCTAGTTTCTGTTTATACTGAAGTCCAACATAAGTGTCAAGAGCCATTAAACCTCTTGCAATTTCTTTTTCTTTTGGATCTTCTGATTTAGCTAATTTTTCAAGAGTTTTTAGATAATTATCATTAGTTCTATATTGTTTTAATGCAGAAACATCTGCGCCAGCTCGTTCAGCTTCATTAACAAAATCTGCAACAGTTCTATTCTCCATTATTTTATTGGTAAGCAAACTTAATTCTTGAAGATTGCCTGAAACAAGATCTGCTAATTCTCCTTGTCCAACGGCTTTTAATTTTCCTTTAACAAGTTCGGAAACTTGTCTTTCTAGAATTTTTCCATAAGTATACGGTTGATTTAAAGCATCAGTTAATTTGATTTCGTGATCTCCACTTCTGGCTGTAATTTCCTGATCCATTCCTCCAGCTTTATTCGAAGCATACATAGCTGAAGCTAGATTTCTAACATCGGAATTAGCCATTGTTTGTTCTAATTGTGAAAGTTGTTTAGCCATTTTTTATCACTATATTCATAGGGCTTTTCCCTTTATAAACCTTTTGGTTGTTACTACTATATACCAGTAACAGATTACCGGTAACTGGCTTTTTCTAGCATGAACAATCTTTATAAACGTTCAAGATTATATTAACTTAACTTTGCCAATGCTAAGTATCATAAATTAAAACTTGGTTGCGTAGTTTGTTTGTGTTTCACAAAAGACAAAAGCGAAGCGTAAAATAAAAAATTTAAGTTAATTGACTTACCGCTGGTAAAGGATATACAAAAATGTTTAACAAAAAAATAAAATGTTTATGCGGGAAAAAAGTTGACAAGAAATTTGAATTTTGCCCTTACTGCGGAAGAAATGTTCAAGAAAAGGCAAATTATGAAAAAGTCCGAGATAAACAAGTTGATGCAATAATGAAAGATTTTGAAAAAGCATTTGGCATGCCCTCTCTTATGAAATTTCCTTTTGAAGGTTTAGTTAAAAAAATGGTCAAAGATATTGATAAACAATTTCAAGAACATGATGAACAACTATCAAAACAAAATAATCCCCAGATTATAAAATCTGGATTAAGTATAAGCATAAATTCAAGTCCAGAAGGAGAACCAATAATAAAAGTAAGACAATTAGGTGGAAATAATACACAGATTAAAAATAATTTTTCCAGCATTAATCAGCCCATTAAGGATAAAAAACTTCCTGAAAAAATTAAAGATAGAACAGCTGAAAAGCTTTCTAAACTTCCAAAACAAGAGCCTGAAACAACTGTAAGAAGATTAACAGACAGGATTATTTATGAAATTTCTCTTCCAGGTGTTAAAAATGAAAAAAACCTATTTATCCAGAAACTGCAAAACAGCATTGAAATAAGAGCTTTTTCAGATAAGCAATCTTATTTCAAAATGATTCCAGTTTCATTTCCACTCAAAAACTGGAAATTTGATAATGAAAAATTGATTTTAGAGTTAAAACCCTAAAATTTAAGATATTGATGTAATCTGATTTTTTTAAGATATGAGACATACTGAAATGTATTCATTTATCAACTTACAACTGCCACGCAAATTTTTGGGATTTTTTCTTTTTTCATGATGTCGACACATTTTTATAATTTAAATTCTTTTTTGGTATAGTTAACACCTTAAGAAACTCTAAGCGCAGATTGTAAATAAAGCACACAAAAAATATTAAAAAAGATATAATTTATATATAATAAATTTCTTTATAAAACATGGAATCCAAAAGAGGTCTATTAATCTTTTTAGCAATAGCACTATTTTTCATAATAACCTCTTCAGCTTCAGCAGAATTTTTATCTATTCAATCTTTAGTTGAAAGTGAATGGGTTAATGCTGCTCTTTTATTTTTACTTGTATTTAATTTTGTTTTAATGATTATCAGAGATGTTTTTAGAGGAAATTATGGTGCATCTATAATAATCTCAATTGTTATTGCTCTTGGCTCTAGCCTCGGCTTAGTATATTATTTTGGAGCTTTTTTATCAAAAGTTGGCATCTGGCTTCTAGTTATTTTTGTTGTAGCAATTGCACTTCTAATCTTTAGATTAGGAAGAAATAATAGAGCTACTGGAATAATCTTCATAGTTTTAGGAGCAGCCTCATTAATCTGGCTTGCATTTTTACATAAAGAAGTCTGTCCCCCACTAGGCAGCTTACCTCAAAATATTTGTCAAGTTCTAGATGTTTTAGCAATTATCTTAATAATAATTTGTTTAATCAGATTACTTGCTTGGTTAATCCATCTTTCTAGAAGAAATAGGCAAGATGGACAAGGAAGAAATGGAAGAGACAGAAGAGATAGAGGAGATAGAAGCGGAAATCCAGGAAACTTAGCAGGTTATGTTAGAGATCGAAATACAAGTGTAGGAATTTCAGGAGCAAGTGTTGAAATTCATGGAGGAAATATTAATCATTCTGTTATGACAGATGGTTCAGGCCACTATCATATTCCTTTGCCAGGAAGAAGAAATGTAAGAGGACTTTCTCTTGATAGAAGAAGAAATTATCAAGTTGTTGCTCGTGCTGCACATTATGATCATGAAACACATTCTGTTCTTATTTTATCTGGAAGAACAACTCGTCAAGATTTTCATCTAAGGTCAACAACTCCTGGATTGCCACAAATACCTAGATTTGAAGCTCATCCAAATCCAGTTAATAATAACGGAGATTCAACTAATTTAAGATGGGAAGTAATAAACGCAACTGAAATTGAAATTCAACAAGCTGGAAGAAGAATTTATCATGTGGCTGGTTTAACAGGTACAAATACTGGAAATCATAACTCTGGTCAAGTAAGACTTAATCCAACACCATTTAAGTTAATTGCAACAAATGCTCAAGGTCATGTTGAAAGAGATGTTGATGTTCATATTGGCCATGGAGGAAATGTTAATTTACATATTATTATTCATGGTTCAGGACATACAAATCCCGCAGCACCAGGACCCCATCCTTATCCTCGAACAGGTTCTGTTAATGTAGTTCCAACTCCAGATGCTGGATCAACATTTGATCATTGGTCAATAAGAGGAATGCCAGGAGTTGTAAGAAGAGATCCTCATAATCCTACTTCATGGCCTTTACATTTACAATTTAATTGGCCAAGATTTGCTGGCATGACTGACATTTTCCTTGAAGCTCATTTTACTGGGGGTGGCATTGGAAAGCCAAATATTAAATTATCTGTAAATGGCCATCAAGGTTCTGTAGATATAAATTCTGGAGATGATGTTCATCTTCAATGGTTAGCAGTACGTACAGATGAAGTTGAAATCAAAGACATTCATGGAGGAAATCATGGAAAGCATCCTTATCCAGCAATGAAAACTTTTAAAATTCCCAATGTTACTAGGGACACAACTTATGAAGCAATTGCAACTGGTCCTGGTGGAACAGAAAAAGCAATAGTTCATGTTAAAATAAAAGGAGGTGGCGGTGGAAAGCCAATAATACATCATTTTCTTCCAAGTAAAGACCATATAGATAAGTCTGGAGAACAAATAAAATTAAAATGGGATGTTAGTGGTGCAGAAGAAATTGAAATTCATCAAGGTTCTAAAGTAATCCATCATCTTAAAGGATTAGACCCGTTGCGAACAAATATCAGAACAGAGAATTCTGATCAAATAACAAGCGACCCAACAATATTCAAGTTAATTGCAAAAAATAAACATGGTTCCTCTGATCATAGTTTTGATGTTCACATAAAAGGAGGAGGTGGCGGAGATGTTGAATTAATCTTACATGTTATTGGAAAAGGAAGTGTAAAGATACATAGAAGTAGCGGTGGAACTGGAATTTTGACTCCAGGAGTGGCACATCCTTTTAAAAGAACAGATAGGATCGTGTTAAAACCAAGTCCAGGTCATCCAGATTTTAAAAATTGGCATATAAAAGAATTAGCTATGGCTCCAACTTCAGAGACATTACCCCTACGATTTGATCATCCTTCTTTGATTCATCATAAGGTGATAAATTTAGAAGCTCATTTTTCAGGAGGAAGTTCAGGAGGAAAACCAACCATACACGACTTCCGCCCAGATAAACACCAAGTAGAACATGCAGGAGATAAAGTAAAATTGCATTTTGATGTGGACGATGCAGAAGAAATAAAAATTGAACAACAACATCACGGACAAATTTATCATAAAACCGGATTAAGTGGAAAACATAAAGAAGATCATCATTCAGAGCCGATAAATAACAGTCCAACAGAATTCAGATTAACTGCTACAAATAAACACGGTTCTGTATCTGAAATAAAAGAAGTTAAAATAAGAAATCAACCAAACCAAAATGCTAAGAGGGGATCAGCAAGATTTGAAATAATAGTTGGGGGGCATCCCCATGATGGTGCTGCGGATGTAAACTCAACTGATCTAAGAAATAATAATCGAGCTCATTTTGCTGTAAGAAATAGCGGAACAGGCGGAACCCTTAGTTGGCAAGCATCATGCAGCAAGGGTTTGCATCTAAATCGAAATCATGGAAATTTAAAAAGAGGACAAGAACAAATAGTTACTGTAGAAGTTAAGAATAGACCAGATCGATTTGTTCCCCATGTAACTATCTTTGGAAAAGCAGGAAGAGATGCAGAAACTCCAAGAGAATTAGTTGGAAAAGCTATTGGTAAAGCAATGATTCACTATCCTGTTAATTAAATGGCATTAGATTTATAAACTTTAAAGCTAATATTAAACTAATTAAAGAGGTAAAAAAATGCAAGGAAAAACAATGCTAGTTTTGTTTGGTATACTTTTTTTAGTAGTTAATGCAATAGCAACAGCTTTAGCCTTTAACATAACCGGCTCTTTTTTAGGAGTTATGCCAACAAATCTATTAATTTATGTAATTGCTAACGGAGTTTTAGCAATAATCATGATCGTGATTGGAATGAATCCAAACACGTATTAGTAATAAGTTTAAACTAACTGCGCAGGACAACGTTGTTTTGCTTGAAAGCAAAATCCTGCAAGATTCAATTTTCACAATATTGCAAATAAATATTACCGATATAAAATAAAAGATGAGACCAAGATTAGTTTTAATGTTATTCGGATTTTTAACTGCTTTAGCAGCTATATTAGCTTTAGCAAAAAATTCTATTCCTGCTTCAATTCTCGGTTCAGCTATAGGAGAAAAAATTTCTTCTGTTCCAGCTTCACCAACACTTTATTTTGTTTTATTTTTAGTTATGGGAGTAATTGCAGTTATAATCGCCTTTGTAGAAAGAAAAATTGTTGATTAAATTTTCTTTGAGTTTTTATTTTAATAGATGTAAGTTCAATAATTATCTGCGAGTTTGGTAAAAATTTCAATTTTTACAACGTTGCAAACTCCTAACTGAAACAAGATTAATACCTTAACACTGCCCCTAACACTTTAGATATTCTAGTCTCATGCGCTTTAATTTAGTTCTGCGCTTTGTTTTGATTGCAAGATTGCATCAGCACAACATTATCTTGCCAAAATCATCTTAATCAATAACTTACATCTCATCAAAACCACTGATCAAGATCTTTTTGTTTATTAATCTCTTTTGCTTCTCTTAGTTTTCCTAGAGCACTTAAAACTCTGTCTTCAGAAAAATCATGCTCCTTGCATAATAAATTTTTTAATTCTTCTTCATTAACTTGCTTAAAATTAAGATTATACTCTTTGATTATATTTGGTTTTTTAAACAACTCAAAAATTTCCTGCCAATTAAATTCCATTTCTCTGCCTTCTTTTAATAACTGTTGTTCAATAGCTTGAAAAATTAAATACGGCTGCTTGTATTTCTGGACTAAAGCCAAGGCCTTTTTAGGCCCTATTCCTTTAATCCCTCCTGGATTAAAATCAGTTCCAGACAAGATTCCTAAGCAGATTAATTGTTCATGGCCTATTTGCAGTGTATTCAAGACTTTTTCAAGTTCAATTAATTCAGGCTCAACAGGTATGTATGCTCCTGAAGCTACTCTTCTTCTTTTAGCTAAAGTCAAATTCTGGATTACAACTGGTGCTCCAAATAATAAAGAATCATAATCTTGGCTTGCAACAGCATAACACCCTTTCTTAGATAAATAAGCTGCCTGCGCTTCTCCTTCTCCAGGAGCTTGAACTACGGGCAATCCTAAAGCCCTGATTAATCTTTTGCTCTCTTCAATTATTTCATCTGTAACTCTCACAGTTTGCCTTGAATATTTATACATATCACTCTCTTTGCCCTCTTTTTTAGCTTCATAATACTTCTTTTCAGCATCTGATTTTCTTTCATCTCTTTGTTTGTTTGTTTTGTATTTTAAATCAGGAGATTTTCCATCAAAAACATAAACTAATTTTATGCCTCTTGCAATCAAATTAGTTGTTCTATAGAAAAGGCCAGATAAATGAGAAGTTATTCTGCCTTTAGAATCCATTAACGGAGTTCCATCTACTTGCCTTATATTAGATAAAAACTGATAAATCGTGTTAAAAGCATCAACAGCAATAATTTTTCTTTTTAAGTCATCAATTCTTATGCTTTTCCTTGGAACTAATTCCCCTATCTGTAAGCCCATGTTTTTCAAGAAGTCTAGAATATAAATAATTTGCTCTTTGTTTATTGATCGAGAGCGTCAAAAGCAGCCAATCTATCTTGTGTAGAAAAAGCAAGTCTGTGGTAAGCCCGATAAAAATCCTCATCTCTATCAAGTAATCTTACCCCATCATTTGTGAAACAGTAATCTCCTCTTGTGTTTCGTTTCATGTAACCTAAAGCAATTAACTGACTTCTAATCTCATCACAACGTCTTCCACCCTGATAAATCGCCCAATTTGTATCGCCAGTGGCCATAGTTGAATCAACCCAAGCAGCGTATTGTATTGCTTGTATTTTTATAGAATCTAGTGTTTTGGGAACAGCTGCAGCCGCAGGTTTAGTTGCATTGCTTCCAGAAGCATTGCTTGTTTTTCCTTTGCATCCAGAAACTAAAAGAGCACCAGTTAATGTAAGTGCAGCTAACCCTTTTAATGCAGTTGATGTTTTCATTTTATTATAATATGCCTTTTTGTTACTATTCCCTAGTGAAGATGCTTTTTAAACCTTTCTCTCATCCTATCGTCCAGGAAAATAATAAGGTTCTGTTGGCATGTTTGTTGTGTCAATAGGTGATTGATAACTTGGAATTGATTGGACAGAAGTTGAACGTGAAAAAGGATTTCTTATATTCTCTTTTCTTATCTCTATATAAGCTGAACCAACTAAGATGGTTGCAATAAGGAGAGCCATCGATACAACAGCGCAGGCCGCCTCCAACCCGATCAGATATTTCTCCCATATTTTTCAATAATTTTCTAATTTATAAGCATTTATGCGAAAATTTATAACATTCACTTACCTCAAAACTTATGGAATTAAACTTTATCCCCTTAGATTATGAATCATTTGATTTTCAGGGAAAGAACTATATCAAAATAATCGGCAGAGATGATAAGAAAAAAAGAATTGCATTAATAGACTATTTTCAAGCATATTTCTGGGCGATTTTAAAGGAAGATATTGATGATAAGAAGATAAAAGAATTACAGAAAAAAATAGAGAAAATTCAAGTAGATAATGCAGGCCGGAAAACAAAAGTTGAAAAAACTGAAGTTCATGAAAAAAATTATTTAGGAAAAAAAATAAAAGCAATCAAGATTTTTGTAACAAATTATAAAGATTGCCATTCTGTTGCAGACAAGCTTGATTTTCCAGAAATAATAGCTAGAAGAGAATATGATTTAAACATAATTACAAGATATATTATTCAAAAGAAATTTTCTCCATTAAATTGGTTTAAGATTAAAGGAGAAATTTTAAACAACAGTGAAGAATTTGGTGGAATAGATTCTATTTTAGATGTTGATTTATG
>CAZCMN010000005.1:0-38661 GCA_964500015.1 Candidatus Woesearchaeota archaeon | reverse complement strand
ATTAGATGAGAACTAATTTTCGGTTATCCCATGACATATGTCTCTGGCTCATACAGTGTGCAAGAAGAAGTAAGGTTTATAAAATAAAATCTCCTCTCTTTCTAGAGGAAAAATGTCAAAAGAGGAAACAAAAAGAATTATTTTCTTATTGATTACACTCGTATTTATAACTGCTTTTTTGATTAGTGGTGTTTCTGCTGTTGATGATCCTTTTCCTTGCAATAGCCTGATAACTAGCAGTTATAATCTAACAGAAGATGTAGTTTGTTCTTCTATTGGAAGAGGCGTGATGATAAGGGGAGATAACATTATCCTTGATTGCCAAGGACACTATATTGAAGGAAATTGTCCCCCTCTTTATTCAGGGCAGTATTACAAGGAAAGGGGAATTAATGTGGTTGGACATGGTACTAATAGTATAAATATTACAATTAAAAATTGTGAGATTAGATGTTTTAATAATACTATATATGCTGAAGCATCTAAAGGCATTCAGATTATTAATAATCTGATATCAGAAACTAATTTTGGGATTTTTTTTGGGCAAGTAGGCGGGCCAATTTTAATTTCTTCAAATACAATCGAGGTAGATACTCCTAGGAATTTACAAACCATCGGAATTTATGCAGGAGCTAGTGATACTCCTTTTCCATATCATTCATCTGAAGTAAATATCACAAATAATTCTGTTTCTGGAGCATATGTAGGGTATAAAGAACAAGCATCTAGGGGTGAATACCAAGTAAACGTAATAAATAATACTTTTTGTAAAAATAATGTTTATGATCTATCACTTTTAAGCAGTCGGTGGAATTCTGTTTCTTGTAAGGGGAACATGTTTGATCCTCTTAAGACAAATCCTATTAATCAACAGATTTGTAAACCTACAGAGAATTATGAATGTGGTTGTAGTGTAGATGTAGATTCTATCTCAGTTGAACCAGATTGTGATATTAATGGCAATTATACTTGTGCATCTACTAATGAAATTGTCATTAATATGGATGTAAGTGGTTCTTTTTGTGAGAATATTAACGGAGCTAGAGTATATTTTAGAGACTATTATGCAAAAAAACTTAGAATCTATTCTTTACCGTACGAGATACCTTGCGTCTTTAATGATGGATTAAAAAAAATAACATGTTCTTTCTCAACTAACTTTACTTTCTTTAGTCGGGCCAATATAAAAAAATTATTTGGACAAAGTTCAGAATATCAAAATCTAGCTTGGAACATGACAAGAGTTAATCTTCAATTTTTAGTACCTGTAGGGTCTGGATTATTTTACCAAATAATCGGTGATGCTTCAAAAGGTAATTTGATTAAAGATGGAAAAAACATCAGATTTACAGATACATGTCAAGACAAGTCATGGTTTAATCTAACTAGAATGCATAACGAGATTCCATTATATGGCTGTAATCTAAATCAAAATTACAACTGTGTAACAAGCAGAAGTGGCGGAAAATTTGATAGTTTTTGCTTACATAATTCAACAGGAAACTACCTCGTTCCAATCCAAGTCGTAAAAGGAGGCGGGTCTGGATTTTTTGAAAACCTTTGGAATTTAATAACATGAAGCGTTATTTTTAAAAATGAAAAAAATAATCTTATCTTTTTTCCTGGTATTAGGCATTTGTTTAGTTCTACAAAATGTTTTAGCAGAATGCAATTACATTAATTTATCAAATGAAATACATTCTTGCGGCCAAAAAGATAGCATATGCCCCGAAAATTTTAAAGATTCATCGGGAAATTCGCCAGTTTGTTCTGGAGTATGTGCAGATCTTGACTGCCAAGGTGTAGGGCCATTTATGCTGGATTTTCCTAAAAATAATTCTGTTACAAATCTAACTCCTTACTTTAATTGGACTGTTTCAGAAGGTGCAACCTCTTATCATATTTATATTGATAATGAATCCTCATTTACTCCCCCTTATAAATTTCTTAGAAACGTAGGCAGTAATAACTACTTCACCCTTCCTTTAAACATTCTAGAACCATCAAAGACATATTTTTGGAAAGTTGTTGCAGTTAATTCAGTTGGACAAATAACTGCTTCAAATGCACCATTCAGATTCACACCAACAATACCTCAAGAACTTCCATGCAAAATAACAAGCGCATCAATAATAAAGTTCTGCGGGGATGATAATATCTGCAACGACTCTGAAATAATACAGATGAAAATAACAGTTGAAAGTGCAGCAATAAAATGTCCCAACATAAAAAAGATGATTATTAAAAATTTTAAAGATATTGGAGAAGAGACTTCAACTATTACAGGGGCTATTATAATAAACCCAGACTCTGAATGTTATCCTGTTCTAATCAATGAAACTCCCAAAATAACTGGGAATGTTATTCTTGGAAATTGGAGTGTTGTTGTTTCTGAAAATTGTGCAGGAAAAGAAGTTGGATTAAATACAGCTTTATTATACAACTCAAGCAACATTTTAATAGGATTAAAGTCTGGCTTATTCGGAACAATTAAATTTGCAGATAAACCTTCTCCACCAGTAGAATGCACCTGTGAATCTAATGGTGTTGAAACACAATGTGGTTCTTGTGAAACCTCATCTCCCTATAGATATTGTAAAAAGAATATTAATAATGAAGGATTCTGGCTAGAGGATTGTACGTATTATCCTATAGATTGTTGTCAAATTCGTCAAGGTTACAGTTGCTATCAAAGTAGTACCCCGGGAACATGTAAAAAAACCGTGACCATAGAAGAATGTAATACTAAAGGCAAAGCTAATAACACAATCTGTCATACCCTAAATGGCTGTTACTGGGATAAACCAATTGGCTTGCCAGGTGAAGATCCTTATAAAACATTTTGTAAACATTGTTTCTTGCAAGAACAAGGTCCTGAAACATGTTCAGATTATCATAATCAAACAGCTTGTGAAGCAGACAGATGCAGTGTTGCAAATTATGAATGCTCTGGAACAAATTGTAAATGTAAATGGGAAGGCTCAGGAAGTGCAGCACATTGTATACAAACATATGAAACACAAGGTCCATCAGGATCAGATGAATGTTGTTCATGTTCTTCAACTTATGGAACCTGTGATCAAGGTTGTCCAAACCAAGAAAATTCAAGATTAAAAACAACAACTTGCACAAAATGCGATCCTTCAAATCAACAACAAACATGTTCAATACAACCACCAAATGAATGTATAGCATGCTCATTCAGGACAAACAAATTTCCATTTTTCATGCCATGGCAGATATTAATTGTCTTGGCTTTATTATCAGCATATTATATATTAATGATAAAGAAAAAAAAGAAGTAAAAGTTCAGGGTACAGGTCAACAAGCAAAGACACATGACTTGAACAATTAAATAAAAAAGATGAAAAACAAAACCTTACTAGTAGCTTTAATAGTTATTACTTTATCGACTCTAATTAATTTTTCTCAAGCAACTTTATATCAGGGAAACCCAGCATTTAACCTGACTCAATCTACTTATGCTCCAAATCAAACAATTGAAGGTTTCTTGAATTTTTCTTTATTAAATGAGCCAGCAGACAATATAATAAAAGCAACTATCTCAAAAACAGGCTTTAATTCTATAATCAAAGAAATATCTATCCTAGATTTTTTAACAAATTCTTCTGTTACTTTTGCTTGTTCACAAGATTGCTTGACAAAATATTCTACAACAGGATCGCCCCTAAATGTAATAGATGAACCAATTGGTGTTGAAGAAAAATATTATGGATTAGTTGTTACTGGAATGAATCCAGAAGTCTTGAACCTGACTTTTAAAATATCTGGAAACAATATTAATGGAGATCATGTTTGCGGTGAATCTCCTATAAAAATGGATCTTCTTAATGATGGAACAATTGATTATGAATTTGCCCAGCCATCTGAAGATGAATGGTGTTCAGATTTAAGGTCAAGCAATTGTTTTTCAAGCCCAGCAATGGAAACTGAATTAGAAACAACTCCTTTTTGTGAGAAAATTTTTATAAATAAAACAGGAAAAGTAGAAGTAGCAGCAAGATTAAAATTTGATTCAGAAGAAGGAGAAAAATCTGCCGGAGATAGGGATATAGAATTTTATATTTATGATGAAAATGGAAACAAAAAAGGAAACTGTTCTGTTGATTATTTTGATTATGAAGATTATAATTTAGCTTCATGTGAAATGTCTAGTTATATAGACGAAGAACCTACTGGTTTTTATATTCCTGAAGCAAAAGATTATTTTGTTTGTATAGGATTATCTCTTCAAGCATCAGCAACATACTATATTCAAAAAGAATCTGATTCTCCTATCTGTGGCATTTATGGAACTCCTAGCCCAGATAAAGAATATGCAGAAGATTATGAAATTTATCTTAAAGAAGCTAAATTTTCTCCTTTTGATGATGAATCAATCTTTAATGAAAAAACAAAAATTGGAGAAACCAACTTATTAGATTATGTTAATGCCTACATTAAAACAAGATATAATGAAAACTGCACTAATAAATGTGTAATTCCCTTGAAATTTATTTCCAAAGTTTCACAAGATATTACATTAAGTGATCTAGAATTAAAATACCAATCACCTGGACATAGTTCAACAACAGTTTATTCATTTTATAATCTCCTTGTGAATCAACCTAAAATCAATCTGACAAAACAAGCTATTCCTTTAACAGCAATAAATATAAACGCTCCTGAAGAAATAGCTCAAAATTACAGGATTGGAATCCAGTATAACTCAATTTCTCTAGGTTCAATCTTATTTAAAGTAGAACCAGTTCCAACAATCCAATCATTATTTCCTTTAACAGCTGTTCCAGGACAATCAACAACATTTACTGTTATTGCAATACCCTCTTCAGAAGGAGGGCAGATTATGAATTATACTTGGAATTTTGGTGATGGAAGTGAAGAAGTTACAACTATTCCAAGAGTTAACCATATTTATTCTTCAGGAACATATACCTTGTTAATTAAAGCAACAGATTCTTTAGGAAAAATTGGAACTAAGATTTTTCAGATAAGCACTGCTTTATCTAAAGAAGGATTAGATGCTTCTTATCTAAAGAAAAAACAGCTCTTTTCAGGTTTATCTGCTTTATCATTAGAATCTTGGTATAGCAATTTAATTTACAATTCTTCTCAGATAAATGAATCCTTATTTTTAATCCAAAACCAGTTAAATTCAGCAAATCCTGATTTAAATTCAATCAAATCTTCTTTAGATTCATTAAAAATTCCAGTTTCAGTTTCAACTTCTTTAAATGTTCCTGAAAGCCAATATATCCCAGATATTCAAAAAATAAACCTAGATTACTTATCTGATTTAGGAGCAGGAACATATACTGATTCAGAAGCTGTAAAAAATGCTGTTGGTTTATGGCAGGAAGATGTTTCTTTTTCATTAGGATTAACAGTTAAAAAAATTACATTTGATGATAATTCAGAACAAGAAATCTCTGTTTTTACACTAAGAGCTAATTCTCAAGATGATATTTATTCTGTTTTTGAACTTCCTTCATCTATCTCTCCTAATCAGGTTAAGATAAAAGAGAATATTGAACCATATGCTGGTTTTAACAATGCTTTAGGTTTTAATTCTCCTGGAACTTTTCTAGTTACTTTAGCAATTCCCTTAAAAACAGAAGTTTCTTCAATAAATTTCTATAGTTCTCCAGTATATAGTTCCCTTTCCTTAGATAATGGAGATAATGGAAATAATGGAACTGGAGGTAGTTCAAGCATACTGCTTCCAATTATTGTTGGTATTTTAGTAATAATAATTGTTATAGTTATATTAGTCTTAATCTGGAAAAATAAAGGAAAAAGTTCCTCCCCTGAAAATTCAAATTCAGATTCATTTGAAAATCCTGCAGATGAATATAACATAGTAAGTTATATTCAATCTAGTCTTTTGCAAGGAAAATCAAAACCAGAAATTGAACAAGAATTGCTAAGTCAGGGCTGGACAAAAAAGCAGATTGACAAGGGTTTTAAAAACAAAGACAATCAGGGAATTGAACCTGAACCAGCTTTTAATTATTGATTCTTCAGAAAGATTTTATGTTTTTGCTTGTTTCCACATTACATAAAAATATTTCTAAAAATCAGCTTTCTTTACGATAAAATCAAGTTTTAAAAAAACCAGGCGTCGAACATAAAAAACCCAATCAGTTTAATTAAATCTCAAAAAACTTAGAACTAATCCACAAAGACTCCAAGTTTCTCAATCTCTTCTTTTATTTTGCTATTAATCTCATTTTTATTTGCGTTTAATTTTTTAATTCGTTTTTCTTCTTGATATTTTTCGTTCTTTAGACTATCAATCTCAAGAATTATGCTAGATGATTTTGAGTACAACCCTTGTATCACGCCCCCGTCTTTTTCGTTTTGGATTTTGTCTTTTAATATTTCTTCTTTTTCATTATTAATTTTTCTTATAATAATAGGAAAGTTTTCAGTAAACAATTTAGCAGTGTTTAGTAAATCCAAAATTTCTTTTCCATCATCTCTTTGAAAATTTTTCAAAAAATCCTCTTTATATGAGTTTACTCTTTTCATCTTATCCTCAAAAATATGATAAAAACTACTGAGAGCTCTAAAATCAATAAGTTGTCTTAAGGTATTGATATCTTTCTCTAAGTCTATTTCAAGGGATTTAACCTTTTCTAATCTTTTCAAGTATTCCAAATGTTCGGGATTTTTCCCGATTCTTTCAATTTCTTCAAGAGTTTTTTTGTTTTGTTCTTCTTTAGAAATTATCTGCCGATCTAGAGATAATGTCTCTTGATTAATTTTCTCAACTTCTTCTTTAATCTTTTCAGATTGTCTGAACTTTAGTTCAATAGAGAAAATTATTTGGGAAGAATTTACAATGTCTTTATTTTCATTAAAAATTTTTACAAGTTCTTTAGAAAAATCTTTTAATTTTGATTTTATATCCTCCATTTCCTTTCCAATCAGAATTGTGGCTTTTTCATAACCCAAATATGAATTCTTATTAAAACCTGAAAAAATTTTATCTATATTAAAGATAATTTTTTCAGGTTTATTTTCTTGCATATCATTCAAATCAGTTATAAGAAATTCCACCGATTCAATATATCTTTTTCTTCCTTCTTCTACAGTAAATTTAATTTTATCGCTACCTTTTTTTAGATTAATGTCAACTTTTTTTAGAAGGCCTATTTTTTCCTTTACTTCTATGCCCAAAATATTAATTCTATTTTTGATTAGGATAAATACCTTTTTTTCCTTAATTTCAATTTCTTTTCTTTTATTTTCAATGCAGTTTCCGATTTCAGAAAAATTTATTTTTTCTTTTTTAGTTTCTTCAACTTTTTCATCTTCAAATATTTTCTTTAGAAAATCAAAAATTCCCATGCATAAACAAGAAGTTTGTATTAAAAAACCTTTAGGAACCTATTCTCTCTAATCAACATTTTGCCCCCTTTTTTCATTGAATAACTATCTTTTCCCAAAAACATTGATAATTATAAGATTTATAACTCTTTCTCTAAGATTTATCCGCTTATCTTCTCTAGTTCTTCAAAAGTTATCTAACCGAAACATTTAAATAGTTATGAACATATGTTCATAATGTATTAATTAAACTGTTTTGGGGGTAAATAAAAATGCCAAATAAAGATGGAACAGGACCAAGAAGCGGTTCAACTGGACCAAGAGATGGAAGAGGGCAAGGAAGAGGAAGAGCTAGTGGAAAAGGAATTGGAAAAAAGAAAGGTGGAAAAAAAGGAAACTGCTAATACAGTTTCTTTAATTAAAATCATAAATAAATTTATTGGAGGTTAAAAAAATGCCAGCACAAGATAAAACAGGACCAATGGGTCAAGGACCTTTAACTGGAAGGGGTTTAGGGCCTTGTGGAAGAGGAATGCGAAGAGGATTTGGACGAGGTTTAGGTAGGGGATGTGGTTTTAGATATGCAGAACCGGTTGTCCTAAATGAAAAAGAAGAAAAGAAAATCCTTGAAACAGAACTTAAGGAAATTGAATTGGAAAAGCAAGAAATAGAAAAAAGACTTAAAGAGATAAAGTAATTCTTGTTTTTCTTTTTCTTTTTTTGAAAAGATTTATATATGTTAATGAACATATGTTCATGGAGGATTTAAAAAATTCAAAGAGCACAATTAATATGGTAAGGCCGAGATTATGTCGAAGGATTAGATTTAATCCGAATGTAACTTATTTTAAACCAGCTGGAATTCGAATGATTGAATTAGAAGAATCTGTTCTGGGCTTTGATGAATTTGAAGCAGTTAGATTAAAAGATTTAGAAGGATTAGAACAAGAAGAAGCTGCAAGAAAGATGAAAATTTCAAGACCTACTTTTCAAAGACTATTGGTTTGTGCAAGAAAAAAACTTGCTGATGCCATTGTGCATGGGAAAGCAATAAAAATAGAGGGTGGGAACTATAAATTTTACGCCAGGCACCGATAATTGATTTATCCACTTATTTTCTCTAGTTCCTCAAAAGGATCTTCTTCCTCATTTTCAGAATCATCTGATTTTTTCTTATCTTTTTTCTGGGCTGGTTTAGAAAATGCTGTTGGAACCTTAGGAACAACTTTGTTTTGTTGTTTTGATGGACTAGGAGCACTAGGTGCAGGTGCATTTACCCCCATTGAACCCCCTCCTGACATATCCGAAAATTCATCAAATCCAAATTCATCGCCTTGTTTTGGTTTGTTCTTTTTCTTTTTCAATTTTTTAATTAAGAAATAAAGCAATACAATCATAGCCAAAATAACTACAATAATTATTAATATAGTGAAATCAAATTTTTCTTTTTCTTTGCAAGTTCCAGTACAGCATTTTAATGAATCTTTTGAAGTAATTGTATTAATACTGCACTTTTGATTTGAAGTGCATTCTTGTCCATTCATCTCAAGACAAGTTTGTTGTTCTTGAATGCAATTCCCAGAACAACATAATCCTTCTATTGTATCATAACTTGAAGAATCACATGTTTCTCCTTCCAAACATAAGGTTTGGTCACAAAATGATTTAATACATGAACCCCCACTAACACAGCAAGTTAATAATCCTCCAGTGTCAGTAGCATCAACCATTTCTCCATTCTTACATTCTTCTCCAGAATTACATTTAATCCCTCCTTTTTGTATACAAGTTTTTGGCTGATTTGTGCAATAGCTTATCTGACAACAAGAATCTTCAATAGCAGGCAGATTTCCTCCTTGATTACAAGATTCTTCTCCTGTGCAGATTTTTCCTCTTAATTCAGAACAGGTTTTGCTTTTCAAAACACAAGTTCCTTTACAGCAATAATCACTATAAGCTGCATCTCCTGACTTGATAAACGGAATAATTACATTATTGTTCATACAATCAACACTATGATAAGCATCTGGCATGCATAATGTTCCTTGAATTTCAGAAGCACATAAAGAAATATCATAGGGCTTGCAGCAAACATCTGAATTGCAAAAATAACCTACTCTTGCTTCAGTATTAGAACAGCTTGATTTGCATGTTCCGCGTTTTTCTTCGCAGCCATAATTTGCAGGATTTGTATTGCAGCATTCTAATTCATTTTCTCCACACATTCCTAATCCAATAAATTCTCCCCCAGTATCACTGCAATTTCCAACACAAGAATAACCCTGTTGAATACATGGCGGATCTTGTAAATATTCTGAACCTACTCCAGCCCATAATAACATAGCTGTATCTCTTAGATTATGATTAGAATCTTGCCAATGATAAGAACTTCCTTCCTTAACTAAGTCCAAGAAAAGTTTTTTATCTAACTTAGTTGAATTTATCTTATCATAAGCAAAAAAACGTGCTAAAGCACTATTATAATACTTGCACTCTCCTCCAGCTATATTAAATAATCCATCTGTACCTTGTGAACTATTGATTTTTTCAGCATATGATTCTTTTCCTGTTAAAGCATAAAGGATTGTTTCTGGAAAATACTTTTCATTTGAATCTTGTTCCATAATGAGATAGGGTAAAAATCCTCTAGCTATATCCTCCTCACCTGTAACAAAAAACGCATAACTAGTCCATAAAGTTGACTTGTAATCACATAATTCATTATTTGAAATGCAATTGCTTGTTAAGTTAATTGGAACAGTTTCATATTCATATCCTGAAACTAAACTGCTAGTGACATGCCAATTTCCCTCTTTTTTAAAAATAAAACCTGCTTGAAAACTTGCATTGCATGTCAAATTAAAATTAGTTTTCAGACAATCTAAACTATTTATCAAGTTTAACCAATATTTTCCATTTTTAAAACAATTTCCTAAACTATTTCCGATTATTTCTCCATTTTCATTAATCTGAAGATCATAAGCTTTATCATCATAATCTAATTCACAATAAGTAACTTGATTTTGGATAATCTGTAAAAACCAGTTCATATCCCTAATAACTATTGGAGAACTTTTTTCTAATAGATATTTATCATATTTTTCCTTATAAGTATCATTTTGCAAGGAGAATAATAATATTTTAGCTAAAGAAGTCTGATAAGCATCACAATTAAAAGGCCAGCACTCTCCAGTATTTTTGCTTTTAGAGATTAAAGCATTAATTGCTTTTTTCTTTTCAGTATTGCCTAATTTATTTTTTAATACTAATAAAGAAAAAAATTCCTCTTCAACATTCAAATTTTGCCATTTTCCAATACTCTGGCCCCTAACCCAAGAATATGTTTTTTTTATCTTGTCTTTATCATCTGCAAGAACAAGGGAAAGTGAACTGCTTATTAATATAAATGATATTATCAAAGCTAAGAAAACTAATAATAATCTCACCTTCTTTTCCATTTAATTATCAATATAATGGCGTTTAAAAAACTTATTAAGAGACAAGTTTTTAAACAAGAAAAACCATTATTATTCATTATCAAAATGTTTAAGAAAAGAGGAAAGAAAGCCCAAGTTACACTATTTGTTATAATTGCAGTTGTTATTGTTGCTCTAGTTATTTCAGCAATAATTCTAGTTCCAAAAATTACTAAGCCAAAAATACTTAAAACAGATGTTATGAATCCTGAAACATACATTGCAGACTGCATCAAAGATGATTTAGAACCCATGGTTAATTTAATTTCAAAACAAGGTGGTTATCTTGATTCAGAAAATCAAAATTCTATTTTTTATCAAGATTATTTTAGAACATATTTATGTTATCAATCAACTCCCTACACCACTTGCATAAATCAAAAACCAATGCTTAAAGAGCATGTGGAATCAGTATTAAAAGATAGACTTAAGCAAGATAATATTGTTTCAGGTTGCATTGAAGATTTTTCCAGCACAGCAAGACAAAAAGGTTATGATGTTTCAAATTGTTCATCAAGTCAATTGCAATTTAATGTTACTTTAATTCAAGGTAAAGTAACTGTCCCAATTAATTGTCCAATAATTTTAGATAAAGATGAAGAGCATAAACAATTCACAACAATTAATCCCGCATTAAATTGGCCACTTTATGATTTTGTGATAATTTCTCAAAGAATTATTTTAGATGAACAACAAAAAGGGACTTTTGATTGGGTTGCATATTCTCAAATTCCCATAAATAGGTGGGTAGAAATAACTCCTTTTAGGATAAATGACAATATCAAGATTTATACTATAAAAGAAAGATCAACTGGAAAAGAATTTACATTCGCATTATCAAGCTGGAGCTGAGATAAAAAGAAGTTGTATATACATAATAAAATAAAAACAAATTGCGCAGCACAACGTTGTCTGCTTTTCAAGCAGATGCTGCAAGACATAAATCAGTTAAGTATTAACATAACAACATACCAAAATGTCAAACACAAAAAAAACGAAAAAATTAGAAAAAACAATTGCAACTTTTTTAATAGTCCTAGCTGTAACTATGCCAATAGTTTTTACTGCCTTGCAGCCAGAAATCAAAGATAATGAAATTCAACAAAATTCATCTTTAGACTTTTTTTCAAATTTAGTTAAAAAAATTATTTCTTTTTTTAACCTAGTTCCTAGTGTTTCAGCACAAGACCCAGTTTTTGGATGTTGTGAATTAACTAAACCTGGTGCTTATCCACCAAATTCTCCTTGTCAATTCCCAATTACCTTTGAACAATGTGCACAAGGATTTCATGAAGGAAAAACATGCGAAAATACAGAAAACTGTAAAAAAGGATGTTGCATAGATACAACAGAAGGAACATGTTCTATTTCTACTAAATTAGTTTGCGGAACCAATTATTTTGATAATAATCCAACATGTAATATTCCTAATTGTGAATTAGGCTGTTGTGACTTAATAAGTAGTGGCTCTCCATCAACAAGAACAAGATGCGAAGAAGTCCTTCACGGAACTTTTAATCCAGGAGTTTCAGAATCAGAATGTGTAGGAAGTGCACAATTAGAAGAACAAGGATGTTGTGTATTGCCAACAACCTGCAAAAGAACAAATATGTCTAATTGTGATGAAATTTTAAATGGGAGATTTTTTAGAGATAACAGTGTAGAAACACCAACTTATTGCTCTTCTTTATCACAATGCAGCATGTGTAAAGGGGAAAAAACAACATCATGCACTAATTTTGATAATAACGTTCATTATCTAGACCCATGTGGAAATATTGAAGGAATCGCTAGTGGCGGAAATTGTCAAGCCAATGGGCAAGTTTGTGTTCAAAATGGAAATGAAGCAATTTGTGGCGGAAATTGCACCATTAATGGAATAAAGAGACAACATGGAGAAAGTTGGTGTATTTATGATGTTGACCCAACAGCTTATGATGTTTTTGATTTTACAAATGATCTTGGAAAAATTCCAATAGGGGTAATGGGTTCTCGAGATTTTCGAGCTGTTTGTCTTTTTGGAAAAGAAATTATTGAGCCATGTGCAGATTATAGAAGTCAAGTTTGTGTTCAAACAAAAGATTCCACAATAGGAAGATGGAATCAAGGCTCATGTGTGATGAACATGTGGCCAGAATGTTTAACAATCAATGACAAAGATGTTTGCGAAGCAAATAATCAATGTGTCTGGGATGCTAATGCAGAATTGATGATGGATAGCGGGACTTTTAAAGAAACACAAAATGAATTACAAAAAATGAAAAATGTTTACAAAAGATTTAGTAAAGAAACAACTAATGACATTACATTTACAAATGTTAGTTGTCTTCCAAGATATCCTCCGGGCTTCACCTTTACACAAACTATAGAAGGGTGTGAGAACAAAGATAAAACCGAATGCAAAAAAGATTCAAATTGTATCTGGGATGATTATACCTCAGACCCAACGCAGTCTAAATGCCATTCAGCATTGGATTTGTTGGGCGGTCCTCTAACTTGTGGTTTAGCAAGTTATTTTGGGCGTGTTGCTACAACGACCGTTAATGGTTGTTCTGGAAACTGTAATCCATCATATTTGGATTATGCAGAAGCAATGGCAAAAAAATGTTCTGCTTTAGGAGATTGTGGAGCAACAATTAATATAGCTGGAGTTAAAACCTATGATGGATTTGTCATAACTAAAAGTGAAGGTGATCAAAACAATCCCCAATTTAAGGATTTAACTAACAGAGAAAGTACTTTTTATGATAATAAATATTGGTCGTGGGATAATCTGGATTTTTTCCCAAATTTACAAGAAACATCTTTATCTGAAAGTGAAGGGATTATTAAAGAAAGTAAAGCTTCTTCCCCACTTTCCAATAACTTTTTTGATGTAATTAAGGTACTTCGAGATTCCAAACAAGAGTTTTATAGTGACTGGAAAGAAAAATTAGAAGGATTAGGAACAAATTATAATAATCTCTGGTTAGCTTTGGGAAGTGCAGCCACCGTCGGTGGGCTTATTTACCTTTTTATGCCCAAGGGTTTTCTTATTGGTGAGGGAATTGCTATAGTTGTTGCTTATATTGTCTTTTTATGGAGATTATTTTCTTGGTTCTTTGGTGAATGGAAAGTTGAATACTTTACATATCAATGTCTTCCTGCAACTCCACCTCTTGGCGGAGATGACTGTACAAAATGCAATCTTGATTCTGAAAGACCTTGTTCAGAATATAGGTGCAAAAGTCTAGGCTCAGCTTGTGAATTAATTAATCCAGGAAGTTCTGAACAAATATGCGATAAAATGGAAGATGATGGAATTCCTCCAAAAATTATAAATGCAACAAGTTTAACAGAAGATTATACTATTCCTGATTTTAAACCAGGTCCTCCAAGTGGAAGCTTCTCAATAATCGGACCATCAACAAATGCTCCTGATTGTTTTAAAGCATGGGATAATGTTTTAATTTCATTTAAAACAAACAAATACTCTAAATGTTCTTATTCTTCAGCACCTGGAATTCCTTTTGAATCTATGAGATTAATTCCCCCATCTGATTATACTAAAAATCATGCATTAAATTTAAAATCCCCAAGTGAATTAATTGGTTCAGGACAACATTCTCTTTATATAAAGTGCCAGGATAATTTTGGTCATATATTCACAACAGATTACACAATAAACTTTTGCGTTGAAATTGGTCCTGATTTAGCAGTAGTGGATATAGGGGGAACAAATTATGATTATTACAGCAAATTTCCTTATGGTGTAACAGAACTTCCTTTGCAAATTTATGTTAATAAACCATCTCAATGCAGATGGGATACAAGTAAGGAAAAAACATATTCTGAAATGTCTGAAACAACACAATGTACTTCTGAACAATCCTTGTCTGGAAATTATAATTGTGAAACCATTTTAACTGGCCTTCAACCAGATATTGCAAATAACTTTTATATTCGATGCAACAGTTCAGAAGGGATTATGAATGACATTCCTTTTGAATTAACTCTTTATTCAACATCAGCTCTTTTAATTGATTCAGTTTCTCCATCAGATAATGAAAAAATATCAGGCTGTGAATTGCAATCACAGGTCACTCTAAAAGTTGAAACTTCAGAAGGAAGTGATGAAGGACAGGCAACATGTTATTGGACATATGAAAAAGATTATTCTAAATTAAACAGATTTGATACAACTGATTCAACTTATCATGAAGAAAATATAACTATTAAAAGTTCTGGAACAAAAACAGTTTATATTTCTTGTTTTGATTTAGCTGGAAACCAAGCATATGTTTCAACAAAATTTTCAATTATAAAAGATGACCAACCACCATTCATAACAAGACTTTATAGGCAAGGAGGAGGAGACCTAATTTTAGTGACAAATGAACCTTCAAAATGTTTATACAAAACTACAACTTGTGACTTTGATGTTAAAAGAATTACGACTCCAAAATTTCAGCCAACAGGATCTTTTGAAACAAGTCACACAACCCCATGGATAGACCAAAACCAATGGTATGTCAAGTGTTATGATGAATGTGACAATATTGCTTCATGCACAACAATTTATCCAGAAGAGATTTAACTTTAATCTAAATATTAACTTAGAAAAAATTTACCTCTTAAAACAAACATTTATAAACTATAGTCTGCTATAGTTATCTACAGTAGAGATATAAAATGATAACAACAATACAAGTTGATGAAAAAACAAAAAATAAATTAGATCATTTTAAAATTCATCCTAGGGAAACGTATAATGATTTAATTGTAAGATTACTTGAAAGTCCACAATTAAGCGCGATAGATAGGGAAAGCCTAATAGAAACTCTTGAAGTTCTTTCAGATCCAGAGGCAATGAAAGACATAGCTGAAGCATTGAAAGAATCCAATATAAAAAGAGGCAAAAGTCTCGAACAAATAGAAAAGGAATTAGGATTCTAAAATGTATGCCATTATCTTGCAAAGTCAAGCAGAAAAATTTCTTAAAAAATTACCCCATGTTGTGCAAGGAAGGATAATTGAAAAATTAAAAGAACTAAAAGAAAAACCAGAAATTGGTGTTCCGTTAACAGCCAATCTTACTGGTCTTTGGAAATTAAGGATAGGGGATTATAGGGTGATGTATGAAATTAGAAAATCAGAATTGACAATCTTTGTTATTAGAATTGGTCACAGAAAAAATATTTACGAAAAAGCTTAAACTTACCTCTTAAAACAAAACCTTTAAAAGAAAATAAACACTTACCCCTTATCAAAAAGATGTCAAATATACTCGAATTAATTACAACAGGATTTAAATCATGGTGGAAAAACCTTGCAATCATCCTTCCTTTTTTATTTAATGGAACAGCAAGTTCAATTGTGATGATTATTGGTTTTTTACTTGCCTTGCCAATACTAAAGATTTCTTTTTTAGATTTATTTAAAATTACAGATGAAGCAACAGCTGAACAATTCAGCCAGCAGTTATTATCAACATTATCCAATTCTTCAACTTTAGCTTTATTGATAATCCTATCAGTGATTATTATCTTGGTTGTTTTTTTAATAAATGCTTATTTCACTTCTGGTGCAATTGGAATGTCAAATGATTATTTTAAATTTAAAAAAATAGTTTCATTAAAAGAGATGCATGAAAATGGAAAAAAGTTTCTAGGAAGACACTTTTCTTATCAATTAATTACAAATATAATTTTCTTAGCTTTTCTTGGAATATTCTTTATCTTAATGGTTATTTTGAAATATAATGTCTTTTCAATAGTCTTATTTATCTTAGCGTTCATCATTGTTCTAGTTGCAGGTTTTTTTGTTTCTTTAACACCCTATATTTTTATTATAGAAAACTCAAATTTATGGCCAGCATTTAAAAAAAGTTTTATAACTGTAGGAAATAACTTTTGGCCATTGCTTGGATTAATGGTTTTATGGCTATTGATTTCTTCAGTTATTTCTATCATCTATTTAATTCCAGTTATAGGGCAGATTATTGGTCCAATAGCAAATTCATTTATTATCACGCCAGCATCTGAATTTTCTTATGTCTTATTTTGCCGGGAAAGAAAGAATTAGGCAAAATAAATAACTCCCTGTAAGTTTAAGATTAAATTGGTTTGCAACGTTGTGCAAAGAGTTGTGTTTTGCACCAAACCAACTAAATAAAATAACACATACATCAAAATATTACATCTAAATTGTCGACGTAAAGTAGTAAAAAACTTAAACGCAAGGTTTAAATATTCCTTAGAATTGATAAAAAATTACATAAAAAAAGGTTAAAAATGGCATTCATGGATTTTTTTAAAAATTTGTTTTCAGGAGTATTTGGAAAAAGGAAAAATGTAAAAATAGGCTTTTATGGGCCTCCAAATGCAGGTAAGACAACTTTAGCTAATAAAATATGTTTAGACTGGACAGGTGAAGAAATAGGAACTGTTTCAAAAATTCCCCATGAAACAAGAAATGTTCAATTCAAGGAAAAAGTTAATGTTGAACATGAAGGCAAAAAAGCAACATTCAAGTTAATCGATACTCCGGGAATAGCAACAAGGATAGATTACGAAGATTTTATGGGCTATGGTTTAAATGTCAAAGAATCAAAAGCAAGAGCTAAGGAAGCAACAAAAGGAGTCATAGATGCAATTAAATGGCTTGATGATGTTGATGCTGTTGTTATAGTGTTAGATTCAACAAAAAATCCATACAGTCAAGTCAATGTAACAATTATAGGCAACTTAGTAGCAAGAAAAGTCCCTGTTTTAATAGCTGCAAATAAAATTGATTTAAAAAATTCAGATACTAAAAAAATAGAAGCAGCATTCCCAGAATACAGTGTTGTTGGAATATCAGCAAAACAAGGCAAAAATATAGATGATTTTTATGATTCACTGTTTAAATTAATCAAAAAAACTTAAAAAAGGAGGAAAAAAGTTAAAGTAAAGACAAATTGCGCAGCACAACGTCGTGCTTCAAGCACTGCTGCAAGATTTAACTTATTACATTTCATTGCATTAATACATACAAACTTAAAAATGGCAAAAGACGTAACAATTCAATTCATTCCTTTTGGAGAACTAGCATATTTAACTAGTTTTAAAAGAATTAAAAAATTAATTGAGATGGTTTCAGAAGACAAGATTCTTCTGATTCAAGGCAAACTAGCTCCCTGGGAAGAAGCTGATTTAATAGAAGAAACAATGAAGAAAATCGGAAAATCTTCAAAATTTAAAGGTATCGAACTTGTAAGTTTTATTCCAGAAACAAAAGGCTTGACATTCTTCCAATCTTTCAAAGAAAAAATAGCAACAAGTTTGGTTGGCAACAGAGAATCCATGACAGTAATCGGACCAGCAACAGTTGTTAGAGAAATCAAAAAAGATCCAACAAAGATACAGTTGTTGTTAAGAAAGTGAATAAAATCAAATAATTCTATCTCCTTTTTGGGATATATTCATGATCATGTGTGAATTCAATGGGGCAATCCGCTGGAATGCTATAAACCCAAAAATATTCAATTTTGCCTCTGCCTGCAGATGGATCTGAAAAGGTGTATCTTGTATCGGGAGCATCAGTAAATATACTTACAAGACCAGTTTTAGGATCTACAGTTGAAACAGTTGTAAATCTTACTTTTATTGTTTCTACAAAACCGAAATTTAGATCTTGATTAGGCACCATGATTGTTAAAAACATTTATATATCTTTTAAATCTTTTCCCTAAGCAAACAAAGCGCAGAATGAAATTAAAGCGCAGATATAAATAAGGTTTCAACTTATAGAAAACATGCCAAATAGATGTGTTAGATGCGGTAAAATTTATGAGAACACTTCAGATGTTATTCTAAAAGGATGTACTTGCGGAAGTCATTATTTCTTCTTTTTTAGAGAAGATGACTTAAGATTAAAAGAACAGACAGAAAGTTTAACTTCAAAAGAAAGAGAAGAAATTCTTGAAGATGTTAAAGAGATGATTGGAGAAGAGCCTGATAGCCCAGTTGTTCTGGATTTAGAGTCTATTCGAGTTAAAAAAGCAGGTAAATATGAAATAGACCTAGTTAATCTATTCAAAAGAAGACCGGTTATCTATCAACTTGAAGATGGCAAGTATATAATTGACATTCCATCAACATTCCAATTAATGAAGCATAAAGAAGGCAATGTTGAAGAGGAAATCAAAGAAGAAATTGATGTTGAACTAGAAGATCAACAGAATAAAGAAGATAAAGAAGAAAAAACAAAAAAAGAGAAATCAGAAGAAAAAATTAAAGAAGAATATGTTAAAATTCCAAAAGACCTTGAAAAAGAAGTAAAAGTTGAAGAAGAAAAAGAGAAAAAAATGAAACTTGAAGATCTCGAGAAGCAAGATAATATAAAAGAGAGAATTAAAGAAGAAATCTAATAATTCACCTAATTATTCTTTTATTACATAAATCTTTTTAAACTAAAAGCCATACCTAGTTTAATGCCAAATAAACTAAGAGTTTTATGTGCTGACTCTGATGGAGTCTTTCCTAAAGAAATTGCAAAAAGGTTCCAAGATTTTGATTTAAATGTTGTTTCTCCTAACACTTCTAAAGTTCTTGAAGAGCTTGCTAGCGGTGAAGATTATGATATACTTCAAATAACTTTTAATTCGCCTTTGACTGAAAAAGATATGGATAAAGTCAGAATAGTAAAAAACGCATATCCAGTATTACCTCAATTAGCAATTCTTTCTCTTTCTGATACTGCTAATGCTCCCCAAGGTTATGCTGATTTTATGCATCTAAGAATTATTGATAAAACTCTTGCTGGTTTTTTAGTTTATGATAAAAAGACTTTAAATGACGAGTTCTGGAGGTTATTACCTCAAATTTATAGAGAATTAATTGATCCTAGAAATATGGGAAGATCTCCTAAATTAAATCATTATGTTACACAAAAAATATTCAGTTGGTCTTAGAAAGAATAATATTTTTAATTTCTAGCCCATATAACTCAACTTTCTATCTTGATGAGCCTCATTTGTCTCAGCAACTTTTCCCATCAAATCTTTTAGCTTAACTTCCATCTCTTTAGCCTTGCTTAATAAAGGTCTTGTATCTATCTGTAGTTTTAGATATTTATCAACACACTCAACTAATTTTGCAGCAGCTTTATTATCTGGCATTTGTGAATGAGCTTCAACAAAAAAGCAGGATAAAGGATTTGAAGATTTCATTAATAATGCTCCTGTAACTCCGATGATTATCCCTTCTTCAAGAGGCATTATCTTTAATTTGGCTAATTTATCTAAACAAAATTTTTCTTTAGAAAAGCAGAATACTTTGGGATCTTTGTCTTGAACCTGTGAACTTACTCCTTCTAATCCTATAATTTCCTTGACTTTAACTTGTTTACAAAGTTCTTCAACAGTATCTGCAATTTCCCATTCTAAACCATCAATAGGAGTTACAGCCTGAATAATCATCAAATTATTTTTTTTGTCATAATATATTCCAATAGGATGGATAATCTGGCCCTTATGAATAGCTGCAATAGGCTGGATTTTTTCAGAAGTAATTCTTCCAATTAACTTAGCATTCAAATGTTTTATAAGAAATTCAGTAGCGATTGTAGAAACAAAACCAAATCCAGGAAAACCTTCTATTAATCTTGGTTTTGTAGTTGGTTTTTCAGTTAATTCTAATTTAAGCATTTTAACTTTATCCTCATTTTTTCAAAACCAAAAACCAAAAGAACTATTTAAATTTAACTAAAATTAAAATTTAGCTGCTAATCCTAGTTCTCTTTGAGCATCTCTCCATCCAATATCCGGTCTATAATGCAAATTATTACCTTCAATATGTATATATGCCATTGCAGCAAGTGCTTTTTGTCTTGCATCTCTTACATTATTTCCTACACCAACAATACTAAATAGCCTTCCCCCATTTGCATAAAACTTACCATCTTCAATTTTTATTCCTGCACCATAAACTTTAACACCATCCGTTTTCATTGCTTGCTCTAATCCAAAAATTCTTTTGCCTTTAACTTGAGAATAATCTCTAGGATAACCTCGTGAAGATCCTACAATACAAACTCTTGTTTTATCATCTTGTCTAATTGGCATTTCACCTAATCTTCCTTGAACACAAGCCATTACCAGATCAAAATAATCTGTGCCAAGTCCAGGCAATACAGCTTGACCTTCTGGATCACCCCATCGGGCATTATACTCAATATTTACTGGTTTCCCTTCAACAACAATTCCCCCAAGATATAAAATTCCCTTAAAAGGATTTCCTTCTTCTTGCATTCCATTAATTGCTTTGCCAATTAAATTTTCTTCAATTTCTCTTTCCAATCCTTTTGTTACAAGAGCAGGGCATACAGCCCCCATACCGCCTGTTTGTTCACCTTGATCAAAAGGAAGAGCAAGTTTATTATCTTGACTAGATTTAAAACAATAAAAGTTTGTTCCATCACTTATTGCATAATATGAAAATTCTTCTCCAACTAAACCCTCTTCAACTACAAATATTTTTCCAGCATCTTTAAACTCTTTCATTCTTCTAATATTTGCAATAGCTTGTTCAAGAGTTGTTGATTTTAATGCACCTTTTCCTTGAGCTAAGCCACTTGCTTTAGTGTAAAGTATCGTACCCGTATTTTTACTATAAAGTCCTGTAACATATTCTATTGCCTCTAATTCCTCAGAAAAAGACATAAATCCAGGAGCAGGGATTCCATATTTTTTCATAAAATTTCTTGACCATTGTTTATCCCATTCTATTCTTGCAGCTTCCCTAGTTGGTCCAAAAACAATAAAACCATTTTGCTGTAATAAATCAACTGTTCCTGCAGCAAGAGCATCATCTTGAGCAACATCAATTAAATCTGGTTTATATTCATTAGCAAGTGCAAGAATTGTTTCTGGTTTTTTTAAATCACATTTCTTAATTATAACTTCTTTTTGTCTTCTATAGCCAACAAAATCATTTCCTGGAGCAACAATAATCCTAGAAACATTTGGACTTCTTTCATATGCTTCAGACAAAACATGTCCTCTAGCTCCTCCATCAACAACCATTACAGTCGCATTTACCATAAAAATACAATTTAAATCACTTTAAATGCTTTATTGAACTTACATTCAATAATGTTCTTTATGTAAACAACACTTTTTTAAATCTCCTTTGATTATACTTAACATGGAATTTGAAGAGGTTATAAAAGAGTTGATTGTGAAAACAACTATCCTAAAAAAAGAGGAAATTGTAATTGAAAAACCAAAAGATAATTTTGGAGATTATGCTTTTCCTTGTTTTTCTTTAGCAAAAGAACTAAAGAAAAATCCTCTAGAGATTGCCAAAGAACTTGCTCCAAAAATAAAACTTCCTAAAGAAATAGAGAAGGTTCAGGCAATAGGGCCTTACTTAAATTTTTATATCGATAAGAGATTTTTATTAAGCCAGACAATCAATCAAGTTCTTAAACAAAAAGATAAGTATGGTTCAAAACTAGAAGGAAAAGGAAAAACAGCTTTAATAGAACATACAAGTCTGAATCCTAACTCAAGTCCGCATATGGGTCGTGTTAGAAATGCTATAACTGGAGACATAATAACAAGAATCCTAAAATTTCAGGATTATAAAACAGAAACACACTTTTTTGTAAATGACACTTCTAAACAAATTGCTTTGATGTTATTAGAATTCAAAGGCAAAGAAAATTTTGATGACTTAATTTCTCTTTATATAAAAATGAATAAAAAGCTTAAAGAAAATCCAGAAATAGAGAAAAATGTTTTCTCAATTCTAGAAAAAATAGAAAAAGAAGATAAAAAAACTATTTCCCAATTAAAAAAGCTGATGAAAATTGCAATAGATGGCCAGAGAGATATTCTTAAAAAGATTGGAATAGAATTTGATTATTTTGATTATGAATCTAAGTATGTAAAAGAAAAAATTCTTCATAATATTGTAGAAAGATTAAAACATCATGCCCATGTTTTTAAGGATAATGATGGGAGGCTAGTTTTAGATCAGTCAGGAACAGACTATCATTTTGAAGACAAAATGAAAAAACCTGTCTTAGTCTTAACAAGAGGTTCAGAAGCTGGTAAAACATATCTTTATGTTATAAGAGACATGGCTTATCATATAGATAAAGCTGAAAGAAAAAAGGATATTAATATAATTGTTCTAGGAGAAGATCATAAATTATATTTCCAGCAATTATGTTCAGCCTTGGAACTTTTAAGAATTTCTTGTCCAAGAGTTGTCCATTATTCTTTTACCTTAATTAAAGAAGACGATAAAGTAAAAAAAATGGCAACAAGAAAAGGAGATGTTGTTCTTTTGTCAGAATTATTAGAAAAATTAATAAAAAAAGCAAAAGAAGAGATAAATTCAAGAAATAGGGAAAAACAAGTTAATATTGAAAAAGTTTCAGATGCAATAGCTGTTGGTGCAATAAGATATTCAATCGCTAAAGTTGAGCTAGATAAAAATGTTATATTTGATTTAGAAGAAGCTTTGAACATTTCAGGAAATTCTGCCCCATATCTTCAATATAGTTGTGTAAGAGCTTCAAATATTTTAAATAAAATCAAAAGATTCAATAAAAAAGAAATAGAAATAGACCGAGAATTAAAAAAGAAGAGCCCAAATGAAATTTTCTTTAACTCAATAAATGAAAAAGAAATCACTTCATTTGATGTTAAAGAGTTTATTGTTGCTAAACAACTTTCTGAATTTCCATTTATCATGGAAAAAACTACCAGGGATTTAAAACCACATTATTTATGCAACTATACTTATGATTTAGCTAGAATATTTAATGATTTTTATGAATCTTGTGATGTTCTTAAATCAGAAGAGAAAAAACAAAGGATTTTGCTTGTCATGGCATTCAAGCAAGTCATGGAAAACTGTTTGAATGTTCTAGGAATTCCAATTATTGAAGAGATGTGAAATGGCAAAGAGAATAAATAAATTTGATAAGTATGTTATTAAAATAGGTTTTATTTTTGCAAAATATTTGATACATTTTATAGAAACAATAATTCCCCCATTTAAAAATAGTGGTGGTGAAAAAGAGAGATTTAATTACAAAAATGATGATCCTAATCTATCAAAAAATGAAATATTTAAAAGAGACGTTAAGGCAACACTATTTATTTCCATAGGGATTTTCTTTTGGATTTTTATCTTAACAATTATAAACTATTTTTTTGTTTTTATCAATCACCCCCTAGAAATTTTATATGCTACAATCGGAATATTCTCTCTTTTTTTATTAATTAATATAATCTCCTTTTTTATGAAGTTTATATAAAAAAAGAAAAATAAAACGCTCGAAAATGTTTTTCATTTTCGGCGCGCCAAAAAAAATAGTTTTTCGTCGAAATAAAAAATTTAAAATATCTTTTAAGTGATTTTACTCTTCTGGTTGGGTTGCTAAAAACATCCACCAAGGCTTGTGTGTTTTAACTTCTCCGTTTTCAGCATCTATCTCTGCTCTTACTTGCACTTTTGCTTGAAAAATTCCAAGAACTCTTGTATGCCTTTGAATCTGAAGTTCATAAGCAAGTTTTTCTTGATTTTGGTTTCCAACTTCTTTCAATTCTAAGGTACAATTATTTGTTTCGTTGCATACTTTCAGTCTTAGTCTCTCTAAAGCTCTCTCAGCAGCAACATCTGGCATTATCTTTATCTCTGATAACCTGCCATTAGAAAGTTTTACATGAAACTGATTCATATTAGTTTCATTATTACCATCTTGCTGAAGCTCTAATTTTGTATTTGCTTGCATTTTATTAACTTCCATAGTTATTACATTTCCAGAATTGCCCGCAGTTATTGTCATTGTTTTTCCAGACTCTGTTTCACAAGAAACAACTGCTCCATGACAAGAACATGTTTCAGGACATTCTTCTTCAGTTCTTTGTTGCCATGGTAAGAAAGTATTGTTTGTTCTTGTTCTGTTCTGTTCTCTTGTCCTATTCTGTAAGGTATTATTTCCACTATTATTTCCTTGGCTGTTATTTCCACTGTAATTACTATTGCCATTATTTCCTTGGCTGTTATTGCTTTGATTTTGAGAAGCATAAACTAATCCCATAACCAAAACTAATGCTAAAATCACTGAAATTAAGACCATCTCTTTTTTTAATTTTAACATATTGTTTAAAAACAGAAGAGGTATTTAAACTTAATGGCATATTCAGTTTACTTAGAAACATATGGATGTTCAGCTAATAAAAATGATGCTGAGATAATCAAGGGATTGCTTACATCAAAAGGCTTTAATCTAGTTGAAAGTGAATCTATTGCAGATATAATTATCATAAATACTTGTATTGTCAAAGAGCCGACAATTAAAAAAATAGAACAAAGAATAAAAAATTTATCAAGAACCGGAAAAAAGTTGATTATTTCTGGATGCATGCCCGAAGTTTTTTCTAAAAAATTAAGTAAAATTGCTCCTAAAGCTTCTTTAATTTCCACACACCACCTAAAAGAAATTGTTAATGTTCTAAAAAAAATGTTTAAAGGAGAAAAATCAATTTTATTGGGAAAACCAGATGGAAAAGATGAAATAAAACTTTGTCTTCCTAAAATTTCACAGAATAAATCCATAGGAATAATTCAAATCTGTCAAGGCTGCATTAATAGCTGTTCATACTGCCTTGTTAAAAAAGTTAAAGGCCCTTTATTTTCATATCCAGAAGACAAAATCCTAAAAGAAATTGAATCTAATCTTCAATCAGGAGCAAAAGAAATCTGGCTTACGAGCCAGGACAATGCATGTTATGGCTATGATGGGCTTGTTTCGCCAGATTTCTCAGATAAGAACCAGCCTATAAGTTGTAGTGTTAATCTTGATTTTGAAGGTTCTTCTAACAATTTTCAGACTATAACAAAAAACCAAACCAATACAGATACAACACGTACAAACCTTCCAAGACTTATCAAAAAAATTTCAAGTTTAAACCATAAATTCTTTCTAAGGATTGGGATGATGAATCCTTCTTCAATTCAGCCAATTCTCAATAACTTAATTCAAGCATATAAATCTGATAAAGTATTCAAATTCTTGCATATCCCAATTCAGTCAGGAAGCGACAAGATTTTGAAACTAATGAACCGAAAGTACGATACTAAAGAAGTTTTACATATTATAGATGTTTTTAAGAAAGAATTTCCTGAAATTGTCATTGCAATAGACATAATTGTTGGTTTTCCGAATGAGGATGATGAAGACTTCCAAAAGACACTAGACATCATAGAAAATATTCGTCCAGATGTCTTAAATCATTCAAGGTTCTGGTCTATGAAAGGAACAGAAGCCTCAAAGATGAAAGAAACTGTTTCTAAATCTGAATTAAAGAAAAGAGAAGTTGAATTAATGAACCTACATGCTAAAATAGCTCTAGAAAACAAACAAAAGTTCATAGGAAACGAATACAAGGTTCTAGTTGATGACAAAGGTTTCAAAGACACTTGGCTTGCTAGAAATAAGAATTATCAGCTCATTATTCTAAGAAGCCAGGAAAATCTTCAAGGAAAATTTTTAAAAGTAAAGATAAAAGAAGCTAAGGCACATTATTTGATTGGGGAAATAATCTAATCTTCCATCTCTGCAAGAAACTTATAACCCTCAACTAAAAAGTCTGCTTTTAGAAACTTATATATCTGTTTTCGATTTTCTCTTTCTTGTTCAACAAAGTCAAGAACACTTTCTTTAACATAAAAACAGGCTTTTTTTCCTGCTCTATACATTCTAAATTCTCCAACCCAAGGACATTCTTTTAGTAATTTATCTCTTCTTTCATGATAATAATTTTTTTTAATCATTCTTCTTTTATCTTTTCTATCAGAACGATCAAAGATTCTCACTCTGCCATGTCTTTGGTTCTGTCTAAGATATTGTATCCAGTTATCAATTGAATTAGCCATCTTTTTAATGAACCATTTGACTTTAAAAAACTTTCAACCCCAAATAATGTGTGAAAAAAGCATATTCTTCAGTTAATCCTTCAATAGTTTGCTGTAAAGATTTTCCATGTCCATGTCCGGTGTCAGACGAAATTCTTAACAATATGGGGTTATTTGACCTATTACTTGTTTGAAGTTTTGCAGCCATTTCCATTGCATGAAATGGATCAACTCCGCTATCATCTAAGGCTCCTGCACGAAGATAAACTGCTGGATACTCTACTTGAAAAACATAATCTATAGGTGAATAATCTCTTAAATGTTTTAAATGCTTCGGATTTTCAGGATCTCCATATTCTCCAATCCATCCTTTTCCAGCTTCAGTTGAAGCGAATCTTGCCATGTTTGTAAAAGGAGCTTTAGAGACAATTGCAGAAAATAAATTTGGTCTTTGAACTAAAACCGCACAAGTCAACAAACCTCCGTTACTTCCTCCTGTAATTCCAAGATGTTTATTGCTAGTGTACATTCTAAGGGTATAATCTTCCTCACCAGTTAGTCTGCTTTCTCTTAATCCTTGTAAAGCTTCTGCACAAGCAATTGCATCATCAAAAACATTTTGTTTTTTGTCTAACATTCCAGCAGCATGCCACTGTTCCCCAAATTCTCCTCCCCCACGAAGATTTGCAATAACATGAATTCCATCATGCTCTAACCAAAATTTTCTGGAATTTGAAAAACCAGGATAAAGGCCTGTCTTAAACCCGCCATAGCCTTCTAAAATAGTGGGATTTTTTCCATTTAGTTTTAAACCTCTTTTTCTAACAACAAGCATTGGAATTTCAGTTCCATCTTTTGATCTAGTCCATAGTTGTTCTACACAATATATCTTTGGATCTAGAGCTTCACCAGTTCTTAAAACCGGTTCTAATTTTAATCCATCTGCTTGATAAATAGTAAGTGGATCTAAAAAAGATTGAGATACCAAAAGCGGATTTTTTTCTTTGCTACCAATAAATTCAGTACTTCTAAATTCCCCTAAATCAATTTCTTTTTCTCCTTCTTTATTTAAAATAAAAAGTCTAGAACTAACATCCATTCTTCTAGTAACATATATTAAATTTTCCCCCAGCCTAAAGTCTGTAAGTATCCCATTTCCTTCTTCTACAACAGTTTCTAGATCCTTTAATTTAGGGCAATCTTCATTTAATCTAACTCTTCCCAATCTAAATTTTGGTGCTTCATAATCTGTTAGAATATACAAAGAATCCCCAATAAACGAGGATTGAAACTGTGCTTTTTTATTACCAGTTATAGAAACTGGTTTTGAATCTTGTTGAGACAAATTAAGACATAATAATTCATTGTTTGAAAAATTACTTGTTTGAAAAATAATCGCTTTTTTTCCATCATCAGAAACATTTGTAATCCAGATATAAGTTCCACTTAAAGAGTCTTTATCACAAAGTAATTTGTCTTCTTCATGTTTTGTCCCAATTTTATGAAAAGAAGGTCTTAGCCCCTTTTCTTTGATAGATTTTGAATAAAAAAATCCGCTATTATCTGGCATCCAGACAGGGTTTGCATAATAAGTATTCGGAATTCGGTCTATGACATCCCCCGTAGAAATATCTAATATCTGTAGTTCAGCAAATTCACTTCCGTTATTTGAAATTTCATAAACAACATATTTTCCATCACTACTTAGACAGATCAATCCCAGACTTAATTTTCCTTCAAATTCAGTTTTATTCAAATCTACTAATAATCTTTCTTTTCTAGTCTGTAAGTCAAAGGCATATAGAGAATATTGTTCTTCTCCAGTTTTTCTTTTACCATAAAAAATTGTATTCCCTATTGCATGAATATTTGTTACACCCCTGAAACTGCTTTGAATTGTCTCAAAGTCTACTAATTCCTCTAGCCTCCCTTTAATTCTTCCATTCTTAGGAATTGAATCTAAAACTTCATCAGTCAACTTATTTTGCCCTGCAATCCATTCTCTTCTTTTAAGACTATCATGTTCAAGACATGCAAATCTATTCTCATAGTCTGTTCCATCAGCTAGTTTAATAACTAATGATTCTCCCCCTAAACTTGGATATACAACTGCCATTTTCTTAAGTAAATTAGAAAGCAAAAATCGTTTATAAACCTTATTATTTTCACTACTAAATAGTTATTATAAAATCTAGATAAATCCGAGAATAAGCTCTAAGAAATAAATTCTTAAACCTTCTCTCTTTCATAAAGTCATGAAAGAAAAGAAAGTCAAACCAAAATATGTAAGAATCTGCCCAAAATGTAATTCTTTAGAGGTTTATCAAGAAACTCCGGGAGCTTCTTTAAACATTGTTTTTGGCATGCCAACACTATACAAATGCAAAAACTGTGGTTTTTCCAATTATGTTTTTCCTGAGATTGATTTAAAAGAGTTTGAAAATATAAAAAACAAAGATAAATATAAAATTAAAAAATGATAAAAATAAAAGCAGTTCTATTTGATCAAGATGGCGTGATTCTAGATTCTGAATCAACTAATAAGAAATCAGTAAATGCTATATTTAAGAAATATAATATAACTCGTGAAGGTGGAGATAGAAGATTTAAAGGAATGTCAATCAGAAAGATTTTTGAAGAAACATTTAGCCCAGAATTAAAAATTAGAATTGATGAAATTCTTAAAGAAAGAAGAGAAATCTTCAAAAAATTAGCAAAAAAGGAAATAAGGGTTTTTGATGGTTTCTTTGAGCTTATAAACATTTTAAAAAATAAATATAAACTTGCTTTAGTGACTTCTGCATCAAAAGAAACCCTTGACTTTAATAAGAAGAATCTTTTGAATAAAGAAGATATTTTTGATTTAGAAATAACTTCCGATGATTTTAAAAAAAGCAAACCAAACCCAGAACCCTATATTGTGGCAGCAAAAAAATTAAATCTAAAACCTGAAGAATGTCTAGTTATTGAAGATTCAATAAACGGTCTAATCTCAGCAAAATCAGCTGGAATGAAAGTAATTGCAATAACCAATAGTTTCAAGAAAGAAGAATTAGAAAAAGTGAATCCAGATAAGGTTATATTTTCATTAAGAGACATAACCCTTGATTTGATAGATAAAATAGAGAGAAGTAATTGAATATAAAATAAAATGATTCCCCTAAAACCAAGATTTGAAGAATATATTAAGAAAATCATTCCAGAATTAGAAATGCAAGAATTTCTAGAATATTGTGAAAAACCAACTCGAAAAATCATAAGGTGCAACACAATTAAGATATCTCCAAATGAATTAATTCATAGACTGAAACAAAAACATTGGACTGTTTCACAGCCATACCGAAATTTTCCTGAGGCCATGATTATTGAAAATAAACTTGGGCCAGGCGAATTAGGAAAATCAATTGAACACCAAACTGGCTTATTTTATGTTCAAGAACTATCTTCAATGATGTCACCTTTAGCCCTAGATCCTAAAAAAGAAGATTATATTCTTGATTTATGTGCTGCTCCTGGTTCTAAAACCACACAAATTTCAATGATGATGGAAAATTCTGGTTTAATAGTTGCAAATGATGTTAAAATAGATAGATTAAGAGCCCTAGTTACAAATCTAGAAAGGCAAGGATGTATGAATGTTGTAACAACACGGATGGATGGAGTTCAATTCTGCGAAAGAGCAAAACAAAAAAACATCTCTTTTACAAAGATATTATTAGATGCTCCTTGTTCTGGGCAAGGTGTTATTAGAACAGATAAACATGTTTGGAATATGTTCAATGAAAACATGAACAAAGGCTTATCTTTAATGCAGAAAAAACTCTTAGCTTCTTGTTTATCAATTTTAAAGCCAAATGGAATTTTAGTTTATTCAACATGTACTTTTTCTCCAGAAGAAAATGAAGAAGTTATCCAGTTTGCATTAGAGAATTTTCCAGTTGAATTAGAAGATTTTGAATTACCTCTTAAAACACGAGAAGGTTTAAAAACTTGGAAAAATAAAACCTTTTTTCCAGAACTAAAAAAATGCAAAAGAATCTATCCCCAAGACAATGACACAGAAGGTTTTTTTGTAGCTAAACTAAGAAAGAAATAAAATGATAGATTATGAAAAAAGAAGAGCAGCTCTAGAAGCACGAAGAGAGGGGGATTTAAGGCACCTTCATAAACTACCAAAACGTGCGAGATATCTAGTAGTACAGCATGGAGATGATGGCGATTCTGCTGAGCACCCATATGATTATGGTGGTTTGGAGCATGCTTATGATTCCTTTTTTGTTAGTGATGGATATTGGCCACACATACTTAAAAATTGTCTTTTAGTTAGGGTTCGCAATCATAGCAATAGTTCTAACACTCAATTAAAGCCTTCGAGCAATGGGTGTTATAAGTGGAGAAACGTTTTGACGGCAAGAGTAGATATTACAGATGAGAGGACCAAGGAAGAGAGAATAATTTCGATTACTAGAAGAACATTAAAAGGAACAAGAAAAAAATGAGATTTGAAATTTTTAAAAAGAAACAAAAGCAAGAATTTGACCATTTTATTAAAGAGAAATATGGCTTTGATCTCCCTTCATGCCAAATTATCAAACAATCAACAGACAAGCTAAGAATTTTTACAGGAAATCTATCAGAACATGAACTTTCGGTTTTATCTGGAACAGTTCGTGTTGAAACAGCTGGTTTATATTTAGCAACATGGGATACAACAAATGAAGAAAAAAAACAAGAATCTATCCGCTTATCATTTGATGCTTCATTTTTAGGAAAAGATGCTACAAAAAATGTTCTTGAGCTTGATGATGAACAAGTTAAACAATGGTTTAAAGGTGATGACATTTCTCTCGAAAAACCTTCAGAAACACAATCTCTAAACACAGATTCAAATCATAAACTTACTTTTAATCAATCAATTACACTTACCTCTACAAATGAACTTACTAATACACTTACTTCTCAAGAGTTCATTCTACTAAAGTATAAAGATGAAATAGTTGGCTGCGGCAAATTAGCTCAAAACAAAATTCTTAATTTTGTTCCAAAAGAGAGAAGGATAAAATACTAAGAATATTTTCTCATTAAGTCTTTTACAGCATCTTCTACAATTTTTGTTAATTCTTTTCTGTTTGTTCCTTGTGTGACTTTTATTGGTTCCCCAAATACTGCACTAAATCGCATTTTTCCCGGAATAAACATTCCAAGAAATGCTTCCTTCCAATTCTTAGCAGACACATATTTCAATCCATAATCAAATGCAGGTACAATATAAACAGCATGTCCATTATTTATAGCATTAATAATCGGAATTGCAAATCCCTCTTTAAATTTGACATCTTCTGGATTTAGTCGATTAATGTCTCCTTGTGGTGCAATTATTAAAGATTTGGATTTTTTTTGAGAAATTACAGATTCAATGTCCCTTAATAATCGCCTGTTGTCACCTCCATTAACATAAATTGCATTAATCATTTTCGGAAAACAACTAGAAAAAATATGTTTCCTTGTATCTTTCCTTACCCTATTGCCAAGAACAGCATATACTTCATCTTTTAGAGTGATTCTCATTGCTACACCAACTAAAATAGCTCCAAGAAATGAAGAATGTGTTGTTACTACAACAACAAAACCCTTTTCAGAAGCTTCTAATAAATATCCCTTATTTTTTATTTTATAGTTATAGCATAATCTAAAAAAAGGTACTAATGTATCAATAAGTCTATATCCCTTCATCATTTGAATACAATTTTTTGAATTTTTAATGTTCTATGCTGCCCATATTAATTAAAAACATTTATTAAAGCATTGTTGTCTTTTATTATAATGAACCAAGAAGAACTTTCAAAATGGCGCCAAGCAGGAAAACTAGGAAGCGAAACACTAGAATATACAAAATCTATAGTTAAACCAGATATGTCCTTATTAGAATTAGCTGAAAAAATTGAGGATTATGTTGAAAAGAAAGGCGCAAAATTTGCTTTTCCAATTAACTTATCAAAAGATGAGATAGCAGCTCATTTTTCTCCACAGCATAATTCAGAAGATAAAGCTTCTGGATTATTAAAAATAGATTTAGGAATCTCAATTGATGGCTATATTTCTGATCTATCATGTTCAGTTGATTTAACTCCAGACAAAAGATATAGTAAATTAATTGAAGCAAGTCAAAAAGCTCTAGATGAAGCAATAAAATTAATTAAACCAGGACAAGAATTAGGAAAAATAGGCTCAGCAATTCAAGAAACAATCTCAAGTTACGGATTTGCCCCAATAATTAATCTCTCAGGACACGAATTAAAACAATATTTACTACATGCTGGCTTAACTGTTCCAAATTATGATAATAACAATTCAACTAAGTTAGAAGAAGGACAAGTTCTTGCTATAGAGCCATTTGCAACAACAGGCCAAGGTTTAGTTCAAGATGGAAATGTTTCTGGAATCTATAAATTTGAAGCAAAACATAATACTCGAGACATGGAATCTCGAAAAATTCTAGAATTTATTGAGCAAGAATATCATGAGCTTCCTTTTTCAGGACGATGGATAATTAAAAAATTTGGAACTAGAGCAATTTTTTCCCTCAAAGCTCTTGAACAAGTTAATGCATTGCATCACTTTAAACAATTAGTTGAAAAAACCAAGATGCCAGTCAGTCAAGCAGAAGCAACTGTTCTTATTACTAAAGATGGATGCGAAGTTTTAGCAAGATAAAATGATAGTAAAAGAAGCACGAAAAAAACACGTCAAAGAAATTTCTGATTTATTAAAAGATCTAGAAACAGAAAGAATAACTTTATCTGAAGAAGAATATATTGCTCCCTTACTTAAAAGAAAAAGTTTGTATGTTTTAGTAGATGGTAAAAAAGTAATTGGTATGATTGGTTTAGATATTAAAGAAATGTCTTGTGAGATAGTCTACCTTGTTTCACATAAGAAAAGTGGGGGAACAACTTTAATTAAATTTGCAGAAAAATTATGTAAGAAAAGAAAAATCCCAAAACTTTGGTGTTGGAGTTTGACTGGATACAATGCAAGTGGTTTTTATAGCAAGATGGGTTTTAATGAGCAATATTTCATGAAAAAACAATGGTTTGATGAAAATTGTTATTATTTTGGCAAGTTGATTACGTAGAGTTGCGAAGTTCTAGTAAGATAATTTTATCTTTTATCCAACACTGAATTACACATCTTGTCACAGATCTGGATAAATTCATTTTCTCTGGGAACATTATTAAAAGAAATATCTTCAAAGTAATTAATTAATCTTCTGATTTCATCAACCTTCTTCTTTAGATGTTCTTTTTTAACTTTATATTCCCCTTTAATTTGTTTAATAACCAGCTCGCTGTCTGAAAAAAGCTTAATTTTCTTGAATTTTTGATTTGCAGCTTCTTTTAATGCATTGATTACAGCTTCATATTCTGCTTCATTGTTTGTCTTTTTTCCCAAATATCTTGAAAAACTGGAAAATATACTAGAGTTTTTTACAAAAATAAAAGCATAAGAAGCTTTTCCAGGATTTCCCCGTGATGCTGCATCTGTATAAATGCTAACAAATCCTTCGGATTTTCGGCATGCAGAAAAACCCTGTTTTTCTCGCATTGTGATTATCTCTTTTTTCATAATATAACTCCCTTACTATTAAAACAATAAACCCAATCAATTTTATTGTTTCTTTTAAATCTTAATTTAGTTATATGGCAATTATTATGATTAAATCTCCCTATATTTTTAAATGATAAGCCAAACTTGTGCCCGAAAATTCCTTTTATCACATTGCCATGAACAACAATAACAAGAACCTTGCCCTTATTCTTTTTAAGAATCTCATTAAAAGCTTTTTTTGATTTTCTGTATTTAAAATAATGTTTCCAGAATTTTAATCTATTTGGTTTTCCATGCCAAATAACATTGTTAAATTCACTCAACCCCCTAACTTTTATTGGTCTCTTCCTTATCTTTTTTGAGATTTCTTCAGCAGTTTCAATTGCTCTTGTCATCCCACTGCAATAAACCTTATCTATTTCACTTTTGATTTTAGAGAATTCTTTAGCAACTTGTTTTGCTTGCTTTTTTCCAAGTTTACTTAATCCTGGTCCAGGATATTCAAGACCAATCCCTCTTCGATTTACAAAATGTTCTCTATCTCCATGTCTGACAAAATAAACAATTGTTTTGCCTATTTCATATTCATTTGGTTTCTTTAATACCATATTAATGTAATACAACCTAACTTTTAATTGTTTTCTTTTAATTTACTTTTAAAAAAATCGATTAATGTTAATCTTAAATCTAGTTAATAATCTCAAAATCTTGTTTATCCCCCTTATTATCGAAACAAGTTATAGAACTTTTGATATAAGGAAAACTAATTATAAAATGTGCAATCCCCCTTTTATTAAAATTCATTAAATCTGCATTTGAAGGACTTCTGCTTGAAGAAGGGTGGCTATGAACTGAACCAAAAATATGATAAATATTCGGATTCATAACAATAGAAGCAGATGTTTTTGTTTTTCTTAATGGCTGATAAACTATATTTGTAATTATCAAAGAATCTTCTTTAACTTCTCCTTCTAATAAAGCCATAAACTCATTGGGGTGATTTACTTTAGCAAATTCAATCATTCCAAGAATAACATTTTTTTTGACTTTTATTTTAGAAAATTTGAATTTATCTAAGTCTAATAGCTTTTCAAAAAATTTATTCATAATGTTATATACTACTATTAGATTTAAATGTTTTCTAATAATCTAAAAAATGAATCAGAATAAAATTATCTTCTTTTCTCGCACGAAAATCATTGGATTTTCGGCGCGCCAAAAAACTAAAGTCGTTTTTTGTGCGTTTTACCTTTCTTAAGCTTCTTCAACTTAGCAACCTTAGACTTTTTGTCCTTGTTGCTTGCCCCTCTGCCCAGGTATTTTTTTTGTGTTTTCTTTTTTTTCTTTGCCATTTTTATTCAATTGATCATAAGGACTGACATCTGGACTCGGTGAAGAAAGTGCCTCAAACAACGCCAAATCAAACTTAACCCATTAACATGTTTTAAAGGTTATCTTCTTCGTGCCATAACGCAAAGCTTAACAAGTGCGGATTTCGTATGGCGAGTTATAGTCCAGACGCCAAATTAATAGCCGAACACTTGACATAGGCTTATATAGTCACATCCTTTTCAGGACAACCGAATAGTCTTAGTCAGTCGATTATAATAGAATATGTGGGTATATAAATATTTATGACTATTTTATAGTTATGATAAAAATCCAAGAATTTTTAGCATCCTAAAAAATTTTCAATTTTTGGGACACCGAAAATCCGATGATTTTCTAGTGTGCAGAAAAAGTATATCTTTTTCTAGCAAAACAAAATATAAACTTTAACTCTAAACCCTAAAAATCTCACTAGCATTATATCTTCCAGAGATAAAAATCTCTGGACAAAGATCTTTTCTTTCTTTAATTAAAGACTGTGCAGTCCTCAAAGCAATGTTAGAAGTATTATTTACCTCAGATAAGTGAGATAAAACAATAGTTTTTAGTTTTTTACTTGCATACTCTAACAAACATATAGAAGATTGAAAATTTGACGAGTGTCCTAAATCACTTAAAATCCATTTTTTAAGAAAATAAGGATAAGGTCCTTCTTTTAGCATATCAATGTCATAATTTGACTCCATAAACAAAAAATCAGATTCAGAAACAGCTTCACAAACATTTTTAGAAGCATGTCCAATATCTGTTATTATTGAAATTGTTTTTTTATCATGGCTTATTGAGAAAGAAACAGGATCATTGCAATTATGTGGTTTAGGAAAAGCCTGAATATTCATCCCACAGAGTTTAACAGTTTCATTATTTTTGATAAAATTAATTGAACTTTCATTTGAGCAGATAAATGTTTCTTGAGAAGTTCCTTTAGTCAAGAAAATTGGAACATTAAAATGTCTAGAAAAAACATCTGCTCCCCTAATATGATCTAAATGCTCATGTGTCAAAAAAATTCCCTTGATATTTTCTAGATTAATGTTCTTGGACATCAAGATTTCAACTGTTTTCTTGCATGAAATTCCCAAATCAATCAATATCCCTTCATTGTTCTTTTCATTTCCAACATAAAATGAATTTCCCGAACTTCCTGATGCTAATGAAAATGTCCTCATGCTAAAAATTCCCCAGATTTTTGGTACACTAAAAAACTTTCGAGTTTTTGGTGTGCAGGAAATTTCATTTCTTTGCATACCAAAAAATCATATTTTTTGTGCATTTTTTCTCTTCCTCATTTTTAACATATTATAAAGAAAAGAACAATTTATAAATTAAACGATATTAAATCAAAATGCTTAAAGTTGTTTTAATAGGCCCAGGAAACATAAAATATCATTATTCTGAATTATTAAAGATTAATGAAAATAAGTTTTCAGAACATTTTGAAAAAATTGCCAAGGTTCTTGCAGAAACATCTGAAATAGTTCTATTGCCTGATGAAGGAGCATGTTTTGAATTAGCTAAAAAATACAAGGAATTTAAAGGAAAAAAATGTTATGCCCTGGTTCCTTTAGATGATAAAGATTTTGATATAACTCATTTGAAACCGTTTATGAATGAAAAAGTTAATAATAAAAAACTTTTTGATAAAGTAATTAATACTGGAAATTGGTATAAACAAGATTTAACACATTGTTTGTATGGTGATGTTATCCTAATGCTAGGAAGTTCATTAGGCTCACTAGGCGAACTAACTTCTTCATTTTATGTGTATAATATCTTAAAAGGACAAAAACAAGGATATGATACTTCAAAAGAAAAAATTCATAAAGATATATTAGCAGGAAAAAAAATACCTTTAACTTTAATAATCTATAAGCCCTTTATAAAATCAGATCTTCAATTTGAAATAAAAGAGTATATTAAAAGAATTGGCGGAAGAATTTATTATGCAAAAAATGCAGAAGAATTGAAAAAAATCATACTCTCTCTACAAGTTTAGAGTTAAAGAAAATGTAAAGCGAGCCAAAGTGAAAAGAGGTGTTTGCAAAATTCTTTGGCTCGCTTTCTTCTTCAGACAAAAAGCTCTGAACATGATATGAATAATCCATCATCTAATTTTATTTTTTTGATAGTTGGCCCATAACCCCTAATTTTTTAAATTAAGTATAAATTAAATGTGTTTTTTATTTATAAGTAAGATGGATTTTAAGTCTATTCTTGTCTATAAATGTGTTAGGTAATGTTCTGATTAATTTTTAAGTTATGTTTTAATATTTTTTTGTTTTTTATATTTAAACAATCTCTAAAATAATTTTTGCACTTACTTCACGATTTATTTTTCAATTAAACAGTTTTGCTTCAATTTAGCCAGCGTAGCTGTGTCCATTTTCTTTTAATGCAGCCCTTGCTGATCTTAGATAACTTGTTTCAATCTCATTATATCTCTTAACATCATCAACAGTTACAGAAGGCCCAAATTTTTTCATAGCTATATCAAAATGTTTTTTCTTTACTTCTTTAGCTTCAATATTATCTCTTAGAGCAAGCATTCCAGCCTCTCTACAAACAGATTCTATATCTGCTCCAGTAAATCCTTCTGTTTTTTCAGCCAATGTAAAAAGAGAAATTTCTTTTGACAAAGGCATTCCTCTTGTATGAACTTTAAATACTTCTAATCTTCCTTCTTTTGTTGGTGGCATTACTTTGATAAGCCTATCAAATCTTCCCGGTCTTAAAATAGCAGGATCAAGCATATCTGGTCTGTTTGTTGCTCCAATAACAACAATTTCATTTAGCTCTTCTATCCCATCCATTTCAGCTAATATTTGATTTAATACTCTTTCACTGACATTACTTCCAAGATCTCTGCCTCTTCTGCCAGCTAATGAATCAATTTCATAAAAAAATAGAAGGAATGAAGCAAGTATTTTTGACAGTTTAAA
>CAZCMN010000004.1:0-44404 GCA_964500015.1 Candidatus Woesearchaeota archaeon | reverse complement strand
AGGTCAGGAGCTAGTTCAAGTAATTTATCATTTGGGATTACAATTAAAGTATCAACAACATCTTCCATTCTTTCTAACCCATTCATTGCATTCTCGTATCTTTTCTGGCCTTCAATTGTAAATGGAATTGTTACAACAGCTATTGTTAGAGCACCAAGTCTTTTAGCTACTTGAGCAACAACAGGAGCAGCTCCTGTTCCTGTTCCGCCGCCTAAGCCGCAGGTTATAAAAATCATATCAGCACCTTGTAATTTTTGCTTTATCTCATGTTCAGATTCTTTAGCAGCTTCTTCTCCAACTTGTGGATTTGACCCTGCCCCCAGACCATGAGTTAATTCTCTTCCAATTAGAATTTTTGAGTCAGCATAAGTATAGAGTAAATCTTGGGCATCTGTATTTATCGCAATGCATTCAGCTCCTTTAATGCCTATTTCTTTCATCCTAGTTAAAGTGTTATTGCCGCCGCCACCAACACCAAAAACTTTAATAGAAGCTTTTTGCCTGTTTAGAATTTCCTCTAATTCCTTATCAATATCTTGGGTTTCTTCCCTTACTTTTGTTAGTTCTGCCATCTTTTCTTCCTCTATTCAAAAACAACCCTAAAAGTATATTTAAATATTATGAAGGTATAAGAGATAAGTCTCTTTGTGTTAATTATATAAATGAAGTAATATTTTTGTGCGCTTCAATTTTTATATTGCGCTTTGTTTTGTCTATCAATACCTAACTCTTTTTTTCTAGAGTATCTTCAAGTTTTTCTTTTTTATCTTCTTTGAATTCTGTTTCTAAAGAAAGAATGTCTTTAATCTTTTTCTTAACTTGATTTTGTATTATTTCGGGGGTTTTTGTCTTTATTACAATTTTTTCATTTTCTAAAAAAACTGAATCAGAATTAATTCCGAAGAAGCCAGTAATCACTTTTACTTTTTCCAGTTTATCTTCAATTATCTTTAAAATTTTTACTTTATAATACAATTCTTTTCCAGCTAAGGGATGATTCATGTCTATAATGACTCTTCCAGAACTTATAGAAATGACTTTAGCAACCATTCCATTTACATTGACAAACATTCCTCGCTGAGGCATTTCTTGAAAAGCTGTTAAAGGAACTGTTTTTATTAATTTTGATTCTCTTTTGCCATAAGCTTCTCTTTCTTTCAAATCAAGAGAAAATTCTTCATTGACTTCTTTGTCTTCTAGAGCTTTATCTATTGCTTTTAAAATCATTTCCTGGCCAATACATAATTTCATTGGTTTAAACCTATCTTTCATATTTTCGTCTGCTAAGCCTGATTTTTTTGCTTCTTCTAAATTTGTTGTATCAAAAACCTGGCCATTTGCTGTTCCTGTAAATTCTATTTCAACAAAATCATTTTTTTTGGTCTTCATAAATTGTTTAGAAGAAAGTGGTTTTTAAATGTTATTTAGAAAAATAAAAAAGACATATCGTCTTTTTCTAGTTAATATCCTAAAAAATGAAAACATTTTTGGGATGCTCAAGAACCGGGATAATAGTCTCTTTTGGTGTATAGTTCTTGACACATTACAATAAATTACAATAATCTTTATATACAATAATGGGCCTTTATTTTAATGGAATGGCGAAAGGGTCTTAATAAGGAAATTGCTTTGTATATAGATGATTTAATCAAGAAAACAAATTTCTTTCCAGCTTATAAAAATGCTGACAAGCCAGCAAATGCACAATTATGGACTGCTCTGGGAATAATGGCTAAAAAACTTTATGAACAAGAATTAAAAATCCAATTATTTGAGGGAGTCTTAAAAGAAATTTCTCCTAAAAAAGTTGAAAAAGTCCAGTCTAGAGAAGCAAGAGACAAAGCAATGTCTGAAGTTGAGAGGATAATGAAAGAGATTGCTCAGAGAAAACCAGTAACTATCCCAAGTAATTCAAAAACAAGCATTGTTTTTCCAAAAATGGAAAAAAGAGGAAAAAAATCTAGAAAAAAGGATTTAGAGGATATAAAGAAGAAGATAAAGAGTAATTTCTAAAATGCCAGAACAAACAGTTGCTATTTATTACACTAGAACAGAGTTAGATTATGTTCAAATTGGAGATGAGCTTTTTTTAAGAGATAAACAAATTCCAGGACACTTGATAGGATACGCTAGTGCTGAAAGTAGACTACTTATTTTAAGACAACGGCCTGGTTGGAGAGCTTTACTCAAACCTGAACCAAAAGTAGATTTAGTAGCTGTTGTTCAAGAATCTCCTAGAAAAAAACCCTATATAACTGGTAGAATTGGGAAATTTAAGATGTCTGATGTTGAAATTCCAAAAGGAACAAATAAGTGTAAATTAGCAAAGATATTAGCTGATTTTAATTCACGTTCGATAGTGAATGGTTCTGTTGTATACCAAGGTGATTAAAAGCCAACATTTAAAAACAATTTTTTTCTTAAGTTGGTATTAAGAATTAATTAATATTAATTAAAAATGACAAGTCTGATTGATGCAAATAATGTAAAAGTAGGAAATAATATCTTAATTGATGGTGTTTCTTGTACTGTTAAGGGCATAGATATCAGCAAATCAGGAAAACATGGAGCAAGTAAATGCCGAATAGAAGCTATTGGAATTGCAGATGATAAAAAGAAAATTGTTGCTGTTCCAGGATCTGAAAGATTTGAAATTCCGATGATTGAAAAAAGAAGAGCCCAAGTTTTAAGTTTTGACAAGTTAAAAGGGACTGCAAGTGTGATGGATTTAGAAAGTTTTGAAACTTTAGATGTTCAAGTTTCTCAAGACCTTTTAAATGAATTAGAAGAGAACAGGAACATAGAATACTGGGTTGTAGATAATAAAAAAATACTTAAAAGATTAGCATAATAAGATGTAAGTTAATAATAAACATAAAACTAAACAAAAGTTTTGCATGAACTTGTAAGTTCACGTTGTGCAAAACAATTACATAAAAAACATACATATAAAGATGGCAGGAAAAATTGCAGCGGCACAAGCAAGGTTGTTCAAAAATATCTTTGTCTGCAGAGGATGTGGGACAAAAATAAGAGCAGAATCTAGAAGAATCACTGAAGGTGCTATTAGATGCAGGAACTGCAAGGGAAAGGTTTTCAAGCCAAAAAGCAGAAAGGTTGTCAAGTAAAACTAGGAAAAAACAAAAAGCTTCTCGCTCTCAAGCGAGATCTGTAAGTTAAATTACACCTACATTTCAAGCAAAGCGCGAAGATTTAAATTAAGAACTTAACATAAATAAAAAATGTATAGCAAAAGATCAAAACGTTCAAGAATAAGGGGAAGAAGAACCTGCGGTTATGGCCAGAAATTCAAGCATAGAGGAAAAGGAAGCAAAGGTGGAAAAGGAATGGCTGGAACTGGAAAAAGAGCTGGGCAAAAAGTAACTTGGAGACTAAAATATCATCCAGATTATTTTGGAAAAACAGGTTTTAAAAGCAGACAAAAGAGAGGTTTAGCAATCAATATTGGGTATATCAATGATAAAATCAAGAGTCTTATTAATGAAAAGAAAGCAATTAAAGAGAAAGATGGTTATAAGATTGAATTAAAAGGTTATAAAATTCTTTCTACTGGAAAAGTTGATAAAAAACTTTTTATTAAAGCAAATAGTTTTTCAAAAAAAGCTGAAGAAAAAATAGTAAAAGCTGGCGGAGTAGCTGAAAAACTAGTTAAATAAATCAAAAAATGCCATTTTCATTTAAGAATCTCTTAGCAAATCTTCCCCAAGTCAAGGGTCCAACAGAAAAAAAATTAGGCTTCAATATAAGACTTAAATGGACTTTGATTATTCTGGCTCTTTTCTTTGTTCTTTCTAATATTCCTTTGTTTAGATTACAAGAATCTGCTTTAAGCAGATTTGAATTCTTAGCTATTATCTTTGGAGCAAGTTTTGGAAGTTTGATGAGCTTGGGAATCGGGCCGATTGTTACAGCATCTATTGTTTTGCAGTTATTAGTCGGATCAAAACTTATAAACATAGATACAAAAACTCCTGAAGGAAAGAAATTCTTTGAGGGATTGCAAAAAATGCTGTCAATATTTTTTGTAGTTTTTGAAGGACTTATCTATGTTTTGATGAAGGGATTATTAGCTGTTCCAGGATATGAATGGCTTGTTGTTCTACAACTAGTCATTGGGGGAGTATTAGTTATTTTTATGGATGAAGTTGTATCTAAATATGGTTTTGGGTCGGGAATCTCATTATTCATTGTCGGGGGAGTTGCTTGGCAATTGTTCGCGAAGGCATTTGGATTTTTAGGCGCTGCAAAAACAATTGAACCTACTGGAAAAGTTCTTGTTTTAATTAATTCTTTGATTAATGCAGGAAATCCTGGATCAATGATTACAGCTGCTGTTGCTTTTGCAGCTATTGCAGCTACTATTTTGATTTTCTTGGCTGTAGTTTATACTCAAGCTATAAAAGTAGAAGTTCCTCTGTCTTTCGGAAGAATTCGCGGCTTTAATATAAGATGGCCCCTTTCCTTTTTTTACACAAGTAATATTCCGGTTATTTTAACTGCTGCATTGCATGCAAATCTGCAGTTAGTTGCAACTTTAGCAGAAAAAGTAGCTGGTAAAATAACTTTTTTAGGACATTTTAATACTTCTGGTGTAGCAGAGTCTGGATTAGTTTTTTGGCTCTCTCCACCACCAAATGGACTTTTAGAATATATTATTAAGGGTTCTTTACAGCCAGTTATGTTATTGCAATCCTTTTTTTATATCTTATTTATGATTGCAGGTTCAGTAATGTTCGCAGTTTTCTGGGTTAAAACATCTGGAATGGATGCTTCAAGCCAGGCAGAACAAATTTCAGGATCAGGATTACAAGTTTCAGGATTTAGAAGGGATCCAAGAGTCATAGAATCTATCTTATCTAGGTATATCATGCCCCTAACAATAATGGGCGGAGCCACTGTTGGTTTATTAGCTGCTTTGGCAGATATTTCTGGAGCATTAGTCAGAGGAACAGGAATTCTTCTTTCAGTTATGATATTATATAAGATCTATGAAGATATTGCTCAACAACACCAGATGGATTCAAATCCATTAGCTAGAAAGTTTATTGGCAATTAAAAATTTATTTGTAGTTAAAAACGAAGGTTTAAAAGTTAAATTTTGCTTATATTAAAATGTTTATTATTGATTTCATTAAATGGAGCCCTATAGTCAGTGTTATACTTTTTACAGGAGTCATGACTTTTTTATTGACATGGGTATATAAGTTGACTATTAATCATCGAAGATACAAAGAAATTAATGAAAGGCAGAAAGAACTTAGGAAAGAGATGAAAGGATTGAAAGATCCTAAAAGACTTCAGGAAATTCAAGAAGAAACAATGAAATTGAGCATGGAATCTATGAAAATGAGTTTTAAGCCAATGATTATCACATTTATTCCTGTAATTATTATCTTTGGTTTATTAAAACAAGCTTATGCTCTTGCTGAAATAGGGAATATAATCTACTGGGGAACTAATCTTCCTATTGTTGGAAATGGTGGGGGATGGTTTTTTTGTTACGTTGTCCTGGGATTAATCTTCAGTTTCGCATTTAGAAAGATTTTAAAATTCTGAAAATCAAGTAATTAATACTAAAAACTATCAGGAAAATTAATAATGGAAAAAGAAGATTTTGAAAGTAATATGGTCCAACTAAACATGTATGGTTCAAAATTACAGGAGATTGAACAACAATTGCAGATTGTTGATAGACATATTTCTGAATTGCAATTAACCAGCTTGGCATTGCAAGAATTAGATGAAACTAAAGAGAATACTGAAACTCTTGCTCCAATTGGGCAGAATATCTTTGTAAAAACAAAAATTCAAGAAACAAAGAAATTAATTGTTGATCTGGGAGCTAAGGTTTTTGCTGAAAAAACAGTAGAAGAAGCACAAGATATCTTAAATGATAAGATTGATGAATTCTCCCAAATCAAAGATAAGATTTCTGAACAAGCCCAGGCTATCTTAAATGCTATCAATGAAATAGAAAGTAAAGTCAAAAAATAAAATGAACGCCCCTGCAATAATAATTTTATTAGTATTATTTTGTGCTTTTTTGGGATCTGCAGGGCAAATTCTTTTTAAATTAGCTTCAAGAGATTTTACATTAAATCCCTGGTCTTGGATAAAAAATTACCAATTCTTGATTGGAGTTTTTTTATATGCAACTTCTGCAATCCTTTTTGTATGGTGTCTTAAACAGGGAAATTTATCAATTTTATATCCTTTGATTGCTACAAGTTATATCTGGATTTCTATCTTCTCTTTTTTTATACTAAAAGAGCCATTTCCAGCAATAAAATGGCTCGGTGTTGGATTAATTATCATAGGAATAATATTAACAACTAGATAAAAATGAATTTCCTCGCCCTAAAGGGTAGAATATTTAGATCTTAAAAAACAAAGCACAATATAAAAATTGAAGCGCACAGAACAAAAATGTCGATAACAACTTGCTTAATAATATTAAAATTGGGGGATGGCGATTCCTCGCTATTTAGGTGATGAGTAAAGAAAAAATTTCTATTGTTGTTCCGGTTTTTAATGAAGAAAAAACAATTGAAAAAGTAATTAACCAGATAATAAATGTTAAGCTTCCTATTGATAAAGAGATTATAATAGTAAATGACGCTTCAAAAGACAAAACCGAAGAAAAAATAAAAAAAATCTGTAAAAAAAATAAAAAAATAAAATTTATTTCCTATCTAAAGAATAGGGGAAAAGGCTATGCTATTCGAATGGGTTTTAAAAAGGCTTCTGGAAGCATAATCGGAATACAAGATGCTGATTTAGAGTATGATATAAACGATTATAAAAAGCTATTAAACCCCATAATCAAAAATGAGTGTCTCATAGTTTATGGGTCGAGATTTAAAAAAAAGGGGGTTTGGAAAAAGAACTCTTTTTATTATGGAAATAAGATTCTTTCTTTCTTGACTTCTTTGATATATTTTAAGAAAGTCACAGATATGGAAACTTGTTATAAAGTTTTTAGAAAGGAAATTTTAAAAAAGATTAAATTAAAAGCAAATCGTTTTGATATAGAGCCAGAAATAACTTCAAAAATATTAAGAAAGGGATATAAAATAAAAGAGATCCAAATAAGATATAATCCAAGAACAAAAAAAGAAGGAAAAAAGATAAAAGCTATTGATGGTCTTTCTGCTGTTTACACTCTAATAAAATACAGGTTTTTCAATTAATTAGATTTTTCAATTCTAGAGCTTTTAACTTTAAGGATGATTGCTTCAGATCTATTTTGATAATCTTCTTTATCAATCAGCTCAGTTTCTATTACTAGATTAGTTAAGAAACCCATATTATCTTTAGATTGTAAGACAATCTGGCCACTTTCTCCTTTTAAGAAAGGTTGAGTCATCCAAAGATGAATAGTGTCTGCAAAAATGAAAATAGAGTAATTTTCTTTGTTTGTAAAAATAAAATTCACACCTTGATTATAATAAAGAATGTTCTTTTTATTTAAATAAAGATTATAAACTGCCTTATCTGGAACAATATAAATAGCTTCTTCTGGAAGATTCTTGTTTGCCCAACCAGATGCTTGGTGAATTGGTTCATACCTATTAAGAGTTTTTATTGAAGATTCTTTATTAATTGACCCAGAAAAGAAAATAAATGCTTGTCCTGCTATGACAATTATTAGCAAAATAGCAAGAATAGTAAAAAACTTTTTTTTGTTTTTTGTTAGGATTTTAGAAATTCCAATTAAACCTAAAGAAGAGAGAAGACACATCAAGGGTAATATCTCCACATAAAAACGGATGGTTTTTGCAGACCAGAATAAATGTAAAAGAATATAAATCAAAAACCAAATGAAAAAAACATTTATTTTTTGATTTTTCTGTTTAATTAAGAAATAAATTCCAATTAAACTTAAAAAAGGAAAAACATAACCTGTTTTAAAGAACAGTCCTAAAAAGAAAAATGCCTGAGAAAAAGAGAAAGTTGTTATCTCGCTTGAATAATCAGTATAAAATGGGTTTCCAAATGTAATCCAATTTCTTAAAAACCAAGCGCCTATAATAATTAATGCTAAAAATAGACCGATGATAAATTCTTTTTTAATTTTTTGCTTAATTTCAAGCTTATTTTTCCATAAAAAAAATGCAAATGGGAAAACCAAAAGAAATCCATCATACCTTATTAAAGAACTTATTGCAAAAAAGACTAACGAGGGAATAAAATAAATTTTTTTATTAAATCCCTTGATAAATAAAAAAATTGAACATATTGAAAAAAAAGCAAAAGGAATTTCAGTCATTATACAAACTGAATTAAAAACCCAGAGATAATGGGTCAATAATAAAATTGAGGAAATTATCCCAACTAAGGGGCTTATTAATTTTCCTATTTTATATATTAAAAAAATTGACAAGAGAGATAAAATTCCTATCAAGATCAAACCTGCTATTTGAACATTAGAAAATATTAAAAGAAAAGGTAAAATCAAAAAAGAGAGTCCAGGAGGATATTTGCCATGAGGTGATTGACCATCAATAGTGTAACCTTTTCCAGAGAATATATTCTTTGCAAGAGACATGTGCCAGTAACTATCTTGAGACCACTGACTTTTAATTTGAAAACCAAGAATAATTGTGATAATCAAAGAAATAATTAATAAAGAAATTAAGATAATTTTTTCATTTTTCAAAATAAATTGGTTTATTGATTGAAAAAAATCTTCTTTTACTTTTTCTCCTAATTCTTCTTTTACTTCTTCTTTTTGCTCTTCTGGCATTTTTTAAGATAGTTTTTTATCTTTAAGTAACTTTGGCAATTCTGCTACAGAATTAAGAATATAATCCGGTTTATATTTTTTTAATTTTGTTTTTGTTGCTTGACCAGTTAAAACTGCTATGCTTATTGCTTTTGCTCTTTTTGCAGCCAAAACATCATAAATAGAATCTCCAACATGAATATCAGAATCAACATGAAGAATATGCTCTGCTCTTATTATGCTATCTGGAGATGGTTTTGGATGTTTCATCTTATTTCCAATTAATATTAAGTCAAAAATTTTAGGATTTATTTTTGATTTTTTTAAAAAAAGATCTACTTCATTTTTTGCTGCATTGGTTATTAAAGCTAATTCATGTTTTTTCTTTAATATTTTTAAGGCTTTTGATGCTCCTGGAATTGGTTTCATTAAATAAGAATATTTTAAAAGAATTGGTTTTCTTCCAAGTCTTAATTTTTCAGCTTTTTCTTTAGAAAGATGTGGATATAATCCATTTATTACTCTTCTTCCATGTCTTCCATCAATTAAATTTCTTAGCTTTTCTTTACTTGGAATTTTTAAGTTATTTCTTTTGAAAACTTCTAAGTAAGATTTCATGTGACTTTTGATAGTATCAACTAAAGTTTGGTCTAAATCAAAAGAAATTAATTTTTTCTTGAGCATTTTTTGTATTTGTAAGTTGAATATAATCTAAATCTTGCAACATTCTGCATCAGCAGACAACGTGGTGTTGCGCAATTAGTTTTTGTCTTACTTATTTTTGTGCTTATTAGTTCATTTATTTTATTTAACCAAGAAAGGGTATTTTATACTAAATTCTGAAACAAAAGTTCCTGGCTCTAAAATCCCAAATTCTGAAACAATCCCGGTGATTAGGCGTGCTGGAATTTCTTCAAAAACAACATTGCTTATTCTTAATTTTTTAGGCTTGCCAGGCCACACTTCTTTTTCATCTCTTGATTCTAACTTTTCAATTTTTCCAAGTGCAGTTTTTGGATCAAATTTCCAGGAAAAACTGCAAGCATAACTTGGAACATCGTATTTTTGAGCAATTTCGGCCATCATCTTATTTCCAATTTTATTTATAACAGAACCTTGGCTAGTTATTGCATCAACACCAAATAAAAATAAGTCTGCTTCTTTTAAGGCAGAAGTTGAAGCAGAATCAATAAACATGGTTACTGGAATTCCTGCTTTTAATAATTCATTTGCAGTTATTCTTCCTTGCAGATTTGGCCTTGTTTCAGTGTTATAAACTTGAAATTTTTTACCTTGTCTTTTAGCTTCTATTAATATAGACATGACTGTTCCACTATGACAGTGTGTAAAGACTATAGACTTGTTTTTAACGAGATTAGAGCCATAAGTTATTACTTTATGTCTTGCGTAATTCATTAATTTAATTGTTTCTTGAATTCCAATTTCAACATTATGGAAAGATAGGGCATGATAAATACAATTTCTTAAACAGGGTTCTGTTGGTCTTAGGCTAATTAATTTTTTTACTGAAACCTTGTCATGTTTGATTTCTAGGGCTTTTAATGCTTGTCTAGCAACTTGTTCTGCTCCCTGGATTTTAAGGGATTTTATATCTTTACAAATTTGTTCAAATTGAGTCATGTTTTAACCTCTTCTTTATAATTAAACAAAGATTTTGCAATTAAAAATCTTTCTTTCTGCTTGACTTTGCCAATGGTAAGTATAAATAAGAATTGTCTTGATTCTAGCATCCTATTTTTCCTAGGAATTTTTTGTGCTTAAAAAATCTATAAGTGTTAAAGACAGAATTTATTGCAACATAACTCGCATTCGCTCGAAAAACTTTGTTCGCTTGGAAATGAACAATTTCCGGCGTGCAGAAAATCTCCTGATTTTCTAGCATTTCAGCGTCCCAAAAATTGGAAATTTGCTTGAAAACATATTGTTTTTGGGCACGCCAAAAATCTCCTGATTTTTGAGCGTTTTAGGATGGCAAAGTCAAGTTTCTGCTCAGAAAGCTTTTAAAATGGGAAAAACCTCTATTAATATTAAAAAAGATGTTAGAATTTCTTGTTAATCCAAAAAAAGCAGAAAGAAGACCCTGGGAGATGTTAATAATTGGTTTTTTTTATGCTGCCATTTCTGTAGCTATTGCAACATTTCTTTTTTATAGAAATCCCACTCTAGAGAAATATAGCAGTATATTCATTGTTATGTTTACTACAATTTTTTCAATTCCCTTTATGTATTTCTTGATAAAACTTGAAGAAAAGAAGGAACTCAGGATTAAAGAAGAAAAAACATTGATAGAAGAGCATGGAAAGGCTCTGAGTGCATTATTATTCTTATTTCTCGGATTTACAATCGCTTTTGCACTGGCGTTTATTTTAATGCCCCAAGGATTAGTAGATGTAAGTTTTAAAGCGCAATTAGAAACATATTGCAGCATTAATCCAGGAGATACAAAAAATTGCGAAGGGATAACTGGAGCAGTGACTGGAGATAATATCAAAACAGGTTTGGGAGGTGTTTCATCTATTTTAGCAAATAATCTTTTAGTTATGATTACAATCCTAATTTTTTCGCTTTTATTTGGTGCTGGAGCAATTTTTATTCTTGCATGGAACGCAAGTGTCATTGGGGTAGCAATGGGTTTGTTTAGTAAGGGTTCAATTATAAATATGCCTTCTTCACTGCTTAGATACATGATTCATGGAATTCCAGAAATAGCTGCTTATTTTGTCGCAGCTCTTGCAGGTGGAATAATCAGTGTTGCAATAATCAAGCATGAATTTGGAAAAAAACAATTTTGGAGAGTTATGCGAGATTCTTTAGACTTGATAATAATTGCAGTAGTTATTTTAATTATTGCAGCTATCTTAGAAGTATTTCTAACTCCAGCTATAATGTCTTTAGTAGGGGCGTAGAATGCATAAAGTTACAAGAGATGCTTTAACATTAATCGTTTTTTCAGCTATTGCTTCAATAGCCAGCTACTTCTATACTTTTGCCATGGCAAGAATGCTTTCTATAGAAGAATATAGTCTGCTCTATTCTATAATCGCGTTGACTTATATCTTAAGCATTCCGCAAGAAACAATCAGGACAGTGATTTCTCTTTATACTACAAAATATGACTCTAAAAAAGAATATGGAAAAATCAGAGGATTAATGAAATCTACTTTAAAAAAAGTATTTATCTTTTCAATAATTGCCTTTATTATTTTTTTAGCAATTAGCCCTTTATTGACTGGACTTTTCCATACAAATTATTGGATTTTGATTGTTGCTGGATCAATTTTAATTTTTTCTTTTATGCTGCCGGTTATTTGGGGAGTGTATCAAGGATTGGGAAAATTTAAGGCACTAGGGATAAATAATTCAATTGAAGGGATTGTCAAGTTAGGAATTGCTATATTAATAGTAGCAATTCTTCCATTAAACATCAAGATTTATGGAGCATTAGCTGTTGCACCAATTTCTTTGATTTTGGCATTTTTAATCGGTATATTATCTTTTGGATTTTTGAAAAAATTTAAAACTGAAAAAATAAAGGAAAGTTTTGGAAAATATTCTTTTGCAACACTTATCATGTTCGGATTAGTGGTTTTGATGTATAGTCTAGATATTATTCTTGCTAGATACTTTTTTTCTCCAAAAATCTCTGGAATTTATGCCGGAGTTTCTTTGATATGTAAGGCATTATTTTTTATTGCAACTGGGGCAAAGAGAGCAATGATGCCTAATCTAACTATTGCTGCAAAAAATGAAAAAAAACAAGAATTTGAATGCCAAAAAATCTTAAAAAAAGTTTCTTTAATGATATTAATCTTATTTGCTGCAGCTTTGGCATTATTTTGGATATTTCCTGAACAGGTGATTAATCTTGTTTTAGGATCAAAATATTTGGATGCTGCACCCTACTTAAAATACATGACAGTAGCAATCGCCTTTTTTTCATTTAGTAATTTGCTCGTTTACTACAATCTATCAATAAACAAAAATAAAAGAATGACTATTAGAGTTTTAGGAAGCGCCGCTTTTTTAGAAATTGTTTTATTAATTCTATTCCATAATAGCATAGGCCAATTCATTAACATGTTATTAATTGTTTACATACTTTTGTTTATTTCAATGGTGACTATTACAATAATCTCTCCAAAACAAGCAATCAAGGAAAAACAAGAACTAGAAAAATTGAAAAAAAGATTTAATAAATCACATAAAAGTATAAAAAGGCAGTTTTTTTATAGAAAATGAATTAAGCTAAAATGGATGAAAATATAGAAAAAAAAGAAGAGAAAATTGATGTTGTTGAAGTAAAGGAAATCAAAAAGGAAGATATTAAACCCATTGAAGTAAATGAGATTAAAAAGGAAGATATTAAAGAATCAATAACTGAAGTAAAAGAAATTAAAAAAGAACTTGTATCAGACTCTAAAAAAAGTTCTACTTTTTTGAAGAAAAATTGGTTTTGGATTTTAGTTGTTATTTTATTAGCTGCAATTGTGATATTTAATGTTTCTTTAAGGACACAGAATGTTCCCCAATTAAAGGATGTTACAACTGGAGATTATACTCTCGGACCAGACCTTGATCCATTTTTATATCTAAGGCTTGCTAAAGATATTGTGTCCGGAAATTTGCAGAATCCAGATATGATGGTTCAGGCACCGCTTGGAGCTGAAAGTTATGCTAAAGGGGTTATTATGCCCCATGCAATTGTTTTTGTTTATAAAATTTTAAATGTTTTTGGCATCGGAGAAAAACCAAGTGTTGAATTTGCTGCAGTTATTTCACCAGTGATTTTTTTTAGTTTAAGTATAATTGCTTTTTTCTTATTTCTTTTTTCAATTTTTAGCTTTAAAATGTCTAAAAAAAAATCTGCAATTATTGCTTTAATTGCTAGTATTTTCTATGTTGTAGTTCCTGAAATGCTGCATAGGACTGTTGCAGGAATCCCAGAAATAGAAAGTTTAGGAGTATTATGGCTTTGGCTGGCTTTTTTATTTATTACCTTAGCTTGGAAATCTGATAAAATAAAAAGCCAAATCGCTCTTGGATTAGTTTCTGGAATCTTTACTGGATTAATGATATTTACTTGGGGCGGTTTTAGATATATTTTCATGACTATCTCCTTGACTAGCTTTTTAATATTTTTCTTTAATAAAGAAAAGAAAAAGAATTTTCTTATTTTTCTTTCATGGATTGTTCCAGCATTGATTTTTTCAATTATCAAAATCGGATTTAGTGTTACTTTAACCACAATTACAGACACAGGTTTTAGCTGCATAGTCTTTTTTATTTTAATTGTTGATTTAATCCTATTTAACACAAAACTAAAAAAAATAAAAGAAAAAATCAAATTGCCTGAAGGATTGATAAGTTTGATTATAGCTATAATTCTCAGCATCATTTTTTTATTAATAATTAATCCCTCTCTCTTGGTCAATGCTTATTCAAGAGTTACAGGGGGTTTACTTCATCCTTTTGGACAAGGGCGAGTTGGACTTACTGTTGCGGAGAATAGCAGCCCTTATGCAACACAAGTAATGGGAAATTTTTCTTGGTTATTCTGGTTTTTTTTAGCTGGGTTTGTGCTTTTATTTTTTGAAACAATAAAACACTTTGATAAAAAAAAGAAAATTTGGTTGATGATAATCTTTATCCTTTTCCTTTTGACTTTTATATTTTCTAGAATATCTCCTAGTAGTATTTTAAATGGGCAGAATTTTATTTCTGAATTCCTTTATTTTGGAGGATTAATTATTTTTGTTTTGTTTATTCTTGGAATGAATGTTACGGCATATATCAAAAAAGATGAGAAAACATTAGAAGATTTCAAGAAAATTGATTTTTCTTGTTTATTTATAATTGCTTTTTCATTTTGGATGATTATCTCTATGAGGGGAGCAGTAAGATTATTTTTTATAATATCTCCTGCTTTAATTATACTTTCTTCATATCTTCCAGTAAAAATATTTGAAATCGCGAATGAACAAAAAGAAAAAGTGTTTAAATTTTTACTAATTGCAATTGTTATTTTAATTGCAGTTATTTTAATAATAACTGCTGTTAATTTTGAAAAATCAACAAGTCAGCAGGTCAAGTATAGTATTAATGGCGCATACTATCAACAATGGCAGAAAGCAATGGCTTGGGTTAGAACAGAGACTCCGGAAGGATCAATTTTTGTACATTGGTGGGATTATGGATATTGGGTCCAGACACTAGGAGAAAGACCAACAGTAACTGATGGTGGGCATATAAATAATTATTTTGATCATACTACTGCAAGATATCTTATGAATGCACAAAATGAGAAAACAGCTTTGCAATTATGCAAGGCATATAATGTCTCATACTTTTTAATTGATTCTTCAGACATTGGAAAATATTCTGCATTTGCAAGTATTGGCTCAGATAAAACAGGAATAGACAGACTTAGCTGGATAAGTACTTTTGTCTTAAATGAACAGCAAACTCAAGAAACCAAGAATGAAACAACTTATGTCTATACTGGCGGAACTATGTTTGATAAAGATGTTTCCTGGAAAGGAAATTTTTTCCCAATGCAAAGAGCAGGTATCGGGGCATTTTTACTTGTAATTGATAAAGAAACTCAAAAAATAAATCAATTTAATGCAATTGTGATTTATAATAATCAACAGTATGTTGTTCCAATAAGATACCTCTGGATGGATGGAAAAAAACAAGAAATAAATAAAGATGGTTTAAATAGCATGTTTTATTTTATTCCAAGTGTTAGCCAATATGGAATAAATAATCTTGGAGCAGGGCTTTATTTAAGTGAAAAAGCACTTAATGCAGAGTGGGTTAAACTATATCTATTAAATGAAACTGAAAATTTTGAATTAGTCCATAATGAGCCTTCTTTGTTTGTAAAACAGTTAAGAGATTCTTATAATCTGACTGTAGGAGATATTGTTTTAACAGGAGACTTGCAAGGACCAATAAAAATATGGAAAGTGAATTATCCCTCTGAGATTAATTACTATCCAGAATATCTAAAAACAATAAGTCCAGAAGGACATTGGGCAGAATTAGATTATTTAGGAACTTAGTAAAATTTATAAGGGTTATTTTTCTTAAGTAGTAACAAAAATGATAAAAGAAATATTAGTAGCGTTAGTATGCCTTATGTCTGGTTTTTTGGTTAGCTTCTTCTTAGTTAAGATGTGGATAAAATTAACTAAAAATCATCCTAGCATGTTAGTGCCGGATATGAACAAGTATGGAAATCCCATGATTCCAAAAACAGGAGGAGTAGTGATTTTGATGTCTATAACCTTCTCGATTTTTTTGTATATTTTCTGTAAAACTTTTTTATTAAGTTCATTAACTAATATTGTTGAAATACTCTCTCTTGTTTTAGCAATGTTATTTGCTGGTTTTATTGGTTTTATAGATGATATTTTTGGTTGGGAAAAGTCATCGATTACAGGATATAAGAAAATTTTAATGACAATTCCAATTGCTATTCCATTAATGGTTATTAATGCAGGACATTCTGCAATAAATCTGCCTTTTTTAGGAATTGCAAACCTGGGATTGATTTATCCTTTAGTTATTATCCCTTTAACAATTGTTGGAACAACAAATGGTTATAATTTACTTGGAGGATTTAATGGATTAGAATCCAGTTTGGGCATAGTTATATTTTCTGCACTTGGATTGATTTCTTTTTTTACTGGACAGATTTGGCTTTCTTTGGTGGCTGCAGTAATTGTGGCAAGCTTAATTGCTTTTTTAATATTCAATAAAAATCCAGCTAAAATCCTTCCAGGAAATACTTTTACTTATATTCTTGGCTCTTTAATCGGCTGTTTTGCTATTCTTGGAAATATGGAAAAAGCTGCTTTAATTTTATTTATCCCTTTTATAGTTGAAGGTTTTTTAAAATTAAGATCTAGATTTAAGGCACATTGTATGGGAATTCCTAATAAAGATAATAGTTTAGAATTAAGACACAAGAATACATACAGCTGGACCCATATTGCTATGAAAGTTATTAGAAAAATCAAGGGAAAGGTTTTTGAAAATGAAGTAGTTATTTTTGTAGTGATAATTGAATTAATTTTTGCTCTATTGACATTGATTAATGTCCTTCTTGGGATTATATAATTTGACACTTTGCTGCCAGCAACAAGTTTACTTAGGATATGCATCCATTTGGCAAAGTCAAGCATATAGATTTATAAAATCTTTTTTCTAGTCTCTATTATGAAAATTGCTTTTGTTATTGGGACTCAAGCTGAATTAATTAAATGTGTTTCTCTGATGATTGAATTAAAAGAAAGAGGAGAAGATTATTGGTTTATACATACTGGACAACATTCTCTAGGAAAAGCATGTGAAGATTTTCAGATCAAAAAACCAGATTATGTTTTAAGTGAAGAACCAAAAAAAGGAACAAAACTTGGCTCAGATAAGGGTCTTAATTCTTGGAGATGGTATCTTAGCATGATATTCAAGATAAGAAAAATAATCAGAAAAATTAAGCCAAAATATGTGGTTTATCATGGAGACACAATAAGCACTGGATCTGCTGCTGTTGGTTCTTCCTGGATTTTAAATCCTTTTAAAAAATGGAAAAATGTTCACTTAGAAGCTGGACTTAGATCTGGTTCTTTATCAGAACCATTTCCTGAAGAGATTGTAAGGCAGGTTGCTGACAGGCTCTCTGATATTTTACTTGCTGTTTCAGAGCTTAGTGTCAAAAACCTGAAAAAAGAGAGATTTTGGTTTGTTTGGGGAAGGATTTTCAATGTTGGAAATACTATTCTAGATTCTACAAAAATTAATTATGATAAATCAAAAAAAGAATTTAAAAAACCAAAAGAAGAATTTGTTTTAATAAACTTGCATAGACATGAAAATTTGAAATCTCTAGAAAGGATGAAAAGATGTATTGCAATTATAAAAAGTGTTAATATAAAGGCAGTCTGGCCATTACATGATAACACTAGAAAGATTTTAGAAAAATATGGTTTGATGGAAGAGTTAAAAAAACAAGAAAATTTAACGCTAGGGTCTTTAGAAAGTTATGAAAAATTTATCTTTCTTTTATCTAATTGTAAGTATCTAATTGTTGATGGTGGCTCAATTCAAGAAGAGAGCCTAATTTTCAAAAAACCTTGTTTATTATTAAGAAAAAAGACAGAAAGACAAGAAGGACTAGCTAGTGGCATAAACTTTTTAACTAAACTAGATGTCAATTATTCAAGAGAAATCATAAGAAAAATAGAAAATAATGAAATTGAAATCAAAAATTTTGAAAACCCTTATGGCAAAGAAGGGGTTTCAAAAAGGATTTTAGAGATATTAAAATGAAAATCTTAGACATAGGTTGCGGAAACAGTAAATATCAAGGTAAAAATTCAGATATTGTGACTGGTTTAGATTCATCCAAATTGCCTAGCGTAGACATCGTTCATAATCTTGAGAAAACTCCCTTGCCATTTAAATCTGAAGAATTTGATATGATACTTGCATTTCATGTCTTGGAACATATAAAAAATTTAGTTCCTTTGATAGAAGAAGTACACAGAATAACAAAGAATAATGGGCTCTTGTGGATTAAAGTACCTTTTTATTCTGCTTGGGGGCAATTCAATGACCCTACACATGTGAGATTTTTTACGCCTTTTACATTTAATTATTTTCAAGGAAAAAACAATTATTCGCATGAAGTCAAAAAAGACGATAAACTTGATCTAAAAGTACAAAAAGTGAGGATACATTTTTCAATCGGAAGATTAAAATTCTTAAATTGGATTTTTGATCCTTTATTGAATCTAAGCCAATCTTTCTACTGCAGATTTTACGCATGGATTTTTCCTGCTTGTGAGATAGAATACAAAATAAAAGTGATAAAAAATGGTTGAAAATAAAAAAGAAATAAAAGTTTATCTTCAATATCCTTGGAGTTTTCCAGACAGTTCTTATTATAATTCTATGTTAGAATATCCGCCAAAAAACATCAGTTATATTAATGCAAATAAGAAAAAATTTTCAGGAATAAATTCTTCGACTAAGTTTAAATTAATGTTAAGATTCAAGAAAACCATCAGAAACTGTTTAAAGATAGTGAAAGTCCCGAATATAACTCGGACAAGGAAAGGAAATTATGATCTAATCCATTGTGCTCATTGCTTAAGCTTGAATAAAAAACCATGGGTAGTTGATATTGAACATTATTGGAATTTTAGCTCTTCTTCGGACGTTTCATATTCCTCATCTGGAAAAAACATAATTAAAAAACTTTTAAAAAAAGATCAATGCAAAAGTATAATGCCTTGGACTGAATCTGCAAGAAAGACTATGTTTGATGCCCTGAAAGACAAAACAATAGAAAATAAAACTAAAATTGTGACTTATGCTTTTCCAAGCCCAAAAATAAAGAAGATGAAACATGATGGAATTCATCTGTTTTTTTCAGGAAGATATTTCCTTGGAAAGGGCGGGTCGCAAGCATTGAAAGTAATTGATTATTTAACTAAGAAATATGATAATGTAACTGGAACTTTTCTCTCACAAACTCCTAAAGAATTTTTAAAAAAATATAAAGAAAACAAGAAGATTGAGTTTCATGGTCTGATGCCCTTGAACAAAATAATGACTGAGATATATCCTAAAAGTGATATTTTCATATATCCTGGTTTCTCAGATAGTTTTGGTTTTGTTTTAGTTGAAGCACTAGCTTTTGGTCTGCCAGTAATTACAGTTAACGGCTTTGCAAGGAGAGATATTATCGAAGACAAAAAAGATGGTTTTGTAATTTCAAGACCAAAAAATTTGGATTATACGGCCCTTAATAATGACCAAGGAATCACCCAGAATATGATAAAGAAAACTTCCAATCTTATTGAAAATGCATCATTAAGAAATAAAATGAGTAAATATGCTATAAAAATGACAACAGAAGGCAAATTTTCTTTAAAAGTCAGGCATGAAAAGTTAAAACAAATTTATGAAGAAGCTATAAAATGAAAATTTCAATGATCTGTACTACCCTAAATGAAGAGAAAAATACTGGGAAATTTGTTGACTCTATAATAAATCAGACAAAAAAGCCAGATGAATTTATAATAATTGATGGCGGTTCAAAAGACAAGACTTTTGAAATATTAAAAGGATATGAAAGAAAAATTCCTTGGATTAAAGTTTATCAAATAAAAGGTTCAAATATTTCTCAAGGAAGAAATTTTGCAATAAAAAAATCTGTTGGAGATGTAATATTTACTTCTGATTGCAGTACAATATTTGAAAAAGAGTGGATAGAAAAAATACTTGTTGGTTTTTCTTCAGGAGCAGATGTTGTTCTTGGTAAATATTTTGTAAAACCAAAAAGTCTTCTTGATATGTATCTAATTTCTAGACTTCCAAACTGGAATAAGATAAGATTAGATAAATTCTTGCCTTCAAATAGACATGTAGCATATAAACGAGTTGTTTGGGAAAAAGTTGGAGGATACCCTGAAAATTTCAAAAGAGCAGATGATAACTGGTTTCATTCGAAAGCTCATAAATTAGGTTTTAAATATTATCTTGCAGAAAAGGCTTCTGTCCAATGGCTGTTAGAAAGAAACTTAAGAAATATGTTAAGACTTAGTTTTTTAGATTCAAAAACAGAGGGATTTTCTGGCTTATTCTTAAAAAGAAGAATTTATTTTGCTGAAATTTTTGTTCTTATTCTGCTTATCTTATCTGTTATTCTAGGCATAATCATAAATATTAAAATTTTTTACTTATTTCTGGTATTATTTTTTTTGATTTTTTTATATGAGGGTTTTTTTAAGACTTTGATAAAGATAAAAAGAATTGATGCTGCTTTTTTAGGGATTTTTTTAGGAATTTTACTTTATTTTGCTCATGTTTCTGGCTTAATCTTGGGTATTATTCAAAGGATTTACAGAAAAAAAGAATAATTGGTTTTTGGTATTCTTGCAACTTTGAAATAGTTAATAAAATCGAAGAATTAGAAAGATTTAAAAATATGCCCAGATAAAAAGTATATGGCTGAAAAAGACAGTTCTAATACCGATGAATTTCCCGAAGATATCGATGAATTAGTTAAAAGTTATAGGCCTCGCCATGGCCATTACCCTGTTGTGGTTTATACTTCTGGCACATTTGACTTATTTCATATAGGTCATTTAAATGTTCTTCAGAAATCTAAAGCATTAGGAGATATACTTGTTGTTGGAGTAAGTACAGATGAAAAAGTAGCGTCTTATAAAAAGAAAGCCCCTATAATCAAATATGAAGACAGAGTAGCAATAATCAAAAATCTTAAATGTGTTGATCTTGTTGTAAAACAAGAGGTTTTGACAGACCCTAGACTTCTTGTAAAATATGGGGTCAGTGTAGTTACAATTGGAGATGATTGGAAAACAAAATCATTGCCTGGAATGGATTGGGCAAAAGAACATGGCTTAAAGACTGTTTATCTTCCGTATACTAGTGGAGTTAGCTCAACTAAGATAAAAGAAACAATAGCAAGTGGTGGTTGGCAAGAAGATAAAGGGGGGGTAAATTAGTAATTAGTGAAAATGCTGGAAAAAAATCAGAGTTTAATATTAATGAAAAGCAATAATTAAACCATTAAACACTAAAAAACGAAAGATAATTATTCAAAAATGGATTATAATTCTTTGAAGGGAAAAAATGTGTTGATAACTGGAGCAAGTTCGGATATTGGCGCAGCAATAGCAAAAAAGTTTGCTTCTCAAGGAGCTAATGTTGGTTTGCATTATTTTAAAGGCAAAGAAAAAATAGATAAATTAATAGAAGAACTGAAAAAAGAATATAACCAGATTGTTGTTAAATCTTATGAATTGAATCTAGAACAAGAAAAATTACAATTAGTTCATGATTTTGTAAAAGATTTTGGAAGAATTGATATTCTTGTTAATAATGCTGGTTTGCTTGATGGTGTTTCTTTTTTTGATATGACTGCAGAACAATTTAATCGAATGTTTGCAATAAATTCAAGAGCCCCATATTTACTTTCTAAAGATGCTTTTGAATATATGAAACAAGCTGGTAAGGGGGGCAGAATAATTAATATAAGTTCTATAGCTATAAAATATGGACGTGGAAGAAATAATTCCATACAATATGCTGGTTCTAAAGCAGCACTAGATGCTTTAACAACAGGACTTGCTGTTTTGGGAGCTGAATATAATATCCTAGTTAATTCAGTTATGCCTTCGGTTATTATGACTGAATCACAAAAACACAGAGAAGGTCTTCAAAAAAGAGTAGATTTAATTCCTTTAAAAAGAGCTGGGCAGCCAGAAGAAGTTGCTAATTTAGTTGTTTATCTTACTTCAGAAGAAGCAAGTTTTATAACAGGCCAAATTTTTAAAATAAGTGGCGGAGAGTAAGAATTATGTCTAAAGAATTTGAAAATTTTAAAAAAAAATCTTTGCATGAATATGATAGTATCTTGCCTATCCTGATAATAGATCCAATAACCACAAGAATCAATTATCTTATAAAAAAGAAGAAAATTAAAATAACTCCTAATCAGATTTCTAATGCCAGGATATTTATTTTATCCCCATTAATACTTATTTCAATGTTTTTAGCCCCAATATTTAATCTGGCATGGATGTATCTTGTAACAGCAGGATTGTTCTACTTAAGTCTGCTTACAGATGGCTGGGATGGACAGCTTGCAAGAGCGCTGGATATGAAATCAAAAAAAGGATTTTTCTTGGATTTGATTGGAGATAGATGTAGCATTATAATCTTTTTATTTCTCATTTTTTCAGTAGGAATGTTCACCCACAATAACATCCTAGTTTATAGCTCTGTTTTTTTGTTTACAATCAAAACTTTCCATATGATGATAATAACCAAAGTATATTATCTGGGGGGAATAAAGACAGAAAAAGAAACCCTTTCTGTTTTCACAGAAGTAGATACTTTGGGTAAAATGGGAGTGAACCAGATTTATAGCATAATTGCAAAGTTAAACAAAATCCTAAAAATAAAAAGATGGGATGGGACTATTGCTGCCCCTGATAGATATATTATGACGATAATGGTACCTTGCATACTTTTATTTTTTAGGAACAATGTGATTAACACAGTTATAATCTGGTACTTCTATATCCTTATCCTATTCTTCACCATATTTTTTATGATAAGAATCAAAAACCTATTAAAAGAAAGTTTTATCAAATTCAGCTTAGAAGACAAAAAAAATAAGAATTGAAAGCAGTTATTTTTTATAGGGGAAATTTTTCAAAGAAATCTTTAAATATGGTTATTTCGTGTTGCTGTCATAATTATCTTGACTAGGGAATTAGGGGTATATAAATTGAATATTGAAAGGAAATAATTAATAGAAAATGAGCAGGACAAATATTTTAAGTGTGATGAAAGAGAGAATTCAAAGTTTTTTTGTTCTCATGAAAGAAGGTTATAGATTTAAAGATAAGGTAATAATTTTGAATTATTATCTTAAAAGCATTATACATCTTCTAAATTATGTTCGGGGAGTAAAAAATTCTCGAAAATTGAGCGGGGAAGTTTTTATTAAAAATCGCTATGGTTTATTTTTCTGCGGTAATAACTTTTCAACTCTCTGGGGATGCTGTTCCATGTGTGAACCAATTCAAAGAAAATATCTTGTTTTGAATGAGGGTGTTGCAGTAGATCTTGGTTCTAATTGTGGAATGTTTACAATCCCTTTAGCAAGAAGGTTAGGGGATAAAGGTAAAGTGATTTCTGTTGAACCAGATAAAGAAAATATAAAAATTCTTAAAAGAAATATAGCTTTGAACAAACTACAAAATGTCATAGTAGTTGAAAAAGGATGTTTTTCTAAAAAAGGAGAAATGACTCTCTATCTTGATGATCTGGGCACTGGGGGGCACTCTTTATTAAGTAGGGGAGAGAAAAACAAAGTGCTTATTCCTGTAGATTCTCTTGATGATATCTTAAAAGAACTTAAGATAGACCACGTAGACCTTATTAAAATGGATGTTATGGGTGTTGAATTAGAAACTTTTGAAGGAGCTAAACAAATTCTAAAGAAATGTCATCCAAAAATAGTTTTTGAATTATTACATAAAGAAGATAAAAGAAAAGTATACAACTTCTTATTTCAATACAATTATAAAATAAAACAAATAACTGATTGGAATCATGTTGCTGTTCAAAAATGAAAATAAGATTAAAAGAATTAGTTAAATGGAATTGGGGGTTAATCAATATCGCCAAAAGAAGATATAAATGGCAATAGATAAGAATACCCCAGAAGTTTGGGATAAAGTTTATGAAAAAATTATTCCAAAAGAAGAAGATGAATACTTTTTAGAGTATCATAAAAGGGCAAATTTATGGAAAATAATCAAAGAAAAAGTTATTAGTAATTTTGGGTCATTCAAAGGAATAAAATCAATAGAAATTGGTGGTGGAGAAGCTTATGATTCTCTTTTATTTGCTATGGAAGGAGCAGATGTAACTGTTTTAGACCACTCTGTAAATGCTTTAAAAACAACAAAAATTCTCTTTGAAAGATATGGATACAATGCAAACTATATTTTAATGGATGCATTAAAATTAAATAAGGAATTAATGTCAAAGTTTGATGTTTCTATGTCCTATGGAACAGTAGAACATTTTAGTGGAAAAAATAGAATTAAAATATTTCAAGCCCATTTTGATGTTCTTAAAGAAAGCGGAATAACTTGGATATGCCTCCCAAATAAGTGGAACCTGCCCTATAGACTTTGGAAATTTTTATCTGAAAAATCCAATCGATGGCAGTTCGGAGAAGAACACCCATTCTCAAGATCAGAGATTAGAAAAATAGGAAAAGAAGTAGGTCAAGAATTTGAAATAATAGGCGGTGATTTATTTTTTAATCATTTTCAATTTGGGAGAAGAATAAGAAAACTTTTTGGAAAATCACCAGATTTTAATATTTCAAAAATAAGAAAGCAGATTAAAACACCTTTTGATAAGTATTTAAGCTATGAACTTGCTGTTTTTGGGAAAAAGTCTAAATACCCTATAAATGAAGGAATATCAGAATAAAACCTCAAAAGGATAAAAAAATGAATCAAAGTAATTTAAAAATACTTGTTGTAATGCCAAGATATAGCTATTCAAATAAACCAGAATATACCTACCCTTTTCCATTAGGGATTACTTATATCTCTGCAGTATTGAAAAAAGCTAATTACAATATCACTTGTTTAAATATGAATCATCTTGAGGGTCTAGATAGTGAAATAATAAAAAAAGAGCTAGACAAAAATAAGTATGATATTGTAGCAACAGGCCATATGGGTATGGGTTATACTATGGTAAAGAGTATTTTTGAAGCTGTAAGAGAACATCCAACTAAACCAAAAACAATTCTTGGGGGAGCAATAATCACCAGTGAACCATTTGTAATATTTGAAGCATTAAAACCAGATTTTGGAGTTATTGCAGAAGGAGAAGTGACGATTATTGAATTATTGAAGTGCATAGAAAATAAAGGAGACCTTAATAAAATTGATGGGATAATCTTCAAAGATAATAATGGTAAGGTTGTAATAACTAAACCAAGAGAACAAATTGAAAATATTGATGAGATTCCTTTTCCTGATTTTAGTGGATTTGATTTTGAAAAACGTTTTCCTTATCTTTTTTCTTGCTATGATTGGGCTTGCAATTTTCAAGATTATCCAAGGATTTATCCAATTTTAGCAAGTCGTGGCTGTATGTTCCACTGTACTTTTTGCTACCATACTTTGGGAGATAAATATAGGGAAAGGAGTATCAAAAATGTAATGGAAGAACTAAAACTTGCAGTAGACAAGTATAAAATAAATTCAGTTTTTCTTAATGATGACCTTTTTTCTTTTAAGAGAGAAAGAGTTAATGAATTTTGTAGAGAGATGAAAAAATTAAGCCAATATGCAAATTATAAAATAACATGGGCCTGTCAGTTGTCAGTTTTGCATGTTGATAGAGAACTTTTGCGAACTATGAAGGAAGCTGGATGTGATGCAATAGGTTATGGGTTTGAAAGTTATAGTCCAGCAGTTTTAAAAAGCATGAGGAAACCAATAACCCCAGAATTGATTGATAAAACTATAAAAATGATGATGGAAGAAAAAATAGCGATAGTAGGAAATTTTATTTTTGGCGATGTTGCAGAAACAAAAGAAACTGTAAAAGAAACACTGGATTATTGGAAGAAAAATTGCAAAGGGCAGGTGTTATTGGCTTTTATAGAACCATTCCCAGGCAGTGAGATATATAATCATTGTGTAAGAAAGGGCCTGATTAAAGATAAAATAGATTTTATTGAAAATGTGCTACCCCAACTACTTACACTTAGAAAAGCTATGAATATGACTGATAAGATGACTGATAAAGAATTTTTAGAATTAGAGAAGACTGTTGCCAAACTTAATTTTAATCTAACAACAGCAAAACCAGTTCATATTAAGAAATCAGAAAATGGTAGATATGAAGTTTTAGCAAAATGTCCGTTTTGCCATGAAGAAACATTGTATAAAAATTTTTATCTAACAAAACGTTATCTTTATAGGCCATATATATACTGCAGAGAATGTAAGATGGGGTATTATTTGATAAGTCCCATAGTTGGTGTCTTGAGAAAACTAAATTTGTTATGGTTATCTGAAGAATTTTATTATAAATCAAAAAGAAAAATCTTTTTATTAACAAATCATCTTACATCTTCAAAGAAGGAGAACAAAAAATGAATCAAGAAGAAATGTATAATAAAATACTTTGTTGGTTCTCTGATTCTAAGATCAGGGATGAAAGTGGCGCAGTTTACAGCTGGATAAACCCTCAAAAAGAAGGGTATGTCTACCCTGAAATAATAGGATATGCTGTAAAGTTTTTTTCATATCTTTATTCTCTGGAAAAAAAGGATAAATTTAAAGAACTTGCTGTTTCTTCTGCGGACTATCTTTCTTCAATTTTATCTAAAAATGGATCTGTTTCCAGATCTGGTGTTGAATATGTTTTTGACACAGCAATTTGTTTATCTGGCATGTTATCCTTAAATAAAGTTAATTTGCTCAAAGAAAACCATAAAAAATCAATAGATTTAATGGCACAATTTATTAAAAATTCTCTTTCAGAAAAAACACCTGCTTTTAAGGATGGAAAACCATTTATTGATAATTCTCAGTGGTCATTAAGCTATGGTGCTCATCTTATCAAGACAGCAATAAGTTTGATGGAATATGGAAAATACGCTAATAAACCCAAATACTTGAATTTCGCTGAAAATCTTGTTGATGAAATCATAAGCAAGACTTTTAAAGAAAATCACTTTTCAATAAATGAATTCCAAGAACAGACATATTTACACCCACATTGCTATGCAACAGAGGGCTTATGCTTCTTACACACAAATGGTTTCTTGAAATATTCAGGCATAATAAAAAAATCTGCTCAATGGCTGTCAGAAATACAAAATGAGGATGGAAGCATTTACAACTGGGATCATAATGACAATGCAATAAAAGAAAAACAAGGAGATGCAACTGCACAATCAATAAGAATCTGGCTTTTTGAAGATAAAGTTAAATACAAAGACAATATAAATAAAGCCATATCATTTCTTAAAACATTGCATTCTCCAGAAGGCGGACAATATTATAATAATATTTCTAAAGATGTGAACTCTTGGGTATCAATGTTTACTTCACAAGCGTTATATTGGAATATAAATAATAGGGTAGATTTTGATTGGATTGTCTAAAAATGAAAATGAAACTAGGGATTATACTTGGAACAAGACCTGAAATAATAAAAATGTCTCCAGTAATTAGATATTGTAAAAAAAACAATATAGATCACTTTGTTCTCCATACTGGCCAACATTATTCTTATAATATGGACAAAATATTTTTTGAAGAACTTGAACTTGCCCCACCAAAATACAATCTGAATGTAGGTTCAAATGATTTTAGAAAACAGATAGGAATAATGATTGCGGGCATAAATGAAATACTTATAAAAGAAAAACCAGATTTTGTTCTTACCCAAGGGGATACAAATACAGTTTTAGCAGGAGCATTAGCAGCTAAACAAGCCAATATCCTTGTTGTTCATCTTGAGGCAGGATTGAGAAGTCATGAACTTGATATGATAGAAGAGACCAATAGAATAACAACAGACCATATATCTGATGTTCTTTTTCCTCCAACAAAAGTTTCAATGGAATACCTTATTGAAGAAAAAATATCTTTAGATAAAATCTTTCTCTCCGGCAATACTATTGTTGATGCAGTACTCCAGAATCTAGACATATCTGAAAAAAAGAGCAGTATTCTTAAAGAAATAAACTTGAAAAAAGATGAATATTTCTTGATTACATTGCACAGGCCAGAAAGTGTGGATATACGATCAAAGCTCAACGCACTAATGCAGTCATTAGAGAAAATTTCTGAGAAATATGATTATAAATTAGTTTTGCCACTGCATCCTCGGACGAAAAAAAATCTCGAGAAATTTAATTTAAAAATTCCAGATAAAATAAGAGTAATGGACCCCTTAAGTTATTTGGACTTCCTCCAATTAGAAAATAATGCTCGTTTGATTCTTACTGATTCTGGGGGATTGCAAGAAGAAGCTTCAGTATTAAAAGTGCCATGTATAACTTTAAGAGAGAAAACTGAACGTCCAGAAACTGTAAGTCTTGGCTGCAATGTTATTGCTGGAGTAGAAAATAGTGATATTCTTAAGTATGTAGAAATTATGTTAAAAAAAGAAAGAAACTGGGAGACACCGTATGGTGATGGAAAAACCAGCGAATTTATTATTAAAAAACTTGGGGAGATATTTAACAGATGAAAGTGCTTATGTATAATATAGACCCAGGGGGTCTTAAAAAATATTCTGAATTTCTTGTTAAAGCAATGAAGAAACTGGACTTTAATGTTGTCTTATCAGACAAGATAGATAATTATAATTTTGATATAATACATATTCAATTTGAGCATATGCTTTTTCATCCTTTTGGTCTGAAGCTGATTCCTCTTTTAATAAAGTTAAAAATACATGGAAAAAAAATAGTAATAACAAGCCATACTACTTTATCTAAAAAACAGATATATGCAAGAAATAGATTAATAACATTCATTAAAAAAATTCTGTTCCCTTTAGATGAAAAATTGATGGGCCTTTTATCTGATAAAATTATAGCCCATACATCTTATGCAAGAGAAATCATGATAAAAGACTATAAGATTCCAAATAAAAAAGTAGAGGTAATCTGTCATGGAGTTTATTAAAAGTTTAAGAAATAGAATTAAAGATTTTTATTATAAGTATCTATTTTATGATTTCCCTGTTAAATGGAGAGAGGGGTATGCTGAGGCATCAGTGATGGGGCAGAAAATAAAAATGAATTATGTTGAAAAAAAAGGTATCCCTTATTATCATACTAAATATTTTTTAGGACTAATTTCTTTAACAAAGAAGTTTTTTGGTTACCTAAAAAATTATCAGCTAAAAGAAGGAGACATAGTTATGGATGTAGGCGCTTATGAAGGAGAATTTACCATTTTGGCGAGCAAATTAGTAGGAGATACTGGAAAAGTAATTTCTATTGAACCAATAAAAGAAAGTTATCAAAAATTATTAAAAAACATAGAACTTAATGGGCTAACAAATGTGATTCCCTTAAAAATTGCTCTATGGGATAAACATAAAAAAATTAAAATGGCTTATGACTTTGGAGCCAGCCACATTAGTGATGAGAAAGGAGAGGAAATAGAAGCATATATGCTTGATAATTTAATTAATAAAATGAAATTAAAGAGAATCAATTTTTTAAAAGCGGATATTGGAGGAGTTGAAATTAAAATGTTAGAAGGTGCAAAAAAAGCGCTCATGAATAAGTGCATTAAAAATTTTGCTATAGCTTCATATCATCTCATAGATGGAAAAAAGACTTTTATATCTTTAGGGAGAACTTTTAGAAAGTTTGATTATCTTGTGAAAACGGGATTTAAAAGTCATTTAACAACCTATGCAAGAAGTAAATCTCTAGATCAATTAAAATTAAATAAAAACCTTATTGGCCAATAAAAAATGATTAAGTGTGTTATTCTTGGATCAATTATAAGAGAAAAAGGATATGACCGGGCAATAGCGGTAATTGAAAAAAATCCAAAGATACATCTTTCAATTGTGGGACCTTTATGGAATCCTGTTGAAAAAAGAACATTGGATTATATAAAGAAAAAAAGAAGAAAATTGCCAAATTTGAAAGTGGAACTAAAGGTTTTAGATGAAAAAGATTTTGAAGCTTATGCAAAAAAATCAGATATAATTCTTCTTCCTTATCATATAGAAACTGCCAGCGGAGTTTTTTCTCAAGTATTACGATATATGAAACCAATTATTACGTGGAATTTGCCATTTTTTAAGGAATATGAAAAGAAGTATGGTGCGTGTATCACTGTAAATTCAGTAAAAGAACTTGAAGAAAAAATTTTAGAGGTATATAAATCAAAAAAATTAAGAGAACAATTAAAAAAGGGAGTAAAAAAAGTATTTGAAGACTGTTCATGGGAAAGTGTAGCAAAAAAACATTGGAGATTATATACTTCTTTGAAATAATAAAAAAAGATTAGACCTGTTTTACTAACTCTTTCTTATTTTTTAAGGCATATAAAAATCTGAATTCTTTCTTAGCCAATATTCTCAAAAGAATGAAGTTAGTATATCTTGTTAATACAGTAGCCAAAGATACAGAGACTAAGGCCCATTGTGGCCCAAATATCAATGCTATTTTAATGAAACTATAATTTAAAATTATGTTTATCCCTGTAATAATCAGCAGGATAATTGCAGGAATTTTAACTTTTTCTTTTGCAAGGAATAAGGAAGTAAATATGCCTGTAAAAATTTCAGATATAACTAATAATGAAAGAAGTATCGCAGAAATCAAGATAGGCACAAAATATTCTTGGGGAATATAATCTGCACCGTAAATTATTTTCATTACTGGAAGAATGATTATCATTAGAAGAATAGTTAGGGGTATTGCTATAATTAAATAAACTTTTATTACTTTTCCAAATGCTCTTTTAAGTCCTTTTTTGTTTTTTAATTGTGTAAAAACAGGCATAAAAACCGGGCTAAAAGAGATGATTGCTGTTGCAGAGATTATCAAAGACAATAAGGCACTGTAATATCCTATAAAATTGTTTTCTACAAATAAACCAAGCATAAATGTGTCTATATGGCTGAATAATATAAAAGAGGAAGACAAGATAATAGACCATCCTAAAAAAATAGCTATTTTTTTCTTAGATATTTTAACTAGTTTTCCAAAAAGGAGATATCTGTACTTGATTAGAATCACTATAAGATAGAATACCATGGCCAAAAAGCAAGATGTAATTAAAACATAAAAAACAGTAGAAACACCCATATAAAGCTGAACTAACAATAAAAATAAGACTATCTTAGTTCCTTGAACTATGATTTCTGCAAAAAGATTGTATTTTATTTTTTTCAATGGACCAAAAATTGCGCCCAAAAAACTAGGTATGGCTATCACAAAAATGTATATAGCTCCAATTCTAAGCAAAACAATCATCTCAGGCCTGGAGAATAGAGATTCTGAAATCCAAGGAGACAATAAGAATAATATGGAAGCTATAACAAACGCCAGTAAAAATTTTAGGATAAACAAGAATCTTATTCTGGACCTTATTTCCCCGCCATTTATTTTTTTTCTAGATAAAGAATCTGATAAATATCTAGATAAAGCAGAATTTATCCCTAAATCAGCAAAGGTATTTATTGTAAGTATAATGGATAAAGTAAGGTTATACAAACCAAATAATTCTGGCATAAGAATCCTTGCAATAATTATTGTGAAAATCAGACTACCCGCTCTAGAAACCAAATTTGTACCAAATTGATAAGTAGAATTTTCTACTACCTGTTTTGTAAGTGAGTCTTCCCCTTTATTAAGGACGAGAGCAATTATTCTTTTTAATGACACAGACATAATAAATTAAGGAAAAAGCTCGTTTATATTTCTTGTCTTTTGATGTAAGCTTTTATTTAATTCAGAAAGAAGGTTTTTCATAAACAAATTCCACAATATCCTTATCTTTAACTTGGTATAATCCTGCACCAACAGAGGATAAATTTCCGTTGACATAATACATCCAGTAGTGATTACTATTTGAACAGATATTATCAATGCAATCTACAAATTCACCATATTCAGAAGAAGTTGTATTGACAATATGATATTTCTTCAACAAATCCAGAGCAGTTATTTCTAAGCCAGTATAATCGCTTTGTTTTATGTTTCCAAGAGTGTTTAATTTTAAGATTGCAGAAATCTGATTTTCTTTAGATGTATCACGCGTAAAATATCCTATTAAAGATAAGAATGAAAAAATGACTATCAGGATAGCAGAAAGTATGATTAACTTTTTATTTTGCATTTTAGTTCTTTTACCCCCTCTTCACAAATCTCTTTCATATTGAATTCACCTTTTTTTTCAACAAATCTCTTTAATTTTGGCAGGATGGTTGAGAACAAAAGGTTGCTAGTAACATGAATCAATGAAAAAGGTATGCTTAATAAAAAAATTCCAAAGATAGTATTTGGTATGAAAAATAAGGAGCTTATATTCATTATAATCTCAAAGGACAATGTTGAAACCAGCATGATCAAAAAACATTCAAATATTGTTGCTTTTTTTCTCAATAACCCGCCTAAAACACCAGCTAAACCGAATCCTAACATCTGAAAGACAGTCCATATGCCCTGGCCGCCAAGAACAAAGAAATTGGATAGGAAAAGTGATGATGAACCAACAGCAAATCCCTTTTTACTGCCGAATAACCACCCAGCTAAAATTGCCATGAATGTAATCGGTTCTACGCTAAATCCATGAATCAAAACTCTGCCAAGTGTTCCTGCCAATACTAAGGAGAGTAATGCAACTACTCCCTAAGCTTCAAAACCTGCAATTGTTTTTGCAATGTCAAGAGCCCTAGCTTAGCGAAAGTGTTATTTTTCTGTATATCTTTTCTTCCTTCTATAGGAGAAGTTATTAATGAAGATTTAATTTTGTTTTCATTAAAATTTTTTCGTTCATCTGAAAATAACATTTTTAATAAGTATTATTCACTTTGTAGATTAATAAATTTATCTTTCATTTTTTAGAGATTTTATCTTGATTATCCTTAAGGGCATAGTAAATTAAGGAAAAAGCTCGTTTATATTTCTTGTCTTTTTGTGTTGTTTCATAAACTAGATCAGTGAATTCATGAAATAAACATCCTAGAAAGATTGGCAAGAAGAAATCTAAGAAAAGAGACAAAATCAAGAGAATAATAAAAAATTCAGCTGTATGAAAAATCATAAGAATCTGTTTTTGATTAGTTTTTTCTAATTCTTTTTTAAGAATATACTTGCAGTATTTGTAAGCGTTTATTAGACTAAGGTCTCTTTTTTTGATAATATAATAAAGATAGTGGTCAAAATCAATTAAAAAAGCTGAAAGAAAAAATAATAAGCAAAAAAGGTAATTTATTCCAAAAATCAGCATAATAAAAGAGGCAAGAAAGGAAATTATCAAGTGAAATTTGGGAAGCATTTTTTAAGACGTATGTTAAAGTTTAGACTAATATATAATTTATCTGTTTTATTAATTGTTTTCATGCGTTTTAATTACATTCTGCACTTAGAACTATTGAAATGTTAGCCATATTCTAAGAAGATTAACTTTTTACTTTTAGAGATAATTACTAAATCTTTATTCTTTAGTTATCCTTTTTAAAATATCTGCAAAAGCTGGCCTTGTTATGAAAACTCCAACTGTTATTCCAATTGCTGTTGTTAAAGCAAAACCTCTTAATAGGCCTGCGCCAGCAAACCAGAGAGGTAATAAAGAAACAAGGGCGACAGCATATGCTGCAAAAATAATAAAGAAAGCTCTTTTTATTCTCTCTTTTAATGAAAAGGATTTTGAAACTTCTGATTCATCTAACATAACTACTTGATCATCAACACCTGTTCCAATTGCAGCTATAATTCCAGCGATTGATGGAAGGTCTATATTCCATTTGATGATTGCTGCTATTCCTAATATTAAGACTATCTCGGAAACTATGGTTATAACTACAGGAATAAAGAATTTTGGTTTTTTAAATCTTAGATAAATTATAAGACAAACTGCTAAAAATGCAATAACTACTGCTATCAGAATACTTCGAGAAAATTCTTTTCCAACTGTTGGGGAGATTGTATCTAATTTCTCTATATTTAATTTGTAAGGCAAGCTCCCAGTAATTAGAATAGTTTGTAATTTTTTCATATTCTCTTGAGCATCTTTAACTGCACTCTCCCTAGAATTTCCAAAACCAGAACCAGAAATAACTACTTTTGTTGTTTCTTTTCCTTTTAAATCAGATGAAATCAATAAGGTATCAATAAGTTTATCATCAAGATATAAATCTAGAGTTTCATTAAGATAAGATTCTCCGCTAGTTATATTTTCAGATAGATGAGATGTTGCTTCTGCTTGTTTTTTTGCAGCTTTAGGAGATAAGTCTAATTCAAATCTAAATCTGCATGATTCGCCCTGGCTTGTTTGTGAACATTGTTCTATTCCTGCACAAGTAGCATCATCTTTACAAACAAAGGTGATGTCTCCTTTTCCTCCGATGAAAATTGTGGTATTCCCTATTTTAGCTTCAAATTTTCCTTGTTTTGCTACAAGATCTTCTAAATCTTTTGGTGTGGCTCCAGCTAATTCAATAACTAAGAATTGTTCTCCTGTAAAGGGATTAGATGCTTCTCTTATCAATATATCTGTAATTCCATAAGTATTTAGCCTCTGTTCAATTATTGATTTAAGCTCTACCATTTCTCTTGCATCTAGTTTTTTCTCAGCTTTGATTAATGCTCTTGCTCCACCCTGTATATCTAATCCTGTCTTGAGATTAGTTTTAGAAACTGAAGTTACGCTAATTCCTAAATTTTCTCCTGTCAAGAAAATGTAATCTCCTTGATTAGTTATTATTTCTATTCTTTGTTTTGGTTCAATAGAATCTCTAATTTCTGAAAAGGTGTAGTTCTCTAGAGAATAATTATTTATTTCTAGAATTTTCATTCCTTCTTTTAAACCTGCATCTGCAGAATCTCCTGAACTAAATGTGATCGTATTATTTTCGTCTAGAGAAAAATCCAAGACTTTTGATTCATAATTAATTATTTTCTCCTCTGTTTTTATCTGAACATCAACAGGAGAAACTTTTATTTTTTGGGTTTGTTCATAAAATAACTGGATTGAATCGACTTTTTCGTTATCAACTGATTTTATTATCTCTCCCTTTGATATGCCTGTTAAAAAAGAAGAAGAATTCTGTTCTATTTGAGAAACTTTAACGCCCCCAGAGAAACCATCAAAGTTTATAATTGAGGCTATTGCAATAACTAGTGCTATAATCAAAATTATTATTCTAACAGATAATTTTGCCATGTTTTGATTTGTAAGTTTAATCTTCGCGCTTTGCTTGATTTGTAAGTGTAAACAATCTCTATTTTTGTTTGTAACTTACTAATGTGCATAGCACAAGTGTTTTTTTTCCTCCTCAAATTTAGTTTAATCCTTTCTTTTCACAGTACCATTTAAGTATTGAAGCATTTCCAATCCAGGTTCCAAGTATATCTACAAATAAACCTGCTGAAAGTATGAAAAAGATTTGTTTTAAAACAGGAGAAGAGACAATAAAATAAGCTAGTAAGACTGCAACTAAGGAAGATAAAGTCATAATTATTCCTGTTTTAAATGCAGAATGAATCTGATTATTAAGGGTGTCTTCTCCTTTTCTTTTTAAAACCTTTGTAGTCAATAAAATGTCAGTATCTACTGAATAACCAATTAACATTAATAGTGCTGCTATCCCTGCTGTTGAAATTCTTATTCCAAAAAGATTTGCTATAACTAAAGCTCCAAGAGTATCAAATAAACCGCATTGAATAACTGCTAGAGAGGGAATTGTTTTTTTAAAGATAATAAAAACTGTTATTCCCATTAAAAGAAAGGCTATTGCTAATGCAATGATTAATTGTTTATAAAAAGAACTGCTCAAATTTGAACCAGAGACTTCTGTTGTTGAATTTTCTGTATTTAATTCGTAACCTAAAAATTGTTCTATAGCTGTTTTAGTTACATTGGAATCTGCTTTAGTTTCAACTACTATCGCTACTTGTTTTCCAGAAGTTAGATCAGTCAGAGTTCTTACAAAAACATCTTCATTCAGTTTAGAGAATAGAGAAGAAGATAATTCCTCAGAATCAATCTGTTGGTCAGTGTAAATAGAAATAGTTGTTCCACCTGTCAAAGAAACATCTTTTTGCATAACATCTCCTGTTGAAACATACATGAAAACAAGATTTGCTATAATTAATATAGAAATTATAATCCAGACAATTAGAAGTTTTTTATAATTTTTATCATACCAGCTAGAAGTCATAAATGGCAGAACATAATCTTTCTTGATTTTTGGCTTTTCTTGTTTTGGTTCTTTTTTTTCAGGTTTCTTTTCTTGAGTTAAGTTTGATATTTGATTCTTAGTATCTTGAGGTTTTGTGGTTTTTTCGCGTTCTACATTGCTTTTTACCTCTTCTTTAGGCATTTCTTTAACTTGTTCTTCTACTTTTTCAGGCTTAGCCTCGTTACTGTCTTCCATTTTATTCTCTAGCATGAGACGTTTAAAAACCTTTTTAAACGCTCGAAAAAGGTTTTTAAATTGAGATTATCTCCTAAAACTATGCGCTGGTAGTATAGTGGTTAGTAGAAAAAAGCAAGATTTATAAATTAATTACTCTTATTTATAAATGAGTATTTTCATAAAGATAAATGCAAAAGAGAGGAACCTCTTTTTTGAAAAAACAAAGAAAGTTTTATCTTGCAATTATGAAAATTTTGCTAAAAAAATTGGTGTGAGTCGTGCTATGATTTTCAAGTATAAAAGAGGAGATTATCTTCTTCCTGAAAAGATTTTTGATTATCTTGTAAAAACTTCTGATTTTTTACCGGGGGGTATAGAAAGAATAGAGAAAGAGTATTGCATGAAAAAAACAATAAAAAGACCAGAGTTGAATCATGACTTCGCCGAGATTTTAGGAGTATTAAATGGTGATGGACATTTAAGCAAAATAAACTACGAGGTCTCGATTACTGGAAATTTAAAAGAGATGGATTATTTTGAATATTTAAAGAAAAAATTTGAGGGCCTTTTTGGAATTACGTTTAAGATAGAGACATTTCCTTATTGCCTAAAGTTAAGGGCATATTCTGTTGAATTAATAAATTTTCTTAATAAAGAATATGGTTTGCCAAAAGGAGAGAAAAAAGGTAATCTTTTTGTGCCTAAAAGAATCTTATCTGAGAAAAAATTAATAACCTCTTATCTGAGAGGATTGTTTGACACAGATGGAACTTTTTATATAAGAAGAAAAAAAGATCCTGTTGTAGAAATTTCTAGTGCAGACAAGAGATACTTAAAACAAATCAAGGATAACCTAGGGTTGTTAGGCTTCAAATGTAGTCTTGGTAAATTTCATCTCTCAATTTATAAAAGAGAAGACATCAAAAGATTTTTTGAACTTATTAAACCTGCAAATCCTAAACATTTAAATAAGTATGAAAAATATCTAGAATTATGCGCTGGTGGTCCAGAAAATCCTCAATAAAATTGGGATTTGGACATTGGTTAAGACGTCTGCCTTCCAAGCAGACTACCCGGGTTCAACTCCCGGCCAGCGCATATTTCTCTTATATAGTTATTTAAATATGGGTTAAATAGAAATTTATGGACCCGTAGCTCAACTTGGATAGAGCAGGAGCATCCTAAGCTCAAGGTTGGGGGTTCAAATCCTCTCGGGTCCGTTATCTGATTTGAACCTTTAGTTGGTTCAAATACAGCAAACTGCTTAGGCAGTTGGGTGTTCAGAAAATCTTAAAATTTTCTAGAACTCTCGGGTCTGTTTCTCTCTACCTTGAACATTTTTCCATGACCTGGGATTATATAATCTGCTATTTCAAGAACTTTCTTTCTTGACTCTTTAAGTTCTTGCTCATTTTTCATGTAAGGGTCTTTTAAATTAATTAGGGATTCATAATCTGTTTTTTGCTCATCTTTATCTGGCCACCAAAACAAATCACTTGCAATAACTATTTTCCCTTGCTTTGTTTCTACAATTAAAGAAGCTTGCTCATGAGCATGTCCTGGCGTATCAATAAATTTAATATTTGTTTCTGAAATTTTGTCTTCAAACTCTATTTCAAGATCATTTCTATAAATAATGCCGCCATCTAAAACATCAGTATTTGGAAATAACCTTATATTTAAGACATGGTCTATATGATAATGAGTTAAAAATATTAAATCAATGTCTTTTAATTCTAAATTTTCTTTTTTTAAACTTTTAATTAAAAGTTCTGGATTGCATCCAGGATCTACAAGAATATTTTTCCCAGAATCTTTTATTAAAACAGTTGAGCATGAAGCTAATAAACCTTCATCAGATTCTTTTGCATAACCTTCAATTAAAACTTTTACTTCTGCCATGCTAAAAATCCTCCTTGGTTTTTGGCATGCCAAAAATTTTCTTGATTTTTGTGCATTTTATTTCTCCCTTAAAAAACTTGAAGCGCTCAGTGCAGCTAAAGCACCTTGCCCGCAGGCAATAACTATTTGTTTTCCTATTCCTGTTATGTCGCCTGCTGCAAATAATCCTGGAATATTTGTATTCATTTTTTGATCTATATTTATGTAACCTTCAGTTGTTAATTTTAAATCTAGATCTTTTAAGAAACTTGTGTTTGGATCCTGGCCTATTGAAACAAAAACTCCAGAAACTTTTAGTTCTTCTAATTTATCTTTTGATTTTATTTTTATTGAGTTTAACATTTTTTCTCCTTTTAATTCTACAATCTCATAAGGTTGTTTGAATTTAATGTTTTTCATTTTTTTTAATTTTTCAAGCAAAACATGATCTGCTTTAAACTCTCCTCTGTGGACTATATAAACTCTAGAGCAAATTTCACTTAAAAATAGAGCATAATGCATTGCAGAATTTCCTCCGCCAATAACTGCTACTTCTTTTCCTTTAAATAAAGGGCCATCGCAGGTTGCACAATAACTTAAGCCTTTTCCAATAAACTTTTCTTCATCTTTTAGGTTTAAGGATCTTGGTTTAACTCCATGAGAAACAATTAATGATTTGCTAGAAAACTTATCTTTAGAGCAAATGATTTCAAATTCTTCTTTTGTTTCCCTAGAAAAGCCAGAGTTTTTCTGGTCGCCAAAGAGCTTCGGCTTTTTTAGCGTTTTAATTTCTTGCACTTCTTCAGTTAAAATTTCTACTTTAAATTTTTTAACATGATTTTTGAATTTTTCAGCTAGTTCAATTCCATCAATAGATTCAAATCCAGGATAATTTTCAATGACTGTTCCATAAAGTAGCATGCCACCAACTTCTTTAGATTCTATAAGTAAGGTTTTCAATCCTCTTCTTGCTGAATAGATTGCTGCTGTGCACCCTGCTGGCCCTGCTCCGATAATTGCTACATCAAAGGTTTCCATTTTTAATTGAGTAATCTAGAATATTTAAAGTTTAAGATTGTGCAGAATCTTTAGCTGTTTCTGTTGTAATCTCTCTTGCTTGTGGAATTTGTTCAATTTTCGATTCTTCTTGTGGAGGAACAAAAACAACTGCAGCTATAACTGTGGTCCATAATCCATTTTTATCGCCTATAGCAGACTGGGCAATTGAAGTTGTCTTGACAAATTTATCTGAAATCTTCCAAACTTCTTTTTTTTCATCATAACTTGCATCTGGATTAAATTCTACCCCTAGTGTTGAAGCGAGCATTGTTGCTGCAAGATCTTCTGAATAATCTTCTGCATTAGAATCTGTCATCCCAAAATCATGATGTTCAGATATATATCCATAAGCATTCTGGTCAGATGGAATAGCTCCTCCGATAGCAGCTGAAATTAGTCTATTTGGTTCATTTGTTTCATTTCTTGCTATAACGCAGAAAGTTATTTCTCCTGCATGTAATTCTTGTAATCCCTGACTTCTAGGAACTACCTTGCATCCTGGAGGCATAATACTAGAAACATTAACTAGATTAAGGTGCTGGATTCCAGCATCTCTTAAAGCTAATTCAAATGATCTTAACTTTTCTTTGTCTCTTCCAACTCCTTTTGTGAAAAAAACTTTTTTAGGTATCATTTTGAGGATAAGAACAAATTAAATTTGTTTATAAAATTTTCTTTTTTTTCTTTTTTGCTCTGAATAAGAAAAATTTTTTTGATTTCTTTTCTTCTTTAAATTTTGTCTTGATAAAAAAAACTTTAAAACCATATGCTTGGGCTGATTTTGCCTGGACTTTATCTGCTGTAATTAAAACTGCTTTTTCTTGACATGCTAAGCTTCTTATTAGGGCATCTATCTCGCCAGATCTAGCATATTTTATTTGATGTCCTGTTGGTCTTTCTCCTAAAAATTTTACTTTAACCCTTGATTTTAAAGTATGCATCTTTGCTATTTCTTCTAATCCTTCAAAGCCGGCATCATTTCCATGATTTGCAAGATTTTCAAGTTCAGCAATAACTGCGTTTGGAATTAACAATTCGCCTTTTAGTTTAGTTTTGAATAATCTAAATAATTTTTTCTGAGCAATTACTGATGTGTCAACAAGATATTTCTGTGCTCTTGTTCCAAGAGCATTTGATTTTACTTTTCTTGTTTTTGTTTTTTGTTTTTTCATTTTAGTGATTCCACTTCTTTTATCTCTCTTTCTTTTGCAATATTCTCCCCATTCTCTGGTGTAAAAACAAACTTGGCTTTTAATATCTTTCCAGCAAGAACTTTTGGAAGCCAGTATTTATCATCATCCCACATTTTGTCATAGGGGATTTTATCTATATCAAACCATTCAAAAGCCATTTCTTCTGTTTCTTTTGGTTCTCCTTGATAATTTGTTACTAAAAAAGTATGAACTGTTTGATCAAATTCTAGTTTATGTGGAAAAAAGAAATCAAACTCACCAACTTTTTTTAAATCTTTTAATTCTGCTTTTAATTCAGATTCTTCTTGAAATTCTCTTAGAGCAGCTTGTTCTATAGATTCCCCTTCATTAACTTTTCCACCATAACCATTGTACTTGCCAACACCAAATCCTCTTTTTTTCATTGCAAGAAGGATTTTTCCTTTTTCTACAATTAAACAGAGTGTTGCTTGTTTTTCTGGTTTTTCATTCATTTTATTTAAATTTACTCTTAAATTTAATTGATTGAAAATTTCTTATTTTCATTTTATGTTTTTATGTTGCTCAAGACTGAATTTAGAATTACAAGCCAAAACAATATCTAAATTGCCCTGCCAAAAGTATTTTTGTTTTGGTTGTATCAATATAACATCGCCCTCTTCTACATCAAAATCTTTGTTTTCTATATCTATTTTTCCTTTTCCTTTGTTTATATAAAAAATTTCCTTAATTTTTTCATTCATTACAAATCCTTCTTTAGGATACCTCCCGTCTATCTTGGCACAAGAGAGTTCTATATCCTGATCATCAAAAGGATATTCAAAAACAGAACATTCTTCGGAATTTTGTATTTTTAACCTTTCTTCTTTCTTAATTATGTTTTTCATTTTGAAAATCATGTCTAAATACTATTTATGCAGGTCAAAAAAACATTTAGTTTTTAAGCCCCTCATTTAATTGCAATTAAATGCGGGAGAGAGGAATCGAACCTCCGCAGACACTAAGTCAATGCGTTTTGAGCGCATCCCGTTTGACCGCTCCGGCACTCCCGCTCGATAAAATGAAAATGCTGAGATATTTAAAGTTTTAGAAACCCCAAAAAAGCACATCTTTTTGGGAAGTGTAGAAAAAGGTTTTCTTTTTCTAGCAAGATATTAAAAAGCTTAATAGAAAGCTTTTTAAAGGATTTTTGCCTTTATATAATGAAGACGACCATAGCAAAGTGGAAACACCTGTTCCCATCAGAACACAGAAGTTAAGCACTTTGTATTATATGTTGTACTGGCTTCGGTTGGGAACCATATGAGTTGCCTTCGTTTATACTTATTCTGCAACCCATATCTGTAATTATTTGTCTGTAAATGACTTTATCTTTGTATAGAGATTGTTTGAAGAATTAATTTTTTAATTTAAATTATCAACTGATTTTTAAAGAATAGTTTCTTAATTTTGTTATGAGAAAAAAGCCATCTGAACAAAAATTAAAAGAACTTGATTTAATGTTTAGTTTAGCAAAAAAAGAAAAAGATTTGAAAAAACAATTAAAATTAGTAAAAGGGGCTAGAGATTTTGCTAAACATGAAAACATGCTAATCCCTTCTGAATGGAAAAATCAATTTTGCAGAAAATGCAATATTTTTTTTAATTCTAAAAATCAGAAAATTAGATTAAGCAAGGGAAAAATCTCTAGAGAATGTCTGAATTGTCATCATGTTTCTAGAAAAAAATTTAAGAATTAAGAAAATTGAAAATTAAAATTTCTTAAACTTGCTTATTAATTCTAAAAGATCGGCGTGCCCTATAAAAACTGCTCTGCAGCAATATCTGTCTACTCCAAGCTCATCTAGAACTTTCTTGGGATTTTCACCTTTTTCAACTCTGTCTTTGAATTTTTCAAATAAATGAGCAATTGGCTTTCCGCAGCTGAAGCAACGCATTGGGATTATCATCTTTAATCAATAATCTATGAAAATGACAATTTAAAAAAGTTTCCTTTTTAAAAATCAAAGATTTTAGCAAACTTTAAAAACATTAAAGGACTATATTGTTTATGGTTAAAAAGAGGATTAAACAAGAGTCTATTAAAAAAAATCCTAAAAATTCTGGAAACGCTAATAAACCTAAATGGTGGCTATGGTTGGTATTTGCTGTTCTAATAATAATTATTGCTTTGTTATTATTATTTATTCTATTCTCTAAATCAAGTGAATTAAAAACACCCTGTGAAATTGCTAATATGACTTGTTATGATGGTTCGTGTCCTTCTGGATATGAACAGATCAGCCAAAGTTGTAAAAAAGATAGTGTCTGTTGCCAAAAAATTCCAGAAAAGAGTGTTTGTGAAACCTATGGAAACTCTTGCTATAATAACTCTTGCCCTTCTAACACTCTAAAAATTGAAATGGCTTGCAATAAAAACACAGAAGTTTGTTGTAGGAATATATCTACCTATAGGGGCCCCTGTGAAAATCAAAAAAATATTTGTTTTAAGAGTATACTGCCTGAACCAAATTGTCCTGATGGATATGCTCAAGTTGACTTAGGATGCATACTTGGTGAAATCTGTTGCAAGAAAATTAGGACTCCTTGTGAATTAAGAGATTATTCTTGTAAAGACTCTTGTAATGAAATAGAAGAAGAAATTAAACTTGATTGCACAACTGGAAAAATCTGTTGTAAATATCAAATTGAACAAAGAGATGATTGTGAACATTCTGGTTATCAGTGTCATTATTCTTCTTGTAAAACTGGCTATGAAAAAGCTGGAATGTGCACTGATGATTATATTTGCTGTAAAAAAGATACAAATCCGAATAGATTATTTATTTATGGTTTTGTTAAATTACAACAAGGAAATTGCATGCCTCCTGTTGATCCGTCTCAATGCACTCTAAACAACCTAGACACAGGGGTTGGAGTATTTACGCCAGTTTCACAACTAAACATGGATGGCTTGTACTACAGGCCAACAATTGAACCATTGCAGTATCAAAGAACTATTAAAAATGGCATAACTGGTTATTATGAGATAGACTTCTTACCTGGAACATATAGTATTTTTGCAAAAGATCCTCTTGGAGGACAAGATTATTACTGTAATCAGTTTAGTAGTGATGGAAAAGCATGCACTTTCACGATAACTAATGATTCTATTCAGATGGATATTATCCTTGATTATTCAACCCAATAGTTTTTTAAAGCAAACTTCTATTATAATTTAAGAGGCGTATAACCTCAGATTTTTTCTGAGTATTAATTATGAATACAATAATAAAACTAGATAATGTATGTAAAACTTATAAATTAGGGAAAGAAGTAGATGTTAAAGCAGTTTGTCATGCACATTTTGAAATCAAAAAAGGTGAATTTATTGCTATAATGGGGCCAAGTGGATCAGGAAAATCTACTTTAATGAACCTTGTTGGAGCCTTAGATTTGCCAAGTGATGGAAGAATTTTTTTAGAAAATAAAGATATAGCCCATTTACATGAATCTGACTTAGCTCAAATAAGAGGAAAGAAAATTGGATTTATTTTCCAGCAATTTAATTTAATTGGAACATTAACCGCTAAAGAAAATATAATGCTTCCAATGATGTTTCAAGGAACTTCAAGTGAAGAAAGAGAGAGAAAAGCACTAGAATTATTAAAAAATGTGGGATTAGCAGACAGGGCAAATCATAAGCCAGGAGAACTTTCAGGAGGACAACAACAAAGAGTTGCTATTGCTAGAGCATTAGCAAATGATCCAGATGTTATTCTTGCAGATGAACCAACTGGAAATCTTGATTCTAAAACTGGAAAAGAAA
>CAZCMN010000003.1:28950-46268 GCA_964500015.1 Candidatus Woesearchaeota archaeon | reverse complement strand
TCAAAATCATCATAAAACTCATCAGTTATTGGATCAATTATATGGTCAAATTCTAAACTTCCATCAAGAATTTTTAAGTCAAAAGTATCTTGCTCTCCTTCAAGTTCAGTTAAATAGACTTTATTGTATTCATTTTCAATTATGTTTGAAAATTCAGCGATTATTTCTGTTTTATTAAATTCATAAACTTCTATTCTTGGATTTCCTGAAACTATTCTTGGGAAAATCGTAATATCATTTTCATTTGTTAGGTTTTTTTCAAAAACAACCCTTACATAATGTTCTGAAGGGATTTCTTCACTCCAAATATCATCTAATTCTTTTACTTGTTCAAAAATATCTGAAATAAATTCTCTGTTCTCATCTAAATGTTCTGCTTTTGTTATGATTATGATTTCATAAATTTGTTCGCTTAAATGTGGAACATTCCAAGAAATCTGGTCATAAAGACCATTATTATTAGTGTCTTGAAGTGTGAAATCAACTTCTTCTTTATCATTCTCAACTATATGATAAAGAATTACTTTTTCATTTGAAATTTCATAAGGAAGAGAAGAATAAGCTTTTATATTAGTATAATTAAGTTCATCTGGACCATTTATTGATATTCTTTTTTTGAACTTAGATAAATTCTCTTCAAAAGATTCTGGTGCAGGAGTTTCATATGTGATTTCATATTCTTTTTTTGTAACACTGATAAAAATTTCTTTTGAATCTTGTTTTTCAGTTATCCTTATTTCATCACTAGAAATATTTTCATTATTTTCAGTAATATTTTCTTGTTTTGTTGCTCCTCTTCCTGAAATTAATTTCTTTTCATTGATATTTCCAGCTTCTTTTGGCAGATTTATCTTGATTTCTTTTAAATCTGGATTTTCTATTGTTATTTTTTTACTCCATTTAACTGGCTGTCCGATTATTGCTTGTTCTTGAATTGTTTCTTCTGTGAAATTTGCTGTTTCATTTGTTATATTTGTCAAATCCTCTGTTACATTCTCTTCTGGAAGTGTTATATTCTCCTCGGTGATATTCAATGCTAAAAAATCTTCTGTAGTGTAAAAGATTTCACTCAAAAAAATAGCTGCATTTTCTATTTCAAATCTTAATTCATGACTTTCTTTATCTAGGTTAAACTCACTTATATCACAAGTTTCTACACATATCTGAGAAAAAGAAAAAGTTCTTGTTATAATTCCTAAATTATTAATATTTTCTTCAGGAAATTCATCTGTTTGATTTGTTTCATTTAAAGTTATGTTTTCTTCACTTATATTTTCTAGCAAGATAGTGATATTTTCACCTGGGATTGTGATATTTTCTTCACACAAAGTAATATTTTCATTTTCTTCAGGAGTTGTTTCATTTTTTTCACCTGATTCTAGGATTGGAATTGTTCCTGAATCAGAAGAAGGTTCTTCTACAGGAAGTTCTTCTGCAGGTGTTTGTTCTGGGGAAGTTTGACTTGAATCATTAGGAGTTAAAGACTCGCTAGAAGAAGATTCACTTGGACTTGGTGTTGAACTTGATGAAGAATCATCAGATGAACTTTCAGATTGGCTTGAACTAGATTCTGATGAACTTGAACCAGAAGATTCTGAAGAACTTTCTCCTTCACTAACTAAACCAGTAATTATATTCTTTTTATCCCCAAAATTTTCTTCTTGAACTTGAGTTTTTTCTAATAAAGAGCTGTCTAAAATCAATTTATCATCAAGATAAACTTTAACATAACCATCTCCAATCAGGGTTAAATTTCCAGAAATACTAGCTTTACTTAATTTAGAGAGATTATCCTGAAATTCTGGATTCCATTCATAAGGAAGAGCATTTGTCTGATCAACTTGTAGATTTAAGATATCAGAATAAGTATTCTGATGAACAATCAAACCAGTAAAATTTAAGACATTTGTTGCAAATAGAATTGAAAATAGAAAAACAAGAAAAACAAAGAAAATCAGGATAGAGAATTTATGATTTTGCTTGAAAAAATCAGAAAATTTGTTTTCTGAAGTCTTTCTTACATATTCGCTTTTTACACTACCATCTTTATCGCGAAAACTATGGTATTCATACGGACCATAGACTTTTCCACCAATTTTTATATATCTTTTATAAGACATGTTAAACTAAGTAATTTGCTGGGCACTACCCTCTTTTAGTACCTGCTTTTACACTACAAAAATCAAGGAGAATTCATATATAAATGTTATTAGAATATGTTCTAATTGTCTTCTGATTGATTATTAAATGAGGTAAAAAAAGCGAAAAAAACCCATTATCTTAAGATTCCTGTTTTGCCCCCACTTTTTTGAAGGATTTCTATCCAAATTTTTTCAGAGAAGATCAGATTATAATCTTTTAAATAGCTAACAATAACCTTTTTAAATTATAAAAGTCATTAATCTATGTAAAGAATAATGCCCTTTTTTCATGTTTGAAATTTAGGAGGGATTATTAATAAGTTATTGTTAATGATTCAACAAGTGAATCATAAAAAAGAGGAAAAATGAAAAATAGTTTAAGGGATATATCTCAATCTGGATTGTATTTTCTACTTTTATCAGTAATCTTTATTTTTAATCTGGTTTTAGTTAATGCCCAGGTAATTCCGCAAGAGATTAAGATAGGCAGCACCCTATATCCAATGATGATCTTAGTGCCAATCTTGATCATTTTTCTCGGCATTGTTGTTCTTATTTTTTATTTGATTTTGCATTCATTAGCTATTTCCAGACTAAACAAAAAAGAAAATCGAAGAAAAAAAATAAATAAAAAAAGATTGAATGTTCATCAACAAAACAAAGAAAAGATAAGTATAGAAAAAAAGAAGATAATTAAGAGTTATGTTTTCCAGGTTCATTCTTTGAAAAGAAATCAAAAAAAACTAACTGTCAGCCAATCTATGAATAAATTTTCTTTGTTAATCAGGGGATTTTTTAAAGAATTTTTTGAGATAGACTATGAATTCACATTTAATGAATTAGAGAAAGAATTAGAAAAAAGAAAACAAAAGACTGATGTAATAGAGTTTGTTAGAAAATTAGAATTTCAATATGATCAGAACATGTCTGGAGAGCAGTTATCTAAGATTATTGTAGAATTTGAAGAGATTTTAAATAAACTTTCATTGGTTGGAATTGAAAAAATAAGCACTATTCTTAAAAATGAAAAAGAAGAATTTAGTGAGCTTATTGTTAATGGCCTTGACAGCTCATTTAACAAAAAAAGGAGAAAAGTAATCCGATTTATCCAAAGATGGGAAAATTCTCCAGTAAATATGCACAAAAAGATTTTTAAGAAAATCGAAGATGAATTTATGAATATGACTAGCCCAGAAAGAAAAGTGTTTTTTAAGAAAATTGATGAAGCTTATAAAATATATAATGACCAGATTTGTCCAAACACTATTTCTTTTGAAAATTCTTCTGATTTTAAGAAAAAAATGGATTATTTAAAAGGAAAATTTGACAAAAAAGTAAAGACTAAGTTTGACGAAGAAATATTTTTTATGAAAAATTAAAGGCTCTTTAAAAGACAAGTTCAAGGATTAAATCTCTTTAGGGCAAAGTCCTATATCTAGTATTTATCAATATCCAATCTAGGATTATAAGCAGAATAGCAATAATTAGGCATATGTTTGTCAAATTTAGCTCTATTTCTCCTTTTTTAAGATTAACGATTTCAGAATAAACTTTTTCCAATTCTTCTTTTGATTCAACATGATAATATTTTCCATGAGTATAATTTGCAATAAGTTGCAAGGCATCTTCATCTATCTTTGAAGTCGCACCTTCCAGAAATTCGCCGCCCTCTTCTGTACCAATCCCTATAGTATAGATTGTGATATCATCAGCATAACGCAAAGCACTATCAATAGTGCCTGTATTTATCTGCCCATCAGTGAGCAAAATGATTGATTTTGGCTTATTGCTATTTGTTAGAAGATTAATTGAAGTAAGAAGGGCATTGCTTATATCTGTTCCACCAATTTCTTTTTTAGCAATGTTCTTGATAGTGTTTTTTACTAATGTTAAGTCAGTTGTTGGAAGCTGTTCTATATAACTAGCACTAGAGAAAGTTACCACTCCAATATTTGACTGGCCTTCCAAATTATCAATAAAACCAATTGCTGTTTCTTTAGCAGCTTCCAGTCTATTCGGCAGAATATCTTTAGCCATCATGCTTGAAGAGGCATCTATTGCTAAGATAAAGTCTGAATCTGTAATTGTGCCTGTATATTTAACTAAAGGAATGGATAATGAAAGAAAAATAAATACTAGTATAGCTATTCTCAAATAAAGAATAGTCATATTCTTAGATATTATCTCAGTTCCCGTGACTTTTTCAATAGCATCAAAATTGGCAAAACTTAGTGCTTTTCTCCTAGTGTGTTTTAATGAAAAAAAGTGTATAAACACGACAAGGATTATAGCTGCTGCTAAAAACAGGAGATAGATAAATCTTTCAAGGATGATTTGCATTTTTTATATTTTGATTTTTATTTATTTAAGCCAGGATTTCCTTTCTTTGAAGTTCTCTTTTTTTGAAAAGTCCCATTACTAATGGCAAGAAAGGTTTATCTGTATTGATCTTAACAAAATCTATGTCGCTTTTTGTTAAAAGATCTTTAAGGTTCTCTTCTTCTTTTTTTACATAAGCTTCATATCTTTTATTTATCAAGTTTGGGTCAACTAGCAATGTTTTGTTAGAGTAAGGATCTTGCAAGACAATTTGTTTTATATCACATGCAAGAGTTTCATCTCTTTTATCTCTTACCATGATAAAGATGGTATCAAATTTCTTGCCATAAAGTTTGGCAATTTTATCTATGTCTTTACTAACTCCAATAAAGTCAGAGACAACAATCACAACAGACCTTTCTTCAATCAAATGAAACAAATAATCTAAAGTCTCTTTAAACTTACAGCCGCCGCCATAGTTTTTTCCGTTAGTTAATTCATTTAATAAAATAAAAAATTGTTTATCTCCAGTCAAGGGTTTAACAAACTTGGTTATCTCTTCATTAAAAAAAGCAAAACCAACCATATCATTAGAAGCTACTGAAACATAAGCAAGCAAAGAAATAATGTCTGCAGCATATTCATTCTTTAATTTAACACTAGAACCAAAAAGCATTGAATTGCTAGTATTAACAATAAAATAAACTTTTATTTTTCTTTCCTCAATATACTGCCTTACTAGCAATTTATTAGCTCTCTGACTTATCTTCCAATCAATTTTGAAATAGTCATCTTCGGGGGTATAATCTCTGAAACTGTCAAATTCTAGTCCAGTACCCCTGAATATTGATTTATATCTCCCGATTAATTTTGTTTGAACTGTTTTTTTAATATTAATCTCTAGTTGATTTAACAATTTCCTGGTATCCATCGAAGAAATTTTAGTTTTGGTTTTTGTTTTTCTAAACATCTTTTATTAAATGAATGAAGGTTTAATTTACGGTACAGGAGTTTTTGATAATAATTCTTTTATAATATCATCTACTTTGATATTTTCTGCCTGCCCTTCATAATTCAAGAGAATTCTATGTCTTAAAACATCTGGTGCAACAATTTTAACATGATTTGGAGTTACATAATTTTTTCCCTCAATCATTGCTTGTGCTTTTGAAGCAATAAACAAACCAATTGAAGCTCTTGGCGAAGATCCTAAATAGATATATTTTTCCATAGAAAGTTTTTTATTTTTTTCTCTTGTTGTAGTAACTAGATTAACAATATATTTTTCAATTTCAGGAGACAAATAGACTTTCTTGACATCTTTTTGCATTTCTAGTATTTTTTTGTAGTTGGTAACTGATTTTATATTAAAATCTTCAAATTTATTCAGGGTTATATTCTGTTTTATTATCTTTCTTTCTTCTTCTCCAGAGGGATAGGGCATACTCAACTTAAATAAAAACCTATCCACTTGTGCTTCAGGCAATGGATTTACACCAGCAGACTCTATTGGATTCTGAGTAGCCATAACAAAAAAAGGCAGAGGTAGCGGATAACTTGTTTTTGAAATAGTTACCATCTTTTCCTGCATAGCTTCAAGAAGAGCAGATTGTGTTTTTGAAGAAGCTCTGTTGATTTCATCTGCAATCAAAAAATTTGCAAAAACCGGCCCTTTAACAAAAACAAATCCCTTTTTTTTGTTATACGTAGTTAATCCCAAGATATCTGAAGGCAGCAAATCAATTGTAAACTGGATTCTTTTTGTTTTACAACCAGTTGCTTCGCCAAGAGCCCTGATTAATAAAGTTTTGGCAATTCCTGGAACTCCTTCAACAAGAACATGTCCATCAGAAATAAGCGCCCTTAAAATAGATTCAACAATAACCTTCTGTCCAACAACTACTCTTCCTACTTCTTTTTTTATTTTCTCTAATATTTTAGAATACCTTTGGATTCTAGCTTTGCTTATTGTTTCTTCTCTCATCTTGATACGGCATATCCTCTTTTTTTAAATACCCTATAGAGTTATAAAAAAAAGGTATATATAAAGTTTGTTCTTTTAAAGAATTAAATGCTGAGACAAACCATCAACTTGGCTTTGCCAAGGTATGGTATGTAAAATGTCGCTATTAATCATCGGGCTTATTTTAAATTTTTCGAAGAATTTTTCGAAGACAAAATCAATAATCAAACCCAAATATTTTAAACTCGCTTGAAAATGAACCATTTTCAGCGTGCTCGGAAATGAGATTTCCAGCAACCCAAAAACTCGCACGTTTTTTAGGGTGCCAAAAACTAAGAGTTTTTGGGCATACAGCTGGCAAAGTCAAATCATCAAAGATTTTTCATTTCTAAAAACTATCGAACATTAGACCTTTTTTTGTTGTAATATACAGAAAATGCTGCAAGCAAGACGATTATAACAAGCAAGATAATTAAATATATGTAAAAATTATTGCCCGACTTTATTTTATTAAGAATATTATTGGGTTCTCTCCCGTTTACAAGACTTTTACATGCCTGAATAGCTTTTTCAGAAAGCTCCATTGATTTATTATAATCTGCATTTTTAAAAGCTTCTTCTGCTTGATTTAAGATTTCTTTTAATTCCAAGCATTCTGGATTGCTTGCAATGAATTCATTTAAAAAATTGTTTTTTTCTTCAGATCTTAGTCTTAATGCACGGTTATTTTCAAGCATATTGACTAATATCTTTACTGAATCATTAACCGCTGGGCTAGAAACTTGTGCGGAAACATCTATTTCAAATGATTCTAAATCTCTGACTTCCATAGCATTTGTCTTGATAATCAATTGAATGCTCTCTGATTCACCAACCCCCAAGCTATTAAAATATGTCTGATTTAGTTCAAGAAATACGTTCTTTCTTTTTGTGTAAGCACTTAAGTTTATATTATTCAAAGTAACATCTCCATCATTCACTAATTTAAGGGGTACCCTTATCTCTTCTATAGAATACATTGTAATTGGTTCTGGTACTAAAACATTTATTGAAACAATTTTGGTTTGTGTTGAACTCCCGCCACCGCTTGATCTTATTTCTTGCTGTTGTTCTTCTTCTACTGTGAAATCAACTAAAAAATAATTTGAACTAACATTTAAACTAGAATTATCTGAATCAATTGCTGTAATTAGTACATATACTGAAGTATTTATAGATGATTCAAGAGTTAAGGTATAGTTCTCTTGGCTGATATTTATGCCTTGCACTGTTAAATTGATATCTAGGTCATATTGCTCCCAAGTGAAATTTATACTTTGATTATAATTTTTATCATAATAATCAATATCTGAAAAATAAGTTAATAGATTAATACTTGTAGAAGAGCCACCAACTGTGATGTTGCCTATTGTTCCAGAAAATTTTGGAGGAGCATTAGCATGATTAACAGATATTGTTGAGCTATTTCTAGAAGTAAAGTATTCATTTGAAACAAATACTGTTAGATTATGCTGTCCTTCACTTAAAAAATTAGGTTGATAAGTCCATATTTTTGTATCCCTTCCAGAATCATTTTGTACAGAGATACTGTCTAAAAACCAGTTATAATTCATAGATTCTTCTATTGTTTGAATGGCATCTATCATGCAAAGTGAAGAAGAACCCTCATAAAGCAGAGGACGACCGCTTGTTCCCCTCGAGCAATCAAAATATGATATATATGGCGCATTATAGATTTTTAATCTGAAAACAGATGAATTTGTTGCATTTTCCTCATCAGTTGCATTTACTTGGATATAATAAATCCCGGCATTAGAACTGTTGGGAGTAAAATTAATTACAGCATATGCGGTTGTTATATCCCCTGAACGGGTTTCATTAACCGAGCTGATATTAAATAAAGTGGAGTTATCTGTAAAAGTAATTGAATCATTGTCTACGTCTACTGCAACTATATACTGTAAAAAATTATTGTTAATTCCAGCAGCATAATTGCTTATAGACATTCTTGGAGCATGATTTATTTCAAGTATAGATATATCAAAAACAACATAAGCTGATAAATTTGAAGTATCTGTTACAGTTATGTTTATAGTATAGTTCCCAACATCTGATCTGTTTGGAGTAAAATTGACAATGGCAGTAGTTAGATTATAGACTGTACTTAAAACAGTTATATTAAATAAATCCCTATAACTGCCTGTAAGATTTGTTATTGTTTTGTTAAAAGAAAGTGTTTCATTATAAACGCTGTCGTTTATTATAAGATCATTATCATAAGCATATATGTAAAAGATAGTCTCGTTCTCTTGTGATGTGCCTATATCATTTATGGGAGTAATATAAGGGTCATCATTTATATTATTAACAGTAAAGTTAAACATCTTAGAAGCAGAGGTTGTCTTATTATCCCTTACAGTTATTAAGATTGCATGAACTCCAACATCAGAATCATTTGCAGTAAAATTGATTATTCCATCGCTAGTCAGATTAAAAGAAGGAAATTCAGATGAAGCATTGCTTGAAAAAGTTATTGAGTCATTGTCTGGATCATAGACATATGGGCTTAGATTAAGGAAAAAAGCAGAATCTTCAGTAGCTGTTTGATTTGTTGGTGTATCATTACTCCAAACTGGCCCACTATTATTCCAAATTGTCAAAGCAAAAAGTTTATAATCTGAATTTCCAGTTTGATCTGTTATATTTACTCTTATTGTATGGTTGCCTATGTCAACATCAGAAGGAGTGAAATTTATTAGTCCTATAGATATATTGCCTGAACTGTTTAATAGAGTTATATTAAATAGTTCTGTTGCATTTGAAGTAAAGGTTATATTCTCATTATAAACATTTTTATCTGTAATCAGCAAATCATCATCACTTGCATTAACATAAAGTGTAAAAATAGCGCCAACAAATGCTTCTTGATCTTCTATATCTAAAAGAGTTGGATTATCTGGGGTATTGTTAACAAAAAAATTGATTACTTCCAAGCCTAAGCCTCCAAAACTATCTTCTACAGTGATATTAACACTCCAATTTCCAACAGCAGAATCATCTGGGGTGAAGTTTACTTGTGCGGTAGAAACACCCTCAGAAAAATTAACAGTTATGCTATTTTCAGAGTTATTGAATTTAAACCAGCTGTAATTTGAATGAAAAGTCAGATTGCTATCTTCATCTATATCTGTAGCATTTATTAAACAGCTGAATGAATGGTCTTCAGTGGCATTTCTTTCATTATCACAGACATAATCTAATTCAGGTGGATTATTTACATTAATAACCTCAAATATAACTAGTTGAGAACTAAAGGCATTATAGGGTTCAACTGTCTGGCCAGAATCTCTAACAGTGAAATTTATAGTATAAACCCCAACATCATTATTATCTGGAGTGAAGTTTATCCATCCAGTTGTTTCATTTATTGAGAAAAGAGTGCAGTTTGTGCTGTCCCTAGGGCTCCATCGAGCTGTTGTACAATTTATAAAAGAGACATCATAATAAAACGGCGTGTTATCTTCTTCATCTGTAGCATCGATTGTAAGATCATAGTTTATATTTTCTGTTGCATTCATAAATTCATCAAGATTATTAATCTGGGGAGCATCGTTTACAGGGATAATCATTATAGGTAAAGTAGCAGAATCAGTTGTTGGTTCACTATCACTTATTCTTAAGTCAACATTAAAAGAACCAGATTCATTGTCTCTAGATGCATTTATAGTCAATATTCCTGTATTAAGATTAATTGAAAACCAAGGGTAATTTGAAGCAGTATCATTGTTTATGTTATTTATCCCGTATATTAATGAAGACAAATCATTGTAATCATCCTCAGTACAATTAATAGAAAAATCATAATTTTCTACAGTATCCTCTACGTAATTTTGTTCTGGTAATTTACCCATAAATTTTGCAGTTACTTCTGGCGGACTATTCAATATTCCTGTATAATCTGTTAAAGTAAAATTTTCATATGAACTTGTGCAATTAGCCTGCCAGGTTATATTCCCTTTATAATTAAAGCTTCTATTGTATTCATAAAAACCAGAACTTTCATTATAAGTAGATTGTTGCCAGCCCGTATAACCTGTAAGATTTTCCTTAAACCTAAAACTACAATTCCCATCAGTTATGTTTTGACCTGTTCCATTAGTATAATTTGCATAGAACCTAACATTCCAATAATCCGGGTTTTTATCATTTGTTGTTCCAAAAGTATATCTACCTGAACTTTCTGTCGTATCCCATATAGTCAATGAACCATTGCTTGTTGAGGAGGAGTTTGTAGCAAGGACAGATTTTACAGGAATAAACATCAAAAAACATATAAAAATTATTGATAATGCAAATAAGAAAAGGGATGGATTTAAAAATTTGGTTTTCATTTTGCAAATCTCCTAGGGTTAATTAATTCTTTTTTAAGATCAAATAATTTATCATTTAATATGCCTGCCTCTTTTTGATCTAGATTCTTTAAAAGCTTTTCAGTTTTATTGATTAAATTTCTTGCGTCTTTTAAATGCCTTATCTGGATTTCACTCTTTATATATTTCATATTCTCTCTTGCTTCTTTTAATTTCTCCTCTTTTTTTGACTCATTTATTCGGGTAAGTGCTACTATTTTGCTTTTATGAAATATATAGATCATAGCTATTATTAAAACTAATGCTGCTAAGCATAACAACCAGAAAAGAAGACAATCTGGACAGCTGAATATTTCATTTAAATCACACCTATTATCCCCGCAGTTAGTTCTAGGATATTCAATTTTAGTTAATTCTTGGGGACAGGAGTTGCAAGGTCCGCCGCAATCTGTGAGTAATTCACATGAACCATGATGGCAGTTTCTTATTCCATCTTCACAAGATGGAGGCGGAATTAATCTGCAAGAAACAAAATCAGTAAGTTTTTTTAATAATGGAGAGCAATTTTGCATGTCTTTACAATATCTAATCTGAATTCCGCAAATATCTAAAGGGATGTTTCTTTCTTCACATCCTGTTCTCCATAAATCATACCATGCTTCTTTTGATTTTTCAGATAAATTCAAATAAATTTTAGAGAAATTAGTGCAGTCAAACCAATCACTACAAGTCCATATTTCATTACATTGAACTTCGCCACCACCACCTCCGCCACCACTTGGTGGTTCTTCTGGTTGTTTTGGATTTACAGTCACATTCCATTCCATGGAATCATTTAATAATCCATCACTAATTTCTACTTTTATTACATAAAAGCCAGCATCACCATATGTTGTCTCAAAAAGCCAGGCATCATAAGTCCAATTGACTAATTCATCATTTTTAAACCAGTATGTTGTGGGAATTGTTCCATCAGGATCTTCTTTAGTTATTGCAAACGAAATATTTTCTGTTTCTTCTATTTCCTGTTCTAAATCAAAGGGTATATAACTGGTTATGATGGGCGGTCTGTTTTCTGAAGTAACTGTCAATGAAAAGTCTTGACAAACAATTATAGGCAGATAACTTTCATTTCCGCAGAAAGAATAGTTTTCTGGCTGTGGAATTCCATTATCTTCAACACAAATTGAAACATTGTATGTTCCCTCCTGCCCATCATTGGGAATAAAGATTATCCTTCCAGTAGTTGAATTTATATCAAATAAATCAATATCATCTGTAAATGTTAGATTCCCATAATAATTACTTCCATCTTCTTCATCAAATGCTTTTGCAGTAAAGTCTAATGTTTCATTTACCCAGACAGTCTTTGCACTTATTTCATCAAGAATCGGCCAATCATTAATTGGAACTATGTAAAAATTTGTATCTTGATAGTCTATTTCTTCTTCATCACTGACATATATTCTTGTTGGATTATGTCCAGCATATTCTGGTTCTGGAGTAAAAATAATGTTTCCATTTTGTTCGTTTATGACAAACATCGGAGAATTATCATAGAAAAACAATTCTTCCGGAGAATTCGGGATGTTCAAGTCTTCATCAGTTGCATTTATATCATAAATAAAAGGATCGTCTTCACACAAATCAAATTCTGATGGGAAGGGAATTAGTATAGGGGGTTCATTAACATTTATTACATTGAATTTAAAGTTTTTTGTTGCATAAAGTTGAAGATCACTAGCATTCATCTTAACAGCATGAACTCCAACGTCAATATCATCTGCTGTAAAATTCAAAATTCCCTGGATTGTTAAATTAAATGAAGGGAACTCTGAATAAGAATTATTACTGAAAAAATAAAGAATATCATTATCAGGATCAGAAACATACGGGCTCAAATTCAAGAAATAAGGTGAATCTTCAGTAACATTTTGGTTTACAGGAGTATCATCGCTCCAGATAGGGGCATGATTTGTCTCTATTGTAAGAAGGATTGATTCACTCGTATTTAGTCCACAGATGTTATGTGTAGACCATATTCTCACGCTATAACCTCCAAACTGCTGGTCAGTTGGTGTAAAATTTATCCATCCATTAGAAATATTTATATCAAACAAGGTAGTATTATCAAAGAAATATATTGTACGGTTGCTAGGACTTGTAGCATTAACTTTAAAGGCAAAACTTCGGTTAATATATGCTGTAAGGTCTCCTATTGGGTCCATCACAGGGGGAGCGACATCTAAACAAATACTGACATTAACATTCGCTTGAATAGCCCTAGAAGATATCTTTGATTCTTCAAGAATGTTAGATACTTTAATTGTTGTATAAACTGAACCAAGGATTGAAAAAATAATGGCAATGATGATTAGGAATAATAGAAAAACTCTCCTCTTTTCATTTTTCATCTCCCCTTTTTTCATCACATTATATATGATTTATTATTTATAAACTTGACTTCGCCATCCTAAAAAATTCTTCAAAAACAAAGTTCAAAAATTAAACTATAATAAACAACTTACAGCCAGCAAAGTCAAGCATAAAAAATCAAGAATTTAAAAATCTGGTTTTCATTCTGCAAATCTTCTCGGATTGATTAATTCTTTTTTCAAATTAAACAATTTATTTTTTAATATGCCTGCTTCTTTTTTATCTAGATTCCTCAACAATTTTTCAGTTTTCTTTACTAAATCTTTTGCATCTTTTAGACGTCTTATCTGGATATCTCTTTCTATATCTTTTATGTTTTCTCTTGCTTTTTTTATTTTTTCTTCTTTTTTTCTCTCACGTTTTTTTGTTATGGCAATTATCTTCTTCTTCTTTAATATATAGATTATGGCCAGTATCAAGATTATCAATGCTAAGCAGAACAACCAGAAAAGAAGACAATCTGGACAGCTGAATATTTCATTTAAATCACACCTATTATCCCCGCAGTTAGTTCTAGGATATTCAATTTTAGTTAATTCTTGGGGACAGGAGTTGCAAGGTCCGCCGCAATCTGTGAGTAATTCACATGAACCATGATGGCAGTTTCTTATTCCATCTTCACAAGATGGAGGCGGAATTAATCTGCAAGAAACAAAATCAGTAAGTTTTTTTAATAATGGAGAGCAATTTTGCATGTCTTTACAATATCTAATCTGAATTCCGCAAATATCTAAAGGGATGTTTCTTTCTTCACATCCTGTTCTCCATAAATCATACCATGCTTCTTTTGATTTTTCAGATAAATTCAAATAAATTTTAGAGAAATTAGTGCAGTCAAACCAATCACTACAAGTCCATATTTCATTACATTGAACTTCGCCACCACCACCTCCGCCACCACTTGGTGGTTCTTCTGGTTGTTTTGGATTTACAGTCACATTCCATTCCATGGAATCATTTAATAATCCATCACTAATTTCTACTTTTATTACATAAAAGCCAGCATCACCATATGTTGTCTCAAAAAGCCAGGCATCATAAGTCCAATTGACTAATTCATCATTTTTAAACCAGTATGTTGTGGGAATTGTTCCATCAGGATCTTCTTTAGTGATGATAAATAAAATACTCTCTGTTTCTTCTATTTCCTGTTTTAGATCAATAGGGATATAACTAGTTATAACCGGCGGTCTGTTTTCTAGAGTAACGGTCAATGAGAAGTTCTGGCAACTAATTTTCGGTAGATAACTATAATCTCCGCATAAAGAATAGTTTTCTGGCTGTGGAATTCCCTTGTCTTCAACACAAATGGAAATATTATATGTTCCAACTTGTTCATCATAGGGAGTAAATCTTACTCTTCCAGTAGTTGAATTTATATCAAACAAATCAGTATTATCTGTGAATGTTAAATTTCCATCATTATTTCTTCCATCCTCTTCATCAAATGCATTTGCAATAAAGTTTAGTGTTTCATTTACCCAGACAGTCTTTGCACTTATTCCATCAAGAATCGGTTGATCATTAATTGGAATTATATAAAAGTCTGTATCTTGATAACCTAATTCTTCTTCATCACTGGCATATATCCTTGTTGGATTATGTCCAGCATATTCTGGTTCTGGAATAAAGATGATCTCTCCATTTTGTTCGTTTATGACAAACATTGGAGAATCATCATAGAAAAACAATTGTTCTGGAGAATTCGGGATGTTCAGGTCTTCATCAGTTGCATCTATCATATAATAAAAAACATCATCTTCACATAAATCAAATTCTGATGGGAAAGGAATCATTATTGGGGGTTCATTGACATTTATTACATTAAAACTAAAGTTTTTTGTTGCATAAAGTTGAAGATCACTAGCATTCATCTTAACAGCATGAACTCCAACGTCAATATCATCTGCTGTAAAATTCAAAATTCCCTGGATTGTTAAATTAAATGAAGGGAACTCTGAATAAGAATTATTACTGAAAAAATAAAGAATATCATTATCAGGATCAGAAACATACGGGCTCAAATTCAAGAAATAAGGTGAATCTTCAGTAACATTTTGGTTTACAGGAGTATCATCGCTCCAGATAGGGGCATGATTTGTCTCTATTGTAAGAAGGATTGATTCACTCGTATTTAGTCCACAGATGTTATGTGTAGACCATATTCTCACGCTATAACCTCCAAACTGCTGGTCAGTTGGTGTAAAATTTATCCATCCATTAGAAATATTTATATCAAACAAGGTAGTATTATCAAAGAAATATATTGTACGGTTGCTAGGACTTGTAGCATTAACTTTAAAGGCAAAACTTCGGTTAATATATGCTGTAAGGTCTCCTATTGGGTCCATCACAGGGGGAGCGACATCTAAACAAACCTGAATGTTTGCCTGAATAACCTTAGAAGAAATTTTTGATTCTTTAAGGATGTTAGATACTTTAACTGTTGTATAAATTGAACCAAGGATTGAAAAAATAATGGCAATGATGATTAGGGATAGCAGAAAGACTTTCCTCTTTTCATTTTTCATTCCCTCCTTTCTCATCAGATTATATGTAATCGATTATTTATAAAGATTTATAAAAAACTGGGTTGTTGCATGATTATTTTTTATCGTCGAATGACTAAAAAACACCCCTAAAGCCATCTCGTCGGTGGCACTAGAATCATGCAACACAGCATAAAAAACATCTTGTCAATTTTTACTAATATCGGGGATGATTAATTGATTAAGAAAATTAAAATCTGCAATTTTTAGATTTTTGTAAAGATAATAAATACTTTTCCAGTATAATCTCCTAGATTTGCATCTGGAGGCACATTTATTGAAAATGAAACATTGTCTCTGCCATTTAAAACAAAGTCATTTTTTGAAGGAACTACCCATTTTGATATGCTTCCTTCAAAAGAAATATGAACCATCAAGGGTTTTTCTGATTCAAGAATCAAACCTCTAGAAGAACCACCCCCTGGAGTAATTGTTCCGAAGTTTAATGAGTCTGAATCTAGATTAAAACCAAGATGATCCCCTACTTTAACATTAACATCTAGTGTTTGAATTCCCTCTAATTTTTTATAAGATAAAATTGAGGAGATTATAAAAAAGACTATAATCAAAATCAGTGCAATCAACAAAATCAATTTAAGGGAGTTATGCCACTTCTTCTTTCTTAAAGGTTTTTTTTCTGTAGATAACTTTTTCATTTTTTCAAGTGCTTTTTATTTTTTACATTTAGATTTTTTTCTAATTCCTGCATTTTTTTACGGGTTCTTATTATCATAATTGTGAAGAATATCACTAAAATCAAGATTAGAATTATTAAGATTATTGTGGTAGTTGAAACTTCAAGTTTCTTTAAAAGTTTTATTTTTCCATTTCTTTCTGCAGTTTTTTCTTCATAATAAATCTTGGCTTTAACATCATATTCACCAGCAGACATATTTTTTGCATCAAAAAATATTGTCAAGGGTTTTATTTCCCATGGCTTGAATGATTCTGTTGAGCTGCTTATCTGTATTGTCTTATTTCCTTTGGTTATTGACATATCTGCATAAACATTTTTTATTTCTGAATTCCATTTGCTTTCTATATATAAGTCAATCTTATTTACTTTATTTACATAAGCTTGATCTGTAAAATTTAAAATTCTCATTGACAAGTCGCCTATTTTAAATTTTTTATTTTTAGTTGAAGAATTAACCTCAAAATGAAGTGTTGCTTCTGCGATATATTGTCCTAACTCTAAATTTGTTGTATCTAATCTTGCAGTTAAGTCTTCATTTTTTCCTGAAAGAAGTATTTTTTTCCCAGTTTGCAATGAAATTATTTTAACTAAAGAACCAGAACTATTTGAAAAGATATCTACGTCCCCACTTATAGTTATGTCTTGTTTTGATAAACTACTGACTTTTAAAGTAAAATTTGCTATATCTCCTGAAGAAACATCTGTTGTATAAAAATCAAAATCAGCAAGTTTTTCAGGATATAATGAAAGTGTTTTTATAACCATGCATACTACGGCCCTAGTACCAATACTTGTTCCTCCTCCGCCACTAGTGCTTCCTCTTGTCTCAGATTCTCCAGCACA
>CAZCMN010000003.1:0-28940 GCA_964500015.1 Candidatus Woesearchaeota archaeon | reverse complement strand
AACCATGCTATGCAAACCTGGAGAAAGTTCATTAGGAAGAGTAAGAGTTACAGTAAATGGCGCTGCTTCTCCTGGAGCTAAGTCTTTTATAACATTTTTATTTAGAGTAGCATATTGCGCTAAATCTCCGTTTAAACCAATCCCATGATCCATGACTCTGTCTGTATTTGAAATTACAAAAAATTCATATGTTTTAGTGATTCCTGGTTCAAAAATAAAAAAGTCATTGTTACCAGCGACACCTACTGCTTGTGCAGGTATTGCTGAGAAAATAAGAAAAACAGTTAATATAAAACAAGAAATAATCAATAAAATACTCAATTTTTTGAAAAATATATCTTTATATTTCATCTTATATATTGTTTTAGCAACCATTCTCAAGTTTCAGTATGCTGGAAACTATGTCTTATAGCATAATGATTTATTTCTCTTTTTTATTTAAAGATAAGAGAAACATAGTATTTAAATTTTTTTAAAACTTTTTATGCTAAAAAACCTTGTGGTTTTTGGCATCACAAAAATGTGAATATTTTTCATGATGATTTAAAGTTAATAGTTTATAAAATAGGTTGAAAAATTAAAAAGAAAAAATTAGCAAAAAGAACAATTAAAAATTGTTCTTATTTGCTTTGCTTAAAATTTAATAGATTCTCTGGATTCTTTGCTTTGCTTTAGCTTATTATAAGGAGGTAGCCCAAAACGTCCATGTATCTGTTTTAGCACCAACAGGTATTGATTGATACAAAGCTAATCTGCAATGGACTAAAAGTTCATCAGTACCATCTAAATTATCCATTTCTGAACAAGCAGTTATATTTGTTGTATCCATATTAGCTCCAGGATATGCAACTAGACCACTTACACAGCTTCCTGATTCATTGTCTGCACTCCAAAACTGATATGTACAACCACCACCACTGCAATTTCCTCCATAAAAGTCTGACAAAGTTTTTCCAGAACTTACATTCACAGTAATGTTCTTGTTTCCATCATTCCTTACTACTAAAGAATATACTGTTCCAGCTCCACTCCAGTTAGTTACAGTACCATTACTTTCTAGTAATGCGCTCGTACTTCCAACATTAATATAACCTGAGCCAAAATCACAGTCTGTCGCAGTTATATTTATAGAGGTAAGAGTATTAACTGTTAGGTTAACAAATCCTGAAGAACCTTTACCAGTTATCAGGGCAATTTTACCAATCCTGTCAATATTCCAGAAAGCTCCACCAACAGAGACCACTATTGCTACTATAAGCAAAACGCCTAAAATCTTGTGTGAAATTTCCATTTTTTTTAAATTTAATTTAAGTATTTAATTTAACTTTTATTTACTTTAAGGGGTTGGTTCGATAATAACTGATACTTCTCCGCTCATTGTTGGCTTTTCAGTTATTATTAGACTTACTTTTCCAACTCCTTCAGGTTCTTGCAAACTTGAAACTATTTCATTAGTTTTTGAATCTAATTTATTACCCACTAAAAAAAGAGTAAATACTGAAACTAGAATCAAAAAAATAGCTAAAACAGCCAGTATAGTTATGTGTGGCTCACTTTTCTTTTTAACGTCTTCTTTTTTTTGCATTTTACACACTTTTTTTACATCCTCTTTTCTAAAAGATGTTATAATTTTAGAGAATTACTTATTTATAAATCTTTCTTTAAAAAATAAAATTATAGAGATTAAATAAATTTAACAGAAAGTTTAAAAAGAGGTTTTCAGCCGACAACTCTTCGAAAATCTATGACTTCAACTGAATTAACTTCTGGAATTTTAGAAAATTCTTCCTCGATAATTGATTGTTCTAATTCTTCTGGCCAAACTAATGTTATTATTATGGCTTTTAATCCAAATGCGATTTCTTCTTCTTCAATAGAATGAACTAAAACTTTATTATGATTGACAGCAAGTTCTTTAGCTTTTAATTTAATAGATTCTAAATTAGATTCTGGTGATTCTGGCATAATCTTTAATTTTAATGCAGCTGTTCCCATTTTTGTTTTTTTATTTATAATTATTTATTGTTTGTAAGTTGATAATTGAACTTTAGTTAGTTGGTTCGGTGCACTAGGAAATTCGGAAATTTCCTGTGTCCCAAAAATCTTCTGATTTTTTAGGACATCCAACTCAATGCACTACGTTGCGAACCAAAAACCTTGTGATTCCTTAAAAAATCATAAAAAATGTTTCACATTTTTGTGATGCCGAAAACCCGTGAGTTTTCAAGCATTTTAATTTTCTGGGCACCAGAAATCATTTGATTTCTTAGTGTTTTAGTGTTGTGCTTGATAGCATGGCAGTTTTTGTTTTAAGTATTAAAATAAACTTAAACATGAATCTGATTTATTCAAGGACCTTCAAAACCACATTCACATTTATACTTAACGCCAAGTTTTTTGCAATAATAACATCTTGTGACTTGTCTGTTGCATCCTGGGCATTTGAAAACTACTCCACCATCATCAATCATTTTGTGACAGCTAGTGCATTTTATTCCTTTTGTCATGTTTTAGTTTATAAGTTTTTGTTTTTAAATGTATTTATTTAAATTATGTTGTGTAATTTGATTTCTTGCCAACGTTGTGCCTGCTGGCATGGCAATTTGTTTTGCTTGAAAATTTCAATTTTCACAACGAATGCAAAACCAGATTAATTATGTTGATACTAATTCTTATTTCTTATCTTGTTTTATTTCCAGGAAGCAGCCCTCTGTTTTAGCTCTTTTTGTTATTTCATCTAAAACTTCTTTAAGTTTTTTATTTGCTTCCTTATAATCCTTATCTTCAAGGGTTATCATATATGAAGGAGCTCCAAGATATTTTATTTCAAGCTTATCTTTTTTTATAGACAAGACTTTTTTTATTTTTTCTATTCCATCTTCAGCTTCTGAATGAAGTACCAACTCAGCTTTGACAATCACTTTTTTTTCTTTTATTTTATCTTTGAGCATAGAATAAAGAGTTTTTGCTTCTGATTCAGATAAATCAAAAGATTTTAGTGTGGAAATGAATTCTTTTTCACTTTTATTTAAAAAATCATTAAAAAGCTGGGTCACCCATATTTCTGATTTAATTTTTTCTATTATTTCTTTTGCTTTATTCTCATCTTTTAGGATTATCTTAATTAAAGTCAGCAGCTCAGTTTCTTTTTTTTCATTTTCAAGAACTTCTTTTTTCTCTTTTTGATTCACTCTTCTTAAAGATAGGTCAATATGATTCCTTTCTTGATCTATTCTTAGAACTTTAACAACAATTTTCTGTCCTGAATTAACATAATCCCTGATGTTTCTTATTCTTCCTGGAGCAACTTCTGAAAGTATCAGAACTCCTTCTTTTCCAGAATCTAATTTAACAAAAACACTTGTTCCAACTATCTTATCTACAATTCCAATGACAATGTCTCCTTCTTCATAATTCATTTTATCTGTATTGTTAAAATAATTTATTTAATTAAAGTAAATTGACTTGTTCCCCAAGGTTTATTGTAGTGTACTATGAGCCTTCTACTTACATACCTCTAACACTTTTGCTTTAATTTTTGCTTTGCTTGAAGATGGTTTTGCAAGAATTGTCTCGCATTTTATGCATTTAACCACACTTGATGCTTTTCCAAAAATGACTTGTTCGTTCTCACATTTTGGGCATCTTACTCTAACAAATTTGCTTGATGTTATTTTAATCTGTTTCATGTAAATAGATAGAAATATGGTTTTTAAAGCTTTTTAGGTTATAAATTACTTTACTAAACACAGGTATCTGATAGATTAATTATTCTAAATTCAAGGGATTGTTCTTAAAATCAAACAAACAAAATATTTCAAAGAGAATTACACTTACCTCTTACTCCTTGCTTAATCAACATTAACTTTTATCTCTTCAACTTCCATTGTTTTTTGTAGTTTTTCTATAAATGCGTCTTCGTCTTTTGCATTAATCAAACAGCCAGCTGCCCTAGTATGGCCGCCAACTTCATAGCATTCTAGGTCTTGTAAGACTTGAGAAAGAACCTTTGTTAAATTTATTTCAGAAACATCTTCACCATGTCCTGAAAGCCTGGCAGAAACTTTTATCTTTTTATCTTTTCTGTAAGCCATTCCAATTAAAATCTTGCCTGGAGAATATATAAATGAAGAAGCTAGAATGCTGGTTACTGTTCCAATCATCGTATCTCGAATTTTGTTCTTAGCATTAATTAAAACATAATTTCTTCCCTGAACTTTTTTGGTAACATGAACATAGTTTAAAGCATCGATTAACAAGTGCCTATATTTTGAATAAACAAACTCAATTCTATCTTTTGCTTTTTTTGATCCTAGTAAAAAAGCTAGTGCTAAAGATGAATAGCCAAGCCTTCCACAAGCATTTATCATGGTGCTTAATTCTCTAGCATCTAGGATGTAGCCATTAAATTTAACAAGATAAATATTTCCGATAATATCCTGACTTTTTGCAGTTTCCATTCTTGCTAGAACAATTCCTGTTAAAAGACTAGACATTTCTTGTTCTGATAAGTCAAGCAGAGTTCTATAACCATGGTCTGAACTAATTTTTATGCCTAATTCTCTTAAAAAAGCCATAGCCCCATTTTGCGAGCCAGTAACACCAGGGATATAAATAGAAGAATTTAATTCTAATGATTTATGAATTGGCCGAGTTGCTGAAAAAACAATCAATCCTTTTTTAGTTACTAAACCAGAAACTTTTGCATCTTCAAGAATTGATTTATTTAATTTGCTTATGTTTTTATCAACTAAATCTCCAATCATCCCAAGAATAGCTAATTGAGCTAATTCTTTCTTTTTTGAGCCAAGAGCTTTAACAAAACTATAGACTATGCTTGAAGCACTGCTCTTATCTTCATCTTTTTTTTCTAATTCTGGATTAACAAACGAGATATTGGGATTATCTTTTATAAATTCAAGAAAATCTTTTTTTTCAATTTCATGATGATCTAATATAATTACTTGACAGTAATTAGCTAAAGAGAGTATTTTTTCAATTTTATTTGATCCTAAATCCAGGAAAAAAACAGCTTTGCAATTTTGTCTTTTAGATTGATTAAAAATTTGTTCTATTAAAGAATCTTCTAATTGTTTAACTACTCTGACGGAAAATTGCTGATCAGATTCTCTTAAAGCTCTTATTAAAATTGCTGCTGAACTTAATCCATCTGTATCGAGATGTGTTATAACTCTTATTATCCCTTTTTTGTTTAAAGTCTCTTTAAATTTTGACGCAGCATATTCTACAAGCATTTTTCTTTTTTAGGAGTAAGCCCCTTCTTTTACTCCCCTTTTTTAATAGTAATTAATAAAAAAATTAACTTAATTATTCTAACTTATAATATTTCCTTAGCCTATGTACTTTTGATTGAGTTAATTGGAAGCCTTTTTTAGCTACTTTATCTACTTTGTTTTTATTAATGTGTTTTTTTAAGTTTTCTTGTTTTTTTTCAAGATTTTTAAGATCTTCTTGTTCTGTTTTTATGCCATTTTCTTTTAAAATTTGAGAAACCTTCTTCTTTGTAATAACCTTAACGTTTGGAATGCTGTAAGTATCTCTTAATGTTAAGCCAATTTTTGCAGAATCTAGGCCTTCTTTTCCTAGTTTTATTATTAATTCTTCAACTTCTTTATCTGTTGTTTTAAGCCAGTAAGGTTTTTCTGGTTTAGGTGAGTGACTTCGTGCTTTTCCTTTTCCGTGTCCGTGCATTGTTGCCATTTTTTATATTGTAATTTTTATCATAAGCCAAAATTTTATTTTTGGTTTTTGAATATTGATTTTGTGTATCTTAAGGTTAAACTTCTTATTCTGTTTTCTGTAAGAATGAAAAAGAAAGTTTGTTTTTAAATGTTTTGAAAATGAAATTTTCAAGACTAAAAAAAGAGCGCTTTTTTAATGTTTGGGAATTAAATTTTCCAAACTCCTTTATCTTGGATAACTTTTTTGTCAAGGATTATTTTTGCTTTTTTCATATCTTTAACAATATCCCAATGAATTGCCGAATCATTTCCTCCGCCATTTTCTTTGTAAGCCATTCCGAGAGCTAGGTGAATTGTTCCATTTATTTTTTCATCGAACAATAGGTTTTTGGTGAATTTGTTAACTTTTGGATTCAAGCCTATTCCTAATTCTCCAACATAATTTGAATTCTTATCTGTTTTCAGCATTTCAATCAAGAAATCTTGATTTTTTTCTGCCTGTGCTTCCACAACTTTTCCATCTTTGAATCTTAAAAAGACTCCTGTGACTTCTTTGCCATCTCTTATAGCTGGATAATCAAATTTTATCCATCCATTTAATGATTCCCTTACAGGGGCCATGAAAATCTCACCACCAGGCATATTCTCTTCTCCTTTATCTGCAGCAGCTAATTTGCCATGAATCTGCATTTTTAAATCAACTCCCTCGCCAATAAGATGAACTTTTTTTCCTCTCTTAAATTTAGAGAGAATTTTATCCATCTTCTTTCCAATTTTATTCCAATCTTGCAAACAAGCTGAAAAAACAAAATTTTCATATTCTGTTAAAGACATCTCAGCTTCTTGGGCTAAAGCTAAACAAGGAAAACCAACAGTACATCTTCTTATTTTATCTTTTTGATTTACAATATAATCTGAAATAGGATGAGTTATTTTTTGCCTAGAAGTAATTTTTTTTGGATTAATGTCAGTTAATTCTCGTGTATTATTTTCAGTGTGAATTCCAATGTATTTTTGAGATTTCTTTACAAGAAAATCAAAATGTTCTGGAAATTTATTTATTTGATGTTCTTTTGCATGTTTATAAAAAAATGGAGTCAATCCAGGCAAGTTCACTCTTAGAATAGGATGTCCTCCTGCAAGTAAGACTTCTTTGTACAAAGCAATAATAAAGTCTTGTGCTTCAGCACTTCCAGAAATTACAACATTTTCATCTGGTTTTACAAATGTAGAGTATTTCACGACTAATTTTGCTAGCTTTTGTGTTCTTAAGTCAATTGGCATTTTTTAAATTAGTAATTTTGCTCTTTTAGCTAATTGTTTTATTGAGGCTAAATCATTTAAGGTAGTAGGATTTGGATCAAAACCTTCTTTTGTTCTTGAATATACGTGTGAAAAGTCCAATCCTGCTGCGGCAACAACGTATTCCTCACTATGATCAAAATAATGGCCGTCTTTAATTGAAACAAGGCCCACAGAAGGATCAAAACCGTGCCAATAAGGTGGGTTCCCAAAACCAATTTCAACTATAGCGTGACTGTGAATTTTTTCTCCGTGTTTCCCTAAGTAATCAAGTGAAAATGTCTCAAGATATTTTGTTGGAAAACCCAATGCCCTTGATATGGTTGCAAAGACAATTGCCCTATCTACACAACCACAGCCTATTCCTGGCATCTGAGCAATATAGCCCTCGGAAATTATTCTAGAAGCAGTTCTTTTTCTGAATTCTTCTCTATTAATCTTTGAACGAAGGGAATTTATAAAATTCCTTAATCTATCAAGATTGTGAAATTCTCTAGCTTTGGCTCGCACGACTTCATCTATTGGAGTAAAAGCTCCTTCTTCTAAAAATGTTAAATTTTCAATTGGCATTTTCCTTAAATTTCTCAGAATTCGCTGAGGCGAATCACTCTCTTCTCACCTCACTTAAACTAATAAAAAACAGTTTAAAAAACTAACCATAGCCACCATCGACCATCATTGTAATTCCGTTGACATAACTTGCATCTTCAGAAGCTAAAAAAAGAACAACCTTTGCAATTTCTCCTGGTTGTGCAAATCTTTTTAGATAGACTTTATTACTTTCTATATTAACGAATTCTTTTGACAGTTCTTTATTCATATCAGTATCCACCCACCCTGGAGCAATAGAATTAACATTAATTTTTGGAGCAAATTCTTTAGCAAGATCTCTGGTCAGGATGATAACTCCAGCTTTTGATGCGTCATAATCCATTGAATTTGGATTGAAACTATTAATTCCATTTGTTGATGAAATATTTATTATTTTGCTTCCATTTGGCATAAATTTAGAAGCATATTTAGAACACAAAAAAACCCCTAAAAGATTTGTCGATAATGTTTTTTGCCATTGATCTACAGTCTTATCTTTTAAAGATGCATCAAAAACTACCCCTGCATTGTTAATTAATATGTCTACCTTCCCAAATTTTTTGATTGTTTTTTCAATCATTATTTTAACTTGCTTTTCATCAGAAATATCACATTTAATTGCTATTGCATCTGAACCTAATTTTTTGACCTCATTAACAACATCATTTGCTTCTTTTTCAGATTCAATGTAATTTATTATAAGTTTTGCTCCTTCTTTTGCAAATTCAAGAGCAGTGGCTTTACCTATTCCCCGACTTGCGCCAGTTATCAAAACCACCTTGTTCTTGAATCTCATAAAGAATAATGAATTTTCAAGTTTTTAATATTTTCCAAAGCAAAGAATTTTAAATCAATTTTATCTTAACTTTTCATAGCCCCATAGTCTAGCGGTCAAGGATTCATGCCTTTGGAGCATGGGACCCAGGTTCGAATCCTGGTGGGGCTATATCTTAAATCTTATTAACATTAGCGAAAGTGTTAAAAATTAGATTTGCTTGAACATTAGATGATATACAATCCTGAAAAAAGAGAGATAATTTGTGATAGAGAATTAAGCAACCTAGATAAACTTACTTTAAAGTTTATTCGAATTTTAGAAAAACACTTAGATTATGTGATTATCTCAGGATATGTGGCTATTTTGTTAGGAAGATCTAGGGCCACAGAAGATGTGGATATTTTCATTAAAAAAATCGATAAAGCAAAATTTTTTGTCTTTTATGAAGAATTAAAAAAAGAGGGGTTTTGGTGCATAAACGCAGAAAAACTAGAAGATTTATCTTCATATCTGGATGAAGGATTGGCAGTTAGATTTGCATTAAAGAAAAGGTCTATTCCTAATTTTGAAGTTAAAATTGTTAAAAGAGAAGATGAAGATGTCTTTAATGATTTTATTTTAGTGAAATTGAAAGAAGGAATTTTAAAAATTTCTTCTCTTGAAAGGCAAATTGCATTTAAAAGATATTTTTTATGTTCTGAAAAAGACATAGAAGATGCATTGCATGTTGAAAAAATATTTAAAGACAAAATAGATTATGAAAAAATAAACAAATTAAAGAGGATTATTGAAAAGAGAAGAAAATGAGTAAAAATACAGAAAATAATAAAAAAGAGGAGAAAAGAGTTTTTATGAAACCTGGCAGAAATAATAAAGAAGACAGACTTAATTTTGTAAAATTTTGGGCAGAATATGTAAAAACGCATTCTGATAAAGAATGGAGCAAACAGCAGAATGTGGTTATTGATTCTCAGATTAGAATTTAAATAATTTTTAAATTTTGTCAAATGCTATTAAATCTTATTAACAATCAAGAAATTACCTAATTTCTTATGATACTCTTCTGCTTTTTTTGTTAATTTTCCATTTGTAACTAGCAAAACAGGAAGATGTTCTTGCTGGCCTTCTGTATAAGCTAAACTTAAATCAGCTTCTGTCAAGGATTTCTTATTTGCTGCAACAACTAAAAAATTCATTAATCCTAATCTAGAATCCATTTGAGCAACGCAAACTTTATTTTCATCTTCAAAGTTTTTTATTATAGCCATCTCTTTTTTATGAATATGTTCTAAAGCTTTAGAAATAAAATCTTTTTTCTTTTTTGTTGGGAGTCTTTTTTTAACTTTTTTCTTTAAAATTTCAGGATGCAGGACTTTTTGCTCTTCTGCTTTAATTTCGGGTTTCTGCTGATCTTTTTCAAATTTTTCTCTTTCATCTAAACCAATTGGATGCAATGGCTTGATTGATTTCTCTTCTTTTAGTTTCTTGATAGTTTCTTGAATTTCGTCAGGTTTTTCAAATTCTCCTAGTTTTTTGTCTTCAGATTCTTTTTGAACTGGAATTTTTGGCAAGTTTGAAAGATATTCCTCTGCTTTTTTAAACGCTTCTCCTTCAGGAACTGTAAAATATCTCCAAAATATTTTTTGCTGATTATTGGAATTTATTTTAACTTGTAGGGCAAAATCTTTTATTGAATTTAAACAGACTCTTTGAACTGGTTCAAGATTTTCATCACTAAGAATCTGTTTTTCCTTTAATAAAGATAAGACTTCTTTTTCTTTTCCATGAAGATGTCTTGTAAAATTTTCAAGCATATTTTCTTGGCCAGCTAGTAAATATAGTGGTGAGCCACCAACTTTCAAGTAGCTTATTCTTACTGTTTTGTCAGAAACCATTTCAGATAATAAAGCAGAAGTAAATAATAAAGACAAGCTAATTTTCCCAGATATTTGACTAGGTAATGAGGGGCCCTGCTCTTTAAGAATCTCTATCACCCTTGGCTTTTTTTCAGTTATGTTTAAAGACATAAAGATGCTAATAAAAGGGAGTATAAAAAAGTTATTATAGTCTAGTTCTCTATTTATATATCCTAAAAAAATAGAGGTTTTTTAGCATAATCTAAAAATGGTGGCTGGTGTTTTAGCATCTTTGTTAGAACTTGTAATTAGTTGGCTTAACTTGTTTGCTGCCCCATTTATGGATTTAAACTTACTCTGGGCTGTTATTCCTGTTTATTTGGGATGGCTATTTAATGAGTTTTATCAAGAAAAAATAGGGACTTCTTTTGGGAATGCCATCACTAATGGAGCAGTTTTAATCTGGATAGCTATTGATTGGGCTAGAACTGCAACTGGTTTTATAGGAACAGATGTTCTTGGGATAACTTTGTTTAAATTTGTTTTATGTATGATTGCAGTTTCTGCAGGAATTTTCATAATTGTAGAGGGAATTCACAGAAAAAGAATAGTTAAGTTTATTGGAAGATCAAGAAATGTCACTTACTTTCTTTTAGTTTTTACACCTATCATGTATAATGTTTTTGAGCTTAGCTTAGGAATATTATTAGTTATTGTCCTCTTTTTTCCAGTGTATTACTTGATTGTAGAGATAATAGACCAAGTAGTTCCCAATCCAAAGATATATGAGGATGATGCACCAGAATCCATCCCAAATGAGAAAGATAGAAAAGCACTACAGAAGCAGATGGACAATGAAAAGACTATTTCCTAATCTAGGGTCTGGTCCATTTAATCTCATAATAAGTTACGTCTTTTTCTTCATCTACTACTGCAATTAACAGGTTCTTTTTTGTCGAATGTGCTACACGATTTTTAGCTGCAAAATCATGCCATGTCAAGCTCGAATTTTCATAAACTGGAAATAAAACCCATTTTGCATGGTCTTGGCCTGGTTTTATTCCTCGGTCATAAACTCTAAAATCAGCTCCGAATTTTAAAGCAGTTTTAACAATATAACCGCGATTCCTCATATCCTTAAAAACAGTATATCTTGTAAAAAAATTAGATTCTAAATTTGTTGCTAATTCTAAAAGTTTCTCATGTGTTAACTTTTTTCCTTTAAAATAAACTGAAATTTTTCCTCTTTCTAACAGATAAAGGGCCTCAATTAAAGAATAATAAGTTTTCTTATCTTTTACTTCACCAAACTGGCTTATTCCATGCAAATCAATAGCTTTTTTATCCTTGCCGATTACATGTTCTCCTGAAAAAATAGTTTTAAAAGAAGGAATTTTTTCTTTTTTTTGTTTTTCTCCTTTTACCTTCATCTCCTTGACTTTTGGGCCTATTTCTAAAGAAATTGATTTAAGGATATTCTCTATTTGTTTTTTCTTTGACTTTGATTTTTCCATTTTTGGTAAGATTTATAATTTAAGGGGTAAGTTTAAGTTCTTCTTAAGTTTGTTGATCTTGGACTTTAGAGTTCTTTATTGAGCGATATTTAATTACTTTTATTGAATATTCAATGGAAATTTTGTATTTAAATTTATCACTTATCTCTAGAAAAGAATAAAAAGGAATTTTACCTAACTTTAAGATGATAGGGGTAACATTTTTAGGAACAAGCCATGCTGTTCCCACAAAGGAAAAAAATCAGACAGCAATTTTACTTAGATATGAATCTGAAAATATATTGATTGATTGTGGCGAAGGAACACAAAGACAATTCAAAATAGCTGGAATAAGCCCGACAAAAATAACTAAAATCTTGATAAGCCATTGGCATGGAGACCATATTTTGGGATTGCCAGGATTACTACAAACACTGGCTCTAAGCAATTATTCTAAAACATTAGAAATTTATGGACCAAGAGGAACAAAAGAGTTTATGAAGTTAATGCTTGATATGTTCATTTTCAGAGAAAAAATAAAAGTAAATGTTCATGAGATTTCAGAAGGAGTATTTTTTGAAAACAAGGATTTTTATCTTGAAGCTAAAAAAATGAAGCATCCAGCTCCTTGTTTAGCTTATTCTTTTAATGAGAAGAAAAAATTCAAGATTGATATTTCTAAATTAAAAAAAGCTGGTTTTAAAGAAGGACCCTGGCTAAAAGAGTTACAAGGGGGAAAAGACAGCAAGTTTGAAGGAAAAGTGATTTCATTTAAAAAATACACTAAAGAATCTCCTGGCAAAAAGGTTTCATTTATTTTAGATACTGCAATCAATGAAAATTGTTCTGAGATTGCAAAAGATGCTGATTTACTGATTTCAGAGGCATGCTTCTTGAAGTCAGAAGAAAAATTTGCTGAAGAAAGAGATCATCTAACTAGCGAACAGATAGCGAATGTAGCTAAAAAATCTAAAGTTAAGAAGCTGATTTTAACACACATAAGCCAAAGATATGATAAAAAAGAAAAATTAGTTTTAGATGAAGCTAAAAAGATTTTTAAGAATTCTGAATTAGCAAAAGATTTTATGAAAATTGTGATTTAAAGGGAGATAATAATCTCTATTGAATAAAAATATCTATTGAATAAAATTGTTGCTTTTTCACAACGTTGTGCCTTAATTAGTAAGATTTATGGCACTGAAAAAGGTAATTATCTTTTTTACACTTAACCCTTAAAGATTCTTAGAATTACTTCTTCTCTTTTGCTTTTGCTTTTTGAGCTTTATTTTCAATCTCTTTTATCTTGAGCTTCTCTTCAATTCCTAATTTGTCTAATAGTTCTTTGTATCTATTTCTTATTGTGACTTCTGTAATTCCTGCAATGTCTGCAACTTCTCTTTGTGTTTTTCTCTCATCATTCAATAGAGCAGCAACATATAAAGCAGCTGCAGCAATTCCTGCAGGTCCTCTTCCTGAAGTTAATTCAGAAGATTCTGCTTTCTTTAATATTTTTAAAGCATCTCCTTGAGTTTTTGGAGATAGATGCAGGATAGATGCAAATCTGGAAATATAGCTCTTTGGATCACTTGGAATTATTTTTAAATCAAGTTTTCTTGTTATAAATCTGTAAGTTCTCCCAATATCTTTTCTTTCTACTTCTGATGCAGCTGAAATTTCATCTAATGTTCGGGGAATTCCATAACTTCTGCAGGAAGCATAAATGCATGCTGAAACAACAGATTCCATTGATCTTCCCCTGACTAATCCCCTTTGTAAGACAAGATTATAGACTCTTGAAGCTTCTTCTTTGACAAAATTTGGCAAGTTCAAGAAAGAAGCTACTCTTCTTAATTCAGCCATTGCAAGTCTTAGATTTCTTTCAATAGATGTTGAAACTCTTTCCTGCCATTTTTTTAATCTGAAAAATTTTCTGATTTTCTTTTCAGAACCAAGTTGATAAATGTCTGAGATTTCTCCAACATTTGTTGTTAAACCTTGATCAAATTTTTGCATAGAAAGAGGGGCTCCACCTCGTGTCTTTTTTTCTCCCTCACGAAATTGCTGCCATTCCTGGCCTAGGTCAATCATCTTCTCTTCTACAACTAAACCGCAATCAGAACAGATAATCTCTCCTTTTTGTTCATCATAAATAAGATTTACAGAACCGCACTCTGGACATTTTTTAACAAACTTTTGAGCCATTTTAAGATTTTATTGAAAAATAGGGTTTATAAAGTTAATTATAGAATGGTTTATAAACCTTTCTATGGCTCTCCTCGAAAAACTATAATTTTAAGCATAACTAAATAAGAACAGCTTGAACTTGTCCTTCTTGTCCTGGCCTGTTTGTGACTCTGGCTTTCCCTTTTTCTGTTTCTATAATCGCGCCTTTAACAATGACATTTTTTCTAGCTAAGAATATATTGCTAGGAACTTCGAGGACATTCTTTATTTTGACTATCTGAGATTTTTTTTCCTTAATATCAAGAACATTGGCTGTATTTGTCTTCAACAAAACTGTTTTTAGATGTCCTCCTAGAGTTCTGATATTCTTTTTCTTTTCTTCTCCAAGAATAACTTGTCTAACTATCCCAGGTTTTTCATAAAGTCTTTTTTTTCTGGTTTTTTTAAATCTTCCACCACTTGCTTTCTTTCCTGTTTTCATAGAAGGAATGAAACTAAAGCATTTAAATAGTTTTCTACGAGAAATTTTAAAAATTGAGTCTTCGCGCTTTGCTTGATCTGTAAGTTTAAATTTTGTATAGCCTATCAAAAACTTGATATATGACAAGGCATATTTTGAAAATTAATGATACTATAACTTACCTCTTTTTCATCACAGAAATATTTAAAAAGATAAAATGAAAGGTTTAAACATGGTTAACGGAATAGAAAGACCATTAGACTTGTTAAATCAGTCTAAAGGAAAAGAGATTTTAGTACAACTAAAAAACAATCAGCAACTTGTAGGAACTCTAGTGGCGTTTGACATTCATATTAATATTGTTTTGTCGAATACGAGAGAACTAGAGAACAACGAAGTAAGACGAAACATTGGATTAGCTTTTATCAGGGGAGACACAATTATCTATATTTCTCCTTCAACTGCAACAGCTTAAATTCTTAAAATTATTCTTGCTGAATTTGTTAGACGCTAGTCTCTTTGAAAAAAGAGTTATCTCTATTCTTAGACGAATTTTGGTTTTGCAACGTTGTGCAAAGAGTATTAACACACCAAAACCATTAACTAAGATTATAACAATTACCTACTTACAAAACATTTATAATTCTAAATTTTTTCATACTAACATGCGGGAGTGCCGGAGTGGTCAAACGGGCTAGGCTTAGGAAAGCCTCTTTTCTTTGGAAAAAGAAAAGACCTTTGGGAGAAAAGAAACTCCCAATAATTTCAGAAACCTAGTGGCTTAGTGCCTGCGTAGGTTCGACCCCTACTTCCCGCATTTTGATTCTGCTTGAAGCAAAATGAGTGGCTTAAAAATCCCTGATTTTTTTGACCCGCATCTTATTTTAGAGAGTTTATATTAACTATGTAATGGTAACAAATCAAAAGGTTTATAAAGACTAGATGGCTATAATAAACAAGGAGGATAATAATAAAATGAATGTTAAAAATTACAGCCCACAAAACGAACAAGCAACTTCTAGATATTCTGGACTATACAAGACTGGTGTTGCTGTTGCTTTAGCTGCAACTGTGTTAGCTGCAGGATGTGCTAAAACCCCTCTTTTAGGGCACTATGCACAAAAAAAATCTAAAGCAAGAGCTGGCTGCATAAGCAGAGCTCCAAAGATTTCAAAATTAGAAACTTCTGCAGATGCAAGTGCTGAAGTTATAATCATGGGACCAGTAAGAGTAGGGAAGGGTGGAAGAATTAAAGCAAGAGCTAGCTCAGGAGCAGAATTAGAAGCTTACAACCCAGATACTCATGCACCTTGTGGATTAACTGATGCTCAAGGAAACCCACAATAAAAATTTATTTTTTATTTTTTTATTTTTTCGAGTATTTTGATATAAAAATTCTAAAAGATTAATTAGTTATTCTTATAAGACTAACTTCTGCATTAGAATTCAAGCTAGAGAAATATGAAGGGGTATTATAACATAATTGTCCGTTATTATTGCTATGGCACGCTGTAGAGATGTAGATAAATGTATCTTGACTATCAAGAATACCTATTATTCCTTTATCTTCATAAAGCATTGAAGCATGATAGTAGTAACTTTCTTGTTCATTCCATAACAACATCATATCCCCTATATGCAAGGCATTTTGTTTATTTTCATCTATTTTAATTAAAGGGTTTCCTGCAAGGATATCTCTAAGCGGAATTTTTTCTACAACATTATTGTTTGTATCTTGAATTATTTTGTTTTTATTTCTTGCCTTATTTACCATTACTGAACCAGTATCGGTTATGTCTATGAACGTACCTTGAGAAGTTAGTTTAGCCCCGCCTATTAAAAGACTTGCACATTCTGTTGCTTTAAAATTAGTTATATAGTCTGTCATTGATGCTTGGTATCTTGGAATATCTGTTGACAAAATATAAGGAACATTTTTGTATGCTTCAACAGCCCTGATTAATTCTTTTTCAGAACTTGTTGCTTGGCTCTTGTCATAATCTGATTTTCTGCTTATCCTATAAACAGATGGAGAAATTCCCCTAATATCATATGAACTTGATTCAACTAAATTGGTTTGCTGTCCAGCATATGCTGAAGGATAATTAGAAATATCTGCTGAACTAGATGGTTTTCCAGGAGAATAATATGTCTGACTGTTATAATCTATTTCAACTCTAAACCATTTTGTTCCTGCTGTTTGTGGAACAGTTACACACCATCCACCCCCAAGATATTGTGGAGTGTACTGTAAAACATCATAACTGTTTTTCAGTAATTGAGAAGCTTGATTATTATTTTGATAATAGGGATAGGGATTAGAACCAGTAACTATCGGGAAAAAGCTAGATAGGGCATCAGGATGCTTCCATAATGGCTGAACATTATACCACCTAATTGTTATTGAATCTGAAATTGATGAAACAGATTTTTCTATGCTATTTATCTTAGCATTAAAAGATTTTCCAGAATAATAATCATCTCCTTTTTTTATTACAGCACATATTTCAACGCCATCATTGAAATTAACAACTTTATTTTCTGAGGTGTATTCACCTATTCCTGTTCCAACTTTTGAAACAAGCAAGACTTGTGAAATTGTTGATGCTGAAGGTGTTGTTGGGGTTGTGGGGGAAGTTGGTGTTGTGGGAGTTGTAGGTGTTGTAGTTTGAAGATTTGGAAGATTTTCTACTTTGATTAACTTTCCGTCGATGGTTGTGCCATCAATCAGTTTGAGATATTGATAACCTTGAAGTTCGTCTTTTAAGGCTAACTGTGCTGCAATTGTTTTATATGATGTTTGATATCCTAATCCATTGATTGTTGAACAAGCATCATAATTCCCAAAGATTGCAGATGCTTGACAATCCCAAATCTTTTTATTTGGTTGTTTATTAAATCTAACTTTCCAGCTAAAACCAAAAATGCCGCTTCCGAATTTTATAGTGACTATTGGAGCAACAGTTGGAAGTCCAGCATTTGATGAACTTGAAGTGATTTGTCCTTGAGAACTATAACATGAGGGAATAGGTCTGTATATTTCTGTTAAACAATCTTTCCATAAAGTGCTGATTGTTACAATCTTTCCATTACTATTTGAGCCTTTTCCATTAGTATAAAGATAATCTGGAAATTTTAAAGTTGTTGTTCTTGGATCTTGTGAAGGTTGTTCATTATAGCCAATAACATAAAACTTTCCATTTTCACCAGGAATAGGAGTTCCTACTGCCATTATATGGTCGCATGGGCTTCCAAAATAAAGAACATCTCCTGGTTTCATCAAGTTATTATTTATATTTACATAATCAATCTTATTAATTGTAGAAAGTTTATTTCCCATGCCACTACGATCTTGCCAAAAATACCAAGTATTTTGCCAGTTTAAATCAAATTTAGATTCTGCAACCCTGAAAACATTCCAAAGATAAGTTCCACAACAAACATAACCATTGCCAACTGTAGAAGGATTTGAATCTTTACTTTGAACACTCCATTGACCACTGCTTTTTTGGTCTTTTAAAAAATCTGCAGCTAACATTAATTTATTTGCTTCTTGAATGCAGATATCTGATGTTGAAGCTGCTAAATTCTGAATTCTTTTTCTAAGACTTGGAACATCAGAAAACCAGCTTACACAACCTTCACTAGCAGGTCTATCTTTTTCTTTTTCACAATAGCAATGATTGGGAAATGAATTTGGTTGATAGGCTCCATTAACAAAACAAATTATACTTGCAGGAGTTTTTTGAACAGGATTTTTAGAGACATATTCGTCTCTAATTTTTTTATAAAAATCTTCTATGCCTGCTTCATAGGAAGGGTAATTTTTAAGAACTCCATTAACACTAATTCCAAAAAGATTTTTGTTTTGTTGAGCTTTAGCATCTGTAGCCCAACCACTTTCTTGAATTGCAACAGCTAAACCAAAAGCAGGATCAATATCATATTTAATTCCGAGATTATAGAAAGCTATTGCAAATGCTTTTCTATTAGTTAAATCTAAATTTAAATCTGCACCTGGAATTGTTTTTAAATATTCTAAAAGTTCAGTATCAATCACTTCTTTACTGAATGGAGAATTTGGTTGGGGATTTTCTTTTAAAAATTGCTCTAATTTTTGTGCAGTCATTAAATCGCGATAGCCATTAGCCATCTCTGATAAGACAACTGTTCCTTGTGAAAATTGATTAATTTGATCTTGTGAAAAAACTCCTGTTATTGGTGTTTCTATTGCTCCTTCTTTTACACAACAAACTTTTCCTGGATAAAGAGCCATGTCTTTAGTCCAGGGCTGTTCAACTCCTTCAGGACAATTATTTTCAATTTCTGGGCCTTGAACTCGATCCATCCAAACTCCATGAAAAGCTTCACAAGTCTCGGCAATTGCAATTTGTGCATTAACCATTTCTGTTAAAGATAAGAACCTTAATCTTTCATCCATAGCTTGCGCTTGAATCCATGCTGCTTCTGCTTTATCTACTGGTTTTAAAGCTCTTTCTGATACTGTTGAAGCTTTTCTAGATATCTCTGATAAGCTGATGATTACAGAACTGCTTCTGATTTCATCTTTTAATTTATCTAAAGCAGTTGAATCAGGTAATCTAGCAGAAGCATAAATCTGCGCCTTAATCTTATTTAAGTAATCCCTATAAATTCCCTTACCAGATTCCATTTTCATAGAAGGACCATATAATTCTTTTCTTGCATTTGATAATTCTGTTTTTAATTGAATAATATTTGTTTCTGTCACATCTACTTGGTCAGCTAAACTCTGGTTTAAAAGATACATCCATGAAAGGTCTTTAGCATATTCTTCAATATTCTCTCTTATTCCTAAATCTGAAATGCTATTATCTACTGAATTCATATCAAGCCAACAACCAATTTTTGTATTATCACAATAACCAACTCTTTGATATCTTTCAGAATCTTCTGTTCCTGTTCCTGGATTTTCTGATGCACAAATCCTTATTATTCCTCTCCTGTATATTTCAGGTTGTAGATGTTCTTGTATCTGTGATTGTAAGTTTAGAGAAGCTGTTGGAACTAAAGTAGGTGAGCCTGCTTTGCAAGTTTGTTCTGTTTTAATGTCTTTTTTAATTTCATCTTCTAAATATAAATTCTGAAGTTCTGATATTGCAAATGATGTTCCTCCTGCTCCTAAGAAACAATTTTCTTTTCCATTGATATTAACACAGACTTCATTATATCCCGGGGGAGCAGTAAAATCAACTTTTTCAGCCCTAGTTTCTCCTGGAGACAAGAATCCCTGGGCATTTCGAACAGGAAGTTGATTTATTTCATATTCATAACCTTGTGAAGATGAAGAAGGTTTTTTAATATAAACTTGATAGCTAGCTGACTGATCTTTTCCAGCATAAATATCATAAAAGACTCTGTATTGAGATTCAGGATTTGCTCCTAAAGAAACTTCATCTATTGAAGCATAGATTGAATAATATGAATCTGCTTTTGTTAAGTCATCAACAAATTTAGCTGCAGTTGGATAAACAACTGAAACAAATTTATCACAGATCATGGCCCCAGATTGATTTGTAGCTCGTTCTTTAAATGAAGTAAATGCATTTACTCCATAAACTTGTGTAAAATAACCCATGGAATCATCTGCGTTTTTTAGAGCTTCTGAAAATAATGAATATTCTCCGCCACCTTGTGAAAAAGATTGTGCTATCAATGGCAAGCCAGCTTTAATAAAAGGATCTAGATTTCCCCATAATAGCTGGCATAGATAAACAGAGTGCCAATAATCGCAAACCCCTGTTGTTTGTCCTGTATCAAGTTGTTTTTGCAAGCATTCTTTATATTGCTTAAAGACCATATTGTTTAGAGCATCTAATCCATTATATAGGCCAGAAATGCAAATAGGAATAGCTACTTCGTCGCTGTTTCCTAGACATAAAACTAAAGAGCCTATAATCCCAGATTGAATTACATTTTCTACTGGAAATCTTCCACCCATATCGCATCTGCTTGGAGGACAGATAACTGGGTCGCATAAATTAAATAATATTTTGCAATCATCTGGGCTCATGAAATCTTCACACTGACTTGAAGGAATTAATGTTGGTGGTTTTCCTAGAGGCTGAGTATTGCCGCAATCTGCTGTTTTAATTGGCCTTTCTTTCTTTGAATAACTTGTTTGAGCTGCTGGCAAACATTTTTTCTCAACTTTATCTGCCCATTCTTTTATTTTATCTGGAATTTCCATGTTAGTTGTTTTTGAAATCTGGAAGCAACAATCATCATCTCCGCTAGGACCAGAGTAAAAATTAAATTCGGGTTTTCCATTATCTCCTACATTGCATATCCAGTATTCATTTGCTTGGCCTGTTTCTTTATAAGAAACCATTTTTCCTTCTACTCCAGAATAAGCTTTTGTAGTGTAGTACCATCCTTCATTTCTTGAAATTATCATTTGGGCAACTAAGCCTTCATAAGGACCAGATTCCCAGAATTTTATTTGATAATCTTGTGGATTAACTTCATGCTTGCATTTTTCAATGTCTTGGAGAATTAAAGAATCTGGAAAATCCTGATTTTCTTTAGTATCTTGGGAAATTTTTTGTCTTACTTTATCTTTATCCATTACAATTGAAATCTTGTTATCATCAGTAATATTAAAAGCTGGCCTAAATAAGTATCTATTTTTATCGCTTTCTCCAACTGGTTCAAGAATTGCAAAAACTTTTGCAGTGCTTGTTGCAAATAAGATAAATTGTTTTCCTCCTTTTTGTCCACCATAGTCTTTTGCAATATCTTGTGTTGATTTTCCTTCAGAGTCGTTGTCTGTATCATTAAACCAAGAATAAGTTCCTAGTCCTAGGGTAAAAATCTGTGAAACAACTAATGATTCAGTTTTTTCAGATTTCCAGTAAGGAACATCTACTCCAAAATTTCTTTTCATATTGCTCTGGAAACTTTTTTCACCAACTACTTTTAGATAGGAATCAAATTTAGAAAATATCTGAAAATTATTATAACTCTTTAAAGTATCACTTACTGAACTTGATTGCTGATTTATTGAGAGGATTAAGAAAATGTCTTTTATATCATCTGAAGATATTTCACTATCTGTATAAAGAAGATTTAAATTTTCTATAACTGTTTTTACATCAACTGGGATTGGAATCTCGCATGCTTTTAATTCTTTTGTAAGACTCTGGTCATCTAACTCTAATAACTCTTTAATTGTTTTTGCAGGAATTGCAGGACTTGTAGAAGTTGCTTCAATAGGACAATAGGGCGTTTTATCATCTATGATTTTTTGGTTAGACAACAAAACACTTTTTTGTGGTCTTGTCAAGGATCCAAGAAGAACATTGACCTTTACATTCTCAATTAGAGAAGATTGTTCTTGCAAGAATAAATCTTTAGAAAAAGAAATAAATTTCTCTTCATTAATTTTTTTTGATAATCCAAGAATTCCTCCAGATGAAACAACTCCTGGATTTGATTTAACTTTTTTAATGAAATCGTTTGCTTTATTTACAGATGTTGTAACTAAATTTACGTCATTTTCAATGTCATCTCCTTTTTTGTTGTAACATCCTGATAAACTTACTGTTTTTCCGCTGCCTAATTCTATTCTATAGCTTTCTGAAGCACATTTTTGAGACCATGCTTTCATGACCCATCTTCTTGCAAAAGATTCTCCAGTTAGTCCGGATAAGAAATTCTTTGCCCATAAAACAGTTCCTCCGACATAACATGCTTTTTTCAAAGTAGAAGTTGTTTTTTCTAAGAAATCAACATACTTATTAAGAGTTTCAATTGTTTTATTTAGTTCAATAATTTTTTTGCTGATTTGTGCAGGAGTCAACTGAATTGATCTTTTTGTTATTCCAATAACAACTGAAAAATTTGTTGTTGTAGTTCTCTCGCTTTCAAATGGCCAAACAGTTACTTTTGCTTCTCTTCTTATCGAAGTTGAAACCACTTCAATTCTTGTGGCATTATAAGTTCTGCTTGTTCCTTTGGCAATAGAATCTGGTATCCCATTATCATAAGTTATGCTTATTCCAGTATCTGTTATTCCTGTAATTATTATATTAGCAATTTGGTCTCCAATAATATAAATCCCTGTTTCAGAATTATTTATTCTTAATCTAGCTTCTTGAGAATTTAATCCTGGCTTGTTGATTGACAAGAGAGTAGCATAATATGTTCCAGAACTTGTTTCAATTATTTTTGATCTGCTTTCTCCAGATCCTTGGCTTAATAATAAAATGTCAGACCTAGCTGCTTCAACTTCTCCTTGAATGTAAGGGTCATCAATTTCTTGATATTTGTCAATTATTGACTGCAATAATTCAATTTGATCATTTTCTTTAGATAAGTAACCTGCAAGTTCAGAAGCTTGTCTTAATGCAGCAATCCCATAAAAATATCCATCTGGATTTGCTAATCTTGGAAATTCAGCTGAAATAGATTTGTAATAATTTATTGCTTCTTTGTAATCTTGTTCAATTTCATTAGAATAAGTAACTTGTACAGGACCTTTAGCAGAAATAACTTGAAGTTTGGAATTCATTGTAAGAGGAACTAGGCCCATGGTTTTTTTGAACATCTTAAGATATTTTATCTGACTGCTGACTTGAGAATTTTTATTTGCATTTGCCATTATTTCATTTTCTGTTAAAGACTCCACAGACTTTCCATTAATTGCATCTTGGATTGCTTGCACAAATTTTTGTTTTTTATCTACATCTAATTTTAATCTCTTTTCTGTTCCAAAAATAATTACTGTGTCTGTGTAAGAATAGGAATTTGTCTTGCCAGAAGAGATATCTGCTGTTTTTCCAATAAATGCAACATAGTAATATTGTTTTTCATTAGATGATGTTGCAATTTCAAGTTCATCTCCAACTTCAATTGTTCTTTCAGATCCAGAAGGATTTGAAAAATCGATTAGATTTATTTTGGCATTTAGTGGATCTGATTTAAAAATATAATCTCCAAACTGACCAGGACCAACATGTCCTTGGCAAGAAACATGAACTTCTCCGCCAAGATATCTTCCTGGCTGGACATTGCTGACAGAACATCCTGAATCTGCAAAATCATCTCCCTCAGATAAGATAAAAGTATTTCCATTAATCATAAACCTTGCTGCATTAGTTGGAATTCTTATTTCATCTAAAGTTACATTAACAGGACCTTCACAATAAAGCCCAGGCAAACTAACAGAAAGACTCTGCCCTTCTCTTAAACCATTTGGAGAAAATGCAATTGGCGATCCAATTGGATTAGAATATACTGCAATTTTAGCATTCTGACCTTCAATTGATTGAAGTCTTAGATAACCTCTGCCATGCCAGAAGCTGTATTTTTTGTATTGATCTTGCCAATCTTGCTGGCTTAATACTGGCAAAACAAATTGCTCTGTTGATATTCCATAAGTTTTTGCAACATCGTAAGTTATATTAACTGTAATCTGGGCAGAAACATTTCTAGACATATTTCTTTCAACTGGCTGTTGTTTTAAGGTTAATAGTAAATATCCAAGATTATTTAGTGTTGGAGAACCTTGAGATACTTGAAATTGATCATTGAAATTATAATAACCTAAAGCACTTCTAGCAGGATAAAAGCTGATATAAGAAATTTCTTTTGATTGGTTTTCAATAATAGGAATAACTTTTTTTATGTTTGGAACATTGATAAGGGGGTTTATTTTTATTCCAGTTAATTTACAAAGAACCTGAACTGGCTGTTCTTCTAATAAGTCAGAGGTTACAGGAGATGGGCTGCAGGCATCTGGGGGCATTTCTATTAAAAAATCCATTCCGGTATTATTGCTACAAAATTCATTTCTCCATGTTAAAAAATTTGATGGATCATTTAAAGAAGGATAATAATAAGAAGTATCTGTTCCAGAAAATTGCAATTCTTGAGCTGCTTGAGATGGTTGAATTTCTTCTGATAAGGAAAATTTAGAAATAAAAACAAGAGATAATAAAATTAAGAACAAGCTAATTCCAATTTTCTCTTTTTTATTGAATTTTTTCATCTTTTTTTATGTAAGTCTAAGTTTTTCTGCAAGTTTTTGATATTTGACCTTGTGTTTTTTATTGCGTGGCGTTTGATTAGCTGGTTTATTTTTAAATTAATGTAACTTTAAGTGTAGGTAAATTAATTGAATCATAAACATTCATTAATTCTTCAATTGTCTTTGGTGTTTCTATTTTTTCAGATTGAATTTTAATTTTCTTGGCATTTTTTAATTCAGAATCTGTCATGAAAAATTCTATTTTTCCTCCGCCAATTGGAACACTAGTAAACTGAGATGAAGGCAGAGTCAAGTTATAACACTCTTTATCTTTTAATCCCAACATTCCAGGAATTCCTGGAACTGGAACAGAGATGCATTTCTCAACTTGCTGTTCTCCAATTGAAATTGAAGAATCTTTGAATAATTGGACAGAGACATTATAATTGCCTTCTGTTAGATTTACTGATTGTGAATCTGGATAAACTGTGGTTATAGAATAATCTGCTGAATTAAAAGAGATAATTGCTTTTTCTCCAGATTCTGTATTAATCTGAATAAGCAGTTCATAAATCTTTGACATTTGCATTGATAAAATAAATGGCTGGTTTGTGGAAACTAGGGCTTCTGAAGTTTTATAGCCAGGAGAACTGGCAATAGCATAGCCATTAACACATCTTGGAAATGATGCTGTTAATTTTCCATCAGAATCTTTGTCTGTTTGCCCTATATCACATTCTTGGCTTAAACACCTGAATGAAATTTCAGATTTTACTGATTTAGAGCCGTATTTTGTGAAAATAGTTCCAATCTGGCCAGGATCTTTGCAAAGATCAAATGAAGGCTGAATAGTTTCATTAAAATTGAAATTCTTTGGAACCATCTTATCAATAATAACTAAAACTGGAAATTGAAACATTTCAGTTCCATCACTTATCTGGATTAAAACTGGAAAACTTAGATCATATACTAAATGATAAGGAATAAAACAAAAACCTAAAGCACCTAAACCTGCTTGATTTCCGATTGGATTTATTTTTATTACATCTTGACTGCTTGGCCAAACTTCTATATATGTGGGCCATTTTGTTAGATAGAGAAAATTAAATTGTTTATTAATTGGCTGATCAAGATTAATTATAAAATATTTATTTTCAGGATTTTTTAAGTAAAAGTTAGATCCTTTAATTTTTAATTCTTGTATATTTTCTTGAAGAGCACCTTTTAATGTTTCTTTAACCTGATTTTTAGATAAAATTTTTGGAATACAGCTGATTTCTAATCCATTTGTGGGAACATAGGCATTAATAACATCTAGAGAGTAATTAGCTAAGATGTTCTTTTGATCATTTTCTTTAAAAAATTGCAAAGCTGAATTGTATAAAGAGCCAAATTTGGTTTGAGTTTTTATCTTATGTTCTGAAGATCTATAATCATAATCTAGGCCTTTGACATTTAAGGGCATGAAAATAGTAGTTTCAATATTCCCTGAATTTATTCTAATAGAAATATTCTTGATTCCGCTTGCATTTATATCTAAAGAAGAAAATTGTCTGAAATTAGAACAGTCCATTATCGGAACTCTTAAATATTCTTCAAACTGGGATTCGATTTCTTGTAAAGATGGCGGATTATTTTTCTGAATTCCATTTCCAGTAACATAAGTCCAGTAAGGAATATCTAAAGTAACAAAACTAAAATAACTTGAAAAAGGAAATGATTCTGAACCTTGTTCAAATTCAGGCAAAATTAAATAACCTCCTTGGAGTTCTGCTACTGAAACAGCTTCTTTAACTTTCTCATCAACACATGAAATAAAATAAGATTCAACTTCATTCTGTTTTTGGATTATGTCTGTTTTTGAAAAAACAAAGTATAATACAGTTGCTAGAACAACAATTGCTATTGCTAAGATAATGAATAATGTAAGCTGGGCTTTTTTAGATTTTAAATTAGGCATTTTTCCTCTTTTGATGATACGCTTAAAAATCAAAAGATTTTTAGCGTGCAGAAAATGTTTTACATTTTCTAGCATGTTTGTTGAGGAAAAAATAGTATAAAAATGTTATGAAATAACAGAAACAAAGAAAGAAAGAAAGGGTCCAGCCAGGATCCCACGAAAATCGGGGATTTTCGGGGCGCCAGAAATCTTTTGATTTCCCTAGAAAAATATAATTTTTCTGGGCACCAAAAATAACAAAGTTATTTTTTAGTGTTTAGCGGAACCAGCGATCTACTATCTGGTTCGACTAAAAAGAAATGGGCCCAGCTGGGATCGAACCAGCGATCTTCTCCATATTGCAGCTCTCCCCTAGTTTTTCTCCAAGGTCTTTTTTTAAAAGAGCTTCGTCAAAGAGACGTCGTAACCACTGGACTATGGGCCCATAATTTTTATAGAATTTGGTATTTAAAAGGTTTAGGATTTGATTAAAAAACTAGTCATGTTCTTCAAATTGTGGGGAATATCCATTAGAAACAACATAAACATTTCTTCTGTTTAAAGAGAAACATTTAACATCGTGCCCAGTTGCTTGTTGGAGTAATTCTACTCTATCTCTTCCTTGAGCATAAAGAATCCCAGAGGAATCTTCAGGGGGTCTCCAATCAACATCTGCTGCAACTAAAAGTGTATCTGCCCTACTAAGTTGATAGGCTTGAGGATACCTTCTCCTCAATTCTTTAACTCGATTTGCATAAAGACTAGAACTTTCAAGATAAGCTGAAAGTGCAACAACTTCTGAGGAGCGTATAGGTTTTAACGATACTGGTTTTCTTCCAGGAACCAAAGCTATTGATCTGGAAATTGCAACTGCTAGTCTATTCCCTAAGCCTAATTGATGTGATGCCATTGCTCTTTCCACAGAAAAACTAAAACATCTTGGAATTGAAGAAGTTAATACTTGATCTTGAAGTGAACTTTTAACATGTGTTGAAAGTTCAACACCTATGTGTCTTAATTCTCTATTTGTCGGCTCATTGAACCCTGCCATTTTTCAACTATGCTTTTGCTTTTTATCCGAATATGAAACCGATGCCGCTAGAGGCATTTGATTCCATGTCATTAATTTTATTAATGATATTATCGCTCTCTTTGGTATTTAAAACTTTCGCACCCGCATCTAGCAACAATTTTTCATTTTCTTGAAAAAAGGAATCTTCTCCAGAAATCTGCAAATAAAAAACTTTTTTTTCAATTCCCAGGGCTTTTGCTTCTCTTAAAATAAAGCCTTGTTTTTTGAATTCATTAATTTTCCAGGATTTTGCTTTTTCCTTGCCTTTACCAGGTTCTTTTTCAATTTCAACATCTAACTCACCAGAAGTTTGATCTGGAGCTTCTAAAATATTTTTAACTGAATCAATTTTATCTGCTGGAATTTCATATACTTTTATCATGTTTAAAATCTCTGATTTTAATGCATGCAGAAAATGTTTTCATTTTCTAGCATCTTTAGGATAAAAATAGTTCCCTTATAAATTTTTGGTTAGGTAATATGTAATAACATGCTCTGGGAATATTTCCCCCTTTATGTTTTATAACTGCGTTTTGTTTTTCCAAAATCAATCAGATTAAAGAAAATCATAAAAACTCTAAAAACAAAAACCAACTAGAACTACAAAAATCATTTTTTAACTTACATCTGGAAATTATTCTGCAAGAACAAGTTCTTTTATTTCTTCTACTTTTTTTTCAGCTTCTTTTTCTCCGATTTCTATTGCTTCCTTAGCTTTATAAAAATCTAGAGTATCTATGTTAACCTTTACCCTTATGATTACTAGGTTTTTCTTATGTTTTTTCAATGCAGATTCAACAATCTCGTTTTGGAGAATTGATAAAGTTCTTTCGGCAATGTCTACAAAACCATATTTTTCTTTTTTTGGCATGTCTCCTAAATTACGTTCAATTGCAACTGCAATAACTTTTTTAGCTACTTTAAAACCGTCATCTATGGCTAAAGGATTTTGTAAACCGCCATCAACTAATAACATGCCATCTTTTTTAACTGGGGGCAATAATAAAGGAATTGTGCTGCTTGCTAAAATTGCTTGACATAAATCTCCTTTACTCATACTAATCTCTTTTCCAGTTAATAAATCTACAGCAGTGGCAGAATATCTTTTATCTAATTCTTCAATTTTTATATTGCCAAGTATATTTCTTATTTCTTTTTCAAATCTGTCTGGATTGATTAATCCACCTTCATGGGGCCTGAAAGCAGCTATTTTCTTTATGTCTTTTTTACTTTTACCAATCAACATCTTTTCAAAATCTGCTAATTTTCCTGCAGCATACATACCACCAACTAATGAACCAGCAGATGTTCCAATTATTATGTTTGGAACAATATTATTTTTTTCAAGAACTTTTAATACACCTATGTGGGCCATCCCTCTTGCTCCTCCTCCTGAAAGGATTATTGCAAGATTTTCTTTTTGTTTTTTCCCTTTTTTTGATTCTATCATTTTTTATATTATCAAACTGAGTTTATTAATTTAATTATTAAGAATATCTTGTGCAATCCATAGACATATGTCACCCCCTAAAATAATCTAGAAAAATCAAAGTA
>CAZCMN010000002.1:0-47659 GCA_964500015.1 Candidatus Woesearchaeota archaeon | reverse complement strand
GTATCAAAATATGATCTAAGCACATAAGGACGCCAAGGAAAACCGGATTTTCTTAAAGCCTTTCTAATTGAATCCCCGACATTTATTGAAGTGATAAATTCTTTTTCTGCTTTCTTAGGCGTTATAATTGCTGAGTTTTCTGTTAATTTTTCTGCCCTTAATCTCATTTCTAGATATGCCTTAAGATATTCACAGCCCTCTTCACTTAGAAAAGTAAGATATTCTTTTCCTGTTTTACTTAGGGTTGGCCTTACTCTTATTAAAGTAGGTATTTTCCTGAATTCAACTTTATTCTCTTTGATTTCAAGTTCAGGAAAATCGCTTATTTTTAAGCCATCGTCTCCACGATAATTTCCGAGCACTTGAATCCTTAATCCTGAATGAGCAACAAGTGCACATGCTGTTCTTGTTTTTTCATCTCCAGCCAAGAAAATCTGTTTTAGCTCTGGCTGTGTTGGAACTCTTTCGTTTTGCAGTGTAGGGGTCTCTTGGACTCCTTTTATTTTTATCTTGCGTTTTATATCCTTGCCATTGAACACAAGCCAAGATTTTATTGCTTTCATAATAGAAGCAATGTAACTTCCAGATAATTTTTTATTTTCCATATCACCGACTACATCTAGAAGTAAATTGTAAATACTCTTTTCACTAAGCTTGATTAGTTCCTTCGGAGTTTTCTTATATGTCTTATGAAAATTTCCAAGTCTTCTCAAATAGATATCAGCAGTGATTCTTGACCCTCTTGCGACATTATCATACCATCTCTTAATATCCTTATCCTCGAGGAGATCTGAATATTCTCGTATTTGATTATTCATGCAAATAGCAGATTCCTCGTCTATATAAAGGTTTCGAATGCATATGGGTACGGGCCCGATGGGATTTGAACCCACGACACCTAGCTATCCTTAATGGTAGTTAAATTAGTTTTCTACCTTCCTAGAGTTTCTTTTTCTAAAAGAAACTGTAGGCTTAAAAGGCTAGTGCTCTAACCAAGCTGAGCTACGGGCCCATGAAATGAAAAGCTCCGAAGCATATTTAAATGTTTTTTATTTATCGTATTCATAAAAAAAGAGAAGATGAACCAAACCTTGAGAACAGTCATAAAAATAGTCTTGACAATTCTTTTAGTGGCCTCTCTAACATCATTAATATTTAGTTTATCGCTTTACCAATTCACTTCTTATAAAAACCTAGAGCCAAGACTTAGCTATTCTATTGAGCAGCAATATTCTCAAGAAACCCAAGATAATTACAGTGATTTTGAAAGAACAAAAGATGAAATAACTGAAAATTGTTATAATCATCAAGAAATTGATTATTTCCTAAACATTCAAAATACTGCTACCAAAATAAGTATAAATTGTTCTGGAATTAATAATGAAACAACAACAGAGAATTTTATTAAAATAGTTTCAGATGGTATTTTTAAATCAGTTTATTACAAAAATTATGACTGCTCTTTTATTAATTGTTTAAACCAGATTCAATCAAATCCTGAAAATGTTTTTATTTTGGTTTCTAAAACTGGAAATTCTTTTTTACTTAATTTTATGATAATATCTTTAATCATTTCTCTACTTCTGATTTCAGGAATAGTCTTATTAAGCAAATTTAAATTAACTTGTCTTTATAATCTTGCTCCAGCTTTTTTAATTTCGGGCTTATTATTCTTAACAAAAAATACTATAAATTCTTTAGCTTCAACAAATGAAGGACCTATAAAATCACTTGTAGAACTGCTTGCAAAAACCCTTTTTATTAATTTCCTAATTATCTTTATTTTCGGAGCAATCTTTTTGATATTAACAATAATCTTTAGGGTTACTAAGAAATCAGAAGAACCTAAATAATGCTTACCACCTTATATCGGTCTCTTTAACATTTTTTGAATGCTGGTCCATGCTTCCATCTTGCAAACAATCAAAACAAGTATGAACTGAACCATCTTTTTCTTTCACTATCCCCGTACCTTTACATTTTGGACAATTCTTGTTTGCCATATCTTTTTAGATTTCCAAAGTTTAAAAGGTTTTGTATAAAAAAGAATATCCTATCTGGGCATAAGATCTTGATTTACATCATAAATTTTTCTTGCATAAGGCAATAATAAATGACTCCATGTTTCAAATTTCTCTCCAGCAAGAGGGTCTTCGACAATCTCATCTATGCTAAAAAGTCTTCCGCTAGTAATTGAAGACTCTTTTGGCACGACATCTCCATTGCTATAAATTGCATACACTAAACCAAAATGAACCCTGTCAACAGGTTTTATAGAAGAAAAAAGTGTTCCAACAAATCTTGGTTCAGAACGCATTCCATGAAAAGCTACTTCTTCGCTTAACTCTCTCTTAATACTCTTTGAAACATAATCTGGGGCGTCACCACGATTAATATGCCCGCCAACACCAATAGAATGTTTTCCAAAAAGCGTATGTTCTCCATAATCTTCTATGTTTTCCGCACGGACATATCGAAATACTTTTCCATTTGGTCCAAAAACCAAGATATAAGGTATAATTTGGGGAACTAACTCATCACCCCCACTATCAGTTGCTGGATCACAATCATACCTTGAATGGAAAAATCCCCTCCCAATACATCTTAATAAACCCTCTAAATCTTGAGCAGGTTCAAAACCTTCTCCTGATTTCCTAAAAGCCATAAGCAATTTACGGTCTTGACAAAAAACATCCCTGTTTAATTTAGCATAATTTCTAGCAGCATAAGCATAATCAAATAGCCTAAAATATTTTGGTGGTTTTGGCCCAATTTGTCCAAAATAATGGGAACCAATTTCTTTACTATACACCTTATCAGGTTTTTCTGTCCTAAATACTTCTAATTTACTTATTGGCATACCATCTCTAAGCCCAACATCTGAACGTTCACTTGATTTTACTTCAAAAACCAGATCTCCTCTAAAACCATTATCTGCAAAACCTGCCAAATGCAATTCTCCTCTTATTCTTATATTTGAATGCATCTGCATCTCTACATTCATATCCTCTGGGATATCTAAAAGTTCTTCAGAAGATAAAAGATAGTGTTCATCTTTTTTGAGATCTAATTTTCCATCCCTGCTAACAAGAGGTTCATAATAATCTTCTGCAGGATGCTGTGCATCTTTGCTTAAATCAATTGGCGTAGGATTACTTCTAGCTCTTAATCCAATAACCCCCTCACTATATCTTCCAGATAAATTAAGATGTATTTGAATATTATCACTTATAATTGGAATAGCTGGTTCAAGTTCATCATTGGGTTTTTTTCTATATAAAAATGGTTTTCTTCTAAATTCCTCAACTAATTCTTCTGGAGTTAATTTAGTAACATTCCCTGGAAACACTCGTAATTGATTGAGTTTATCTCCAAGATTAAGAACCAAATTAAATGCCAAAGGTTGTAATAAAAGCCAAATTTGGAGTTCGTCTGTTGAATATCGCCAATGACTCTCATCATAACATGGATTAAAATCAGTTACTGCCCTAGCATCTAAAAAAACCCTGCCAACACTACTTTTTGGAGAAAATCTTAAATTTCCCCCCCTATTTAATGTGATTCTTTCTTCAAGACGAACAAGATAAGTAAATCCTTTTTTTAATTCAAATCCCCCAGTTATATCTACTGGTATTCTTTCTCTTCTTGGCAACCTTTCTAGCGACCTGTAAACACTGTCATATTTACCATCATGACATTCTGGATCATAACGTTCTGGACTAAATAAACCTCTACGCTCTCTATCTAAAATAAACAATTCATTAGACACCCTCGGATCAAAAGAAGAGGGTTGAATCTGAGATTCTTGGATATCCAATCCCCTTATCTTTCCTTCTGCTACAAGCTGCCTAATCTGCTGAGAATTTAAACAGGTTCCCTCAACCATCAAATCTAACAAAAAACTCATTTAAATAGATTTATGAGTTAAAAAAGATATTTTTGATTTTATCTTTTTTAGTTTTTCTCAATAAACTCCTGCATTTTGCCTTCTTGCCAATCTTTTAGAATTAACCTTGACGTCCTGTCAATATCAACTTCATTTCCCCTGACTAGAAAAGCTTTTTTTCTTCCAAGCTTTTCAATTAAAATATCTGCGTCTTTAGCTTTAATCTTATAAAATTTTTCAAAAACACCAGGATATTCTAACATTATGGTGGACACAACAAATTCAGGATCATGAATCTTATCATAATTTCTTGACCCAATTTTAACATGCTGTGAAAAAGTCCTATCTTCAATTTCTTTTCCAGGAAAAACCCCTGGGGTGTCAATTACAAAAATCTTTTCAGCAAGTTTTATTCTTTGCATCCCCCTAGTAAATCCAGCTTCAAAAGCAGTTTTAGCAGATGGCCTTCCAGTTAATAAATTTATTACAGAACTTTTTCCTACATTAGGATAACCAATAATTCCAACTCTTGCTTCTGGAAAATTTGATTTCTTAGCTTCAATCTTAATCCTATTTCTTAGATTTTGGCCGCCTCTTCTTTTTCTACATGAAAAAATAACATAAGGAAATAATTTCTGCTCTTCTATTTGCTTCTTAACCTGATCTTCTAAAATTAAGTCAGATTTATTTAAAACATAAATCAGTTTCTTTCCCTTGTTTTTAATTAAATTTTCAAGTTCAATATTTCTAGTTTCTCTAGTAAATCTAGCATCTAAAATTTCTAATACAATGTCTGAACTAGAGATTACGTCTTTCACAATATCTGAAAATCCCTTTTTATGTACATTTGTTCCAAAAGATTTTGCATTACTTTTTTTCGTTCCCAAAATAAAAGCTGTCCTGTGCATTGCCATGATATATAGAGAAAAAAAGAATTAATAAATCTAATCTATTTGGTTTGCTCTTTGTTTAATCTGCATTTTAATATTTAGCTGGTTTTAACAAAATAGAGATTGTTTTTTGCACTTACAGATGTCCTAAAACGCTAAGAAATCAAATGATTTCTGACGCCCAGAAAATTATTATTTTCTAGGGAATCAGAAGATTTTTGGGATGCAAAAAACTCGCAAGTTTTTTAGCACTATGTAACTCTGCTTAGCATTAATTCCAGAATAAAGTGACTATCCACCAAACAACACCTAAAGAAGTGTAAATCCAGCATATGGGAGAAATCCATGGAGCATTTGTTCCTGAAACAAATAGATTAATCATTGTCACAACTAAAGTGATTATCCATATTCCTGTTGGCCAGCTTAAATTAAATCTAAGCTCATCAATAAACCCTCTTGGTCTATCATTTTCCATAGAGCGTCAATAAAAAATCCTTTATAAACTTTTCGTTTTGTTACTACCATGAAGTAACCCTATAAATAAGAATTAGAAGAAACTCTTGAATCAAATAAAAAATATCACACTTAACTTTCTTTTATATCAAGATTGCGATGTTCTTTACAACCGAAACAATAAACTGTTTCAGCATTGAAAGCTAGAAAATCCTTGTGATGACACTTAGGACAAACATACTCTCTTCTTGCTTGTTCTATAGTTTTCATTTTATTTATCCTTTAGTTTAATAGTTACTATATAGAAAGAATAAGACTATTTAAGCTAGTTATAAACTGGTTTTGGTTTAAATCTTTTGAAAATTGGACAGAAAGATACCACGCCGACACGCTCAACAAGCCAAAGTTTTTACATATCATGAAAAAGGCGTGTCACTCCACACTTTAGTGTGGAGTTTGCAAGGACATGAGTTTTTGTGATGCCAAAAAATAAACTCTCACACACTAAAGTGCGGAGTTATCTTTTTCAAGCATAAAATTATTTATATCCACTTAAACATACTTGACATAAATCTCAAAGAATTTTCGATAAGTGTCTTTAATCCTATCAAGCAAGAACCTTACTAAGGCATCTTGATATTTATGATCAAAACTTTCAAGAACTTTTAGATAAGAAACTCTTTGAGACTTTCTTATTATAAGCGGAGGATACTTGTTCTTTATTAGGATTATATTAATCAAAAATCTTCCAACTCTTCCATTTCCATCTTCAAAAGGGTGTATATGCTCGAATTTTCCATGAAAAATAGATGCTATTTTAATTGGGTGCATAGTATTCTTATTTTCATTGTACCAATTAATCAAATTAGTCATTTCATCATAGACTTTTTCAGGAAGTGTTGTTTCTATTTGTCTTCCAAGAATGATATTTGGAATTTTTTTATAACCTACTTGAATATCAAGGTCTTTTACAAGAAGTTTATGCATTTTTATAATATCTTTATGTGAAACATCTAATTTATTATTAATTATCAATTCAACAACTTTTCTTGAATTTCGTGTTTCAAAAATTTCCCTTAAATCTTTTCCTTTTATAGAAGCATTTTCAAACATAACAATCGCAACGTCTTTTAAAGTTAAAGAATTGCCTTCAAGTGCATTACTTTCATAGGTAAAATTAGCTGTAAATCTATCCCATAAATCTCTTAAGCTGTTTTTTGGGATTTTCTTTATAACCCTCCGATAATTTAATCTAATTTCTTCTATTTTCTTTATTTCATTCTCATTGATTATATAATCTTTAGAATACTTTTTCAGAGAATACTTTATATTTTCTTCAATTTCTTTTTGTTTAAAGAATTTTTCTAGATCTTGTTTTTTCTCTCCTTTGTAAATCTTTTCTAGGGAAATCTTTTTTCCATCTATGAGTCTAACTGATTTAACTGCATATTTATATTTTCTACCCTTAATTGTTTTTTCTTTAAAATACATAATAATAGTTATACCCACATATTTATAAATGTTTCTATTTAGTGGGTATAACTCAAAAAATAGATAAAGAAGACACCACGCCGACGCCCAGCATACAGATGTTTTGTCCAAATCAATGAATGTTTTCTTTCGTCCCACTAATTTAGACAAAATGTAGATACGCCGACGCCCGGAATCGAACCGGGAGATCCGTAAGGAAACCAGCTTGCTTGATAAATAAATTATTCTCTACCTTCCTAGAGTTTTTAATGGTGACTTGTTAGCACCTCAAAAGGAAAGGTGACATATTAGGAAAACTTTGGTTTTCATATATGCTCAAGGCTGGCGCCGTACCATTGGGCCACGTCGGCGTATGTTTTTAAAAGAAACTCAAGATTTAAACTTTTCTAAAGAAGAAGTTATCTTGAATTAAGCATCCCGATTAATGTTTGAATTTATTTTCAAGCCCAAAAATATTTAAACTGGGTAGGGGATAAAATAATATGGTCAAAAAAGGGGAAAAATTTGTTTTTGTTTTATTCCTTTTAATTGTAATGCTCTCTTTTGTACAAGTAGCTTCAGCTCAAGAAACAGAGATTGGCTTGTATATCCTAAATCTTGGAAAATTTGATGTTTCCAACGGGGCGTTTACTGCAGATTTTTATCTATCAATAAATTGTCCAGATAATTGTTCTACAGAATTTGAATTTACTAATGGTCGAGCAACAAGCATAGATAAAATAATTGATTTACCAAATGAAAAATTCTATAGAATTCAAGCAAATTTGAACAGTCCAGTAGATCTACAAAGATTTCCTTTTGATAAACAGAAAATGCAGATAATTTTAGAGGATAAAAAAAGCACAATTGAAGAGATAATTTATGTTCCATTAAAAGAACAAAGTGGGATAGATGAATCAATTGCCTTTACAGGATGGAATATTGATGCATGGGAAGTTGAAGCAAAAAAGCATAGGTATGATATTTACAATGAAACTTATTCACAATATATTTTTACTATAGACATATCAAGAATTCCTTCAAATTCCTTTTTTAAGACATTTCTCCCAGTACTTGTAATTATGTTGATTGTTCTAGTCAGTTTTTTAATGGACCCAGATAAAATCACAAGCAGATTAACAATTGCTACCTCTAGTTTAGTTGCTTCAGTAATGTTCCACATATCAATATCTAATCAAATCCCACCATTGGGCTATTTAACAATAGCAGACAAATTTATGATTCTTACTTATGTCCTTCTATTATTTGTAGTTATATTCAATGTTATTCTTCTTGAGCTTCATGAAAGAAAAAAGATAGAACTTATGGAAAAACTACATAGAAACACAGAATATTCTGCATTTTTTATAGTCGCTTTAATTTACATTCTGTTCTTTATTTTTGTTTAGATTAATTAAAAATTGGGCAAAAATCCAATTTTTTTAGTTCTATTCAATTTATTGAGAAAGAAAACTGGTTGGTCACCCTAAAAAAACTTTAATTTTTAGGATTCTCAAAAAAATCTTATGATTTCTTAGTATTTTCAGATTAACTAGAATTGTTTTTATTTCCTTGATTGTTTGAAATAACCTTTATTTCACCATCTCTGATCTTTCCTAATAAAGATAAAACAAATCTTTCAGAAACTTCTATAACACTGCAATTCTTAGCTTCTAAAATAACACATCCATTATCCCCCTGAGAAATTCGGTCTTGTTCTGAAAATGGCTTTAAGATAACTACTCCTTTTGATTTACTGGCCTTAGAACAATCAACAACCGGAAGCGTATTCCCAGTAAAATTCTCTGTAACAGCAGGAATAACATTAAATTTTAAATTCCCTAAATACTGTCCAACTTGGAAAGCAGCTATCAAAGAATCACTTGAACAATTCAATGTTTTTTCAGGAAAAGCAAAATACACTAAACTTGGAAGCCCAGAATAATTAACTGGAATTTTATCTAAAACTCTTGGATCATTTCTCAATCTGACATTTAAATTAAAAGGTCTTCCATTTTCTAAAATAGTTAAGTTAGTTTCATAAAGATATATTCCTCCAAATTGGATTTTTTCAAAACTAAATCCATCATATTTGAACTTATTTGTTTTATCAGGATTATATATTAAAGCAAATAAGATTACTATTAAAATAACAGCAATTACAACAATTCCGATTATTGCCCAAGTTTTTTTATGGGATTTTTTATCTTTTATTTGATCTACTGGCTTATCATCTGGTTTTTTATCTTCTGATTTTTCTTCTTTATTCTCTTCAAGTTTTTCTTCTTTATCTTCTTTATTTTCCTTGTCATTTGAATTCTCTTGACTTTCTAGAGATTGTTCTTCTACTTCTGAAGACTGTTCTTTTAGATCTTCCTCAACTTCTTCTGCCCTATTCTCAACTTCAGCAATATTCTCATCAGTCTCTTCCCTAATGCTAGAAAAAGAAGATTCTTTTTCGGCACGAGAAAATTCAGAAGAATTTTCTGTGTCCAAAAATCGGTCCGATTTTTGAGCATCACGAAAATGAGAATCATTTTCCATGATTTCTCCATCAATCTCAGACTCTGTTCTTACATCTTCTTCAACATTCTGTCCTTTATCATTATCTTCCAAGTTTTCGTCTTTGTTTTCTAAATTATCTTCCATGTTTGTAAGTATGTTTTGTATGTATAGTTTAGTGTACGGTGTTATTCAAATCTTGCAGGATTTTTTGTTTATTCTTTAAAGTTAAGTGTAAAATTATTTGCACTTGTCTTCAATTTGAAAAACAAATGTCTCAATAATTTATGACTTACATATTTTTTATTTTAACAACGTTGTCCTGCGCATTTAGTTTTATTATTACATTACTCCTTGTTTATGAAATTATTCCAAACATTTTAAAAAGGAAATTATCACTCATCTTTATAAATTCTGTCCCTTGTCCATTTAAAGTCAAACAATTTTGATTATAATTGTAACTAGTTGAACTTGAATTTGAATCTATCTTTATAATAGTTGTGCTAGAAGTTCCATCTGAGCAGTCTTTTAAAGGCAGATTAGTCTCTTGGCAAAAACTTGAATTTTCATTATCATAAGAACAAGCATATTGCACTCTAGAAACTAAATCATTTATGTTTCTTAATATTTCTGAGCTTAGTTGAGCATCTTGCTGACTTGAGATAATAACATAGAGTATTTTGCTGTTGTAATAATAAATATCTGCCCCAGTTCCCGAATAATTTAGAACTTCTTCAGGAAGATAATTTGTAATTAGATTTTTATTGCTAAAAGATGCTAAAGTAACCTGCCATCCATTATTAGTTTGAACAAATTTATAACCCCCATAACTACTGCCTGAAGAATTTGAATCATTTTCAAGAATAGCATAACCAACACTAGAAAAAACCATTAAAGCAACAATCATAACCCCGATTATAATATTAAGTCTCCTCTTTTTAATTTCCTTACCAGACTTTGTTTCTATTTTCTTAAGCATCTTGAATATCCCCAATTAATAATAAGAAAGGTTCATTTAAAAAGATTATTGGGGCTAATGCCCCATAACCAAAATCAGACTAAATTAATTACTTCTTTTTTGATTTCTTTGATTACTTCTTCTTTTATCTTGCCAATTTTTTTAAGAATCAATGATTTATCAACACAAAAAATCTTATCCATCCTAATCCTACTTGGTTTTATTAGTTTTCCAACAAAAAGGTCTTTTTGCTCAATTATAAACGAGTATGGCTCTTCCTTTAAAACACTTGTCAGAGGAACAAGTATGACATCATCCCCTTTTTTATTAAAATTATTATTTGAAATGACAATAGCAGGTCTTATTTTTCTTTCTTTTAGGTTGCTGAAAGGATAAGACAACAAAATAATCTCGCCCTGTTCAATCATTTTAAGTAAGAACCCCATATGTCATCTTCTTTATTATTCCATACGCCGTCTAAAGACAATTCGTTAAACTTCAGAATGTCTATGAATTCATCTTTCAACCTGTCTGCATTTTTGACTTTTTCAATTAAAATTTTATCCTTTAATTGCATCACTAAAAGCCTGTCCCCTCTTAAAATGTTCATTTTCTGCCTCATTTCAATCGGCAAAGCAATTTGTCCTTTGTCAGAAACATTAACTGTCTTTATATTTAAGTCTTCCATATATGGTAAGAATTTTCTTACTTATAAACATTTGTGTATGGCTTTAATTAACAAATGTATTTATCAATTAAAAAAAACGCTTAAAATTAAAAAATAATTTTTTAATTTTTAGTCCAGACTAGCATATAAAAAAAGAAAAAAAAATAAAAAAAATAAAAAAAATAAAAAATTTTGTTCTGCACCCTTTTAGGCTGTGACTTCTACTGCAACGCTGCCTGTTGTGTCTAACAAAGCCTTGTCGCTTGCTGGAAGTGTTCCCAATGTTAAGAAGTTTGCTGTCTTTTCAGTATCAGCTCCTTCATAACCAGCTACTAACATAGCGTATTTGTTTGAAGTGTATACATCTGGTTTTATCCATAATATACCCTTTCCAATAGCATCTACTCCTGTAGCAGTTGCCCAAGCATCTTCACGTCCATATACTGGAGTGTCCAAGTCTGTTAAACCAAGCATCTTTCTAGCAACCTTATTGACAGCTGTTCCGCCAATTGCAATAACATTCTTACTTGTATAAGCAGTTGTCTCAGAGTCTCTTACAGCAGTCCAGGATGTTGTACCCTCATTTGAGGTTGCTCCTGTTCCTGCAAGATAAACCTTACCATAAACTTCTTCACCATAGTAAGTCACATCTGCGTCATTTTCATCGCCGCCTGTGTGATATATTACTTTTGTTCCAAGAACAGATTCTACATAACCTTCTTCTGTGTCATCGTCTATATCAAGCATTTCATTACCAGCAGATGCCCATGCAAAAGTATCAACATCACTTACAGTAGCTCTATCATTATCTGAAAAGCTATATGTAAATGATATGTTTGAGCCTTCGCCGACGTCTCCGTCTTCATTTTGTTCAAACATGTACAGGTCATATGTTGTTGCATCTGTTGCATTTGTTAGATTAATATAGTAATCAGAACTTGTATCTTCATTTGGAAGATAGAATAAAGCTCCTCCTACTGTAGCTAATCTATCAAAATAGACATTTTCTGCTGCAGTTATAGTTACGTTTTCTCCGTCTTCGTCAAAGTCATCAATAGTGAATGAAACACCAAGACTTCCAAAATCACATTCTTCATCAGATGTGCATTCTCCATTGCCTATAACATCTCGGATAGTAACACCATCTTCTTCATCAATTGCAATTACTTTAAGATAATATGTTTCTGCATCCTCACCATCTAAGTAAGTTGCAAAAAAGTAATTATCTTTTGACAGATTCATTTCTGCATCAGCATCTATTTCTACAACTAATGTACTTGCACTATTCTTTTTTGCTCCGAGATAATCCCAAGTAGCTCCAGCCTCACTTTCCATAAGAGTAAGTGTTTCTTCTCCAGAAACTAGTTCTACTTTAATTTGGGCTTTCTTGCTTGAAACATCAATTCCAATTTTCTCTGGTGAATCTGGTAATTCCATTCCAGACATCATGAATTTAATTGAATTTAATCCAGGCATAACAAGTTCATCACCTGTTGCCATAAATTCATCATCATCAAGTGTCCATTCAAAAGTCAAACTCTCGAAATCGCTTGTGCCTTCAATAACATCAGCACCACCATTGATATATCCAATTAAGCCGTCAACAGCATCGCCGTTAATCTCAACTTCTTCGCCGTTTTGGATAAGGATTTCTCCACTTCCAATACTGACCTTGACACTGCTTTTTCCACTGTCTTTAGGATCATATCTAATGTCTATGATGCCAACATAGTTATCACCAAGTTTTTGTGTATCGCCTTCTTCAAGTGCTTTTGTTTCAACACCATCAACAGTTAAGACAGTTTCATAACCATCTCCTGTGTCATAAACACCAACAATTTGAACAACTTTTCCTCCAATTGTCATGGATTCCCCTTGAACAATTGTTGCAGCTGTACCAGAATCAAGTAAAGTAGTTTCATTATCAGCTACATCATTGATATAATAGATTTTTCCCATCATTTCAATAGTAGTTGTATCTAATGCTTCATCTGAGAACTCTGGATTATTTACAAAATCAAGTGTGTAGGTCAATATTGTTGCTCCATCATCTAACTCAAAACCAAGTGTTGGCTCACCATCATTATAGTCATCATTTGAGAAATGGACAAGGTCTATTCCTCCTTCGATTTCTATTTTTTGGGTATAGTCAAAATCATCTCCTTGGTCCTCATCAGTGAATATTCCATCTGCGAGAACAGTTGGAAGTTGAGTATCGGTTATTGTTGCCTTGATATCATCCAAACCCTCACCAAAATTAAGGTGATTATTTGTCTTATCAAACATGTAACTTTCTCCAGTTACTATGCTTGGAGTTGTGGTGTCTATCCCAACAGCCTTTGCTACAGTTAAAGCTGCAGCCATGTCATCAGTTCCGATGTTTCCAGAACCTACAACAACTGCTGTTGTACTTGATGTAAATGTTCCCTTCCAGTCAGCTATATTTAAAGCAGCTGTAAAAGGTATTGCCATTATCATCACTCCGATTGCTAAAGGTGCAATCTTTTTTAATAATTTCATTTTTTAACCTCCTTTCAATAGTTTTTGATTATCTCGCCTGTATGATATGCTCAAAAAGCCGAAGCTTCTGAACACACTAAAAAAGCTTTGGCTTTTTGGTGTGCCGGAAACTTTGTTTCCGAGCATGCTGAAAATATAATATTATTTTCAAGCACAGTTGAGACTAAATCCATAAATAAGACTCGCTTTTTAAAGCTTTCGGAAAAACACCCTAACAACCCTAATTTTTAAGATTTTGTTTAAAAAGCTTGTGTTACTATTTTATAATTAATCATATAATAAGATTAAGAACCAAAAGTTTATATATGTGTTGTTCTTTAACATAGATGTTATAAAATAACCCCTATTAACGATAAACAATTAAAAAACCGACGACAAAAATCATGAAAAATGTATTCCTACATTTTTGTGATGCTGAAAAAGAAAATTTAATTCATATAAAACATTCATGTTGCCGTTTTCTTTTTCCAGCATAATTAGAATTAATAATAACCCTGAACAAAGCTCAAAATGTAAATGGGGCGCATTAAAAAAACTAGAATAGGCCCATATCAACCCATAAAAATGGCTAAAAAAAGAAAAAAACAACTAAAAGAAAAGAATTTCTTAATAAAGCTGGAATCAGATAGTAACTTATTAAACTTGTTTCTAAAAAGGAGGTTTGCAGTTGTAAAAAGCCCAATGGTTGATGAGCTTGTAAGAGAAACCCATATCCAGAGAAGCCTTGAACCTCAAATTAAGCAGATAATTATCCTAAAACAGGGGTTAAATCCTGAAAAAATCAAGATTCTTTACACAATAAAGCACTCTAAACCAGGTTCAATCTATGAACTAGCTAAACTGTTAAAAAGAGACATTAAAGCAGTACGTCAAGACCTAAAAGTTCTAGAACAGGGCAGTTTCATACAAATTGAGAAAACTAAGGTTAAAAACAGGTGGCGCTCAAAACCTTGCCTTTCATGTGAAAAAATCAATTTTTCAATTGAAATTTAAGTTCTATTGATTCTAAAAGACAAAGCGCAAAACTAAAGTCCATAAAACTTTATAGGAATTATATATCCCTAACTATAATAAAATCTGGCACTTACATTGATATTAGTCGGAATAAAAGTCAAATAAGATACATAGTCCCCATAAGACATATTTCCCTGCCTTGCTATAGCCTTATTTCCAGGCATTTCAATAACAAACTCATAAGCATGAATAGATTTATTTTGTAAAGTAACATCTGTTCCTTTTAATCTCTTAAAAATATCTTGAATAGTGGCATTTAAATTAGAACAATAATGCATGCCATTTTCACATACCTGATTTCCCCTAGCGCATTTTTTAGATAAATCCCATATGCTCTGTCTTTCTCCTAAAATACTGCAATTACTAGTATAAGATAAAACAGACCAAGTCAAATCAGCTAACTCTTGCTGATTCTGAACACTTGAAGTTGTTTTTCTTAAAGAAAAACCTAAAAAAACAACTCCAACAACAACTAAGATTAAAACAATTACAACAAACCCCATTGATTCTTCCTGTCCTTTTTTCTTTCTTATAACTTTTATTTTATTGTTCATTTTAACTAAAGACTATTTCTTTGGTTTTATCTAGACATTCTTTACAAAGATCAATAGAATTAAGCAATTCTTCTTTATTTCCCAAGGATACTGAAGTTCCGTATGTATAAAACTCTCTTTTTTCAATAACATTTGTTTCATGTCTATCTTTTTCATTGTAACTCTCTAAAGCATTCATAAACTTGTTATTAAGATTTAATTTATTTTTTTCATTTAAGTATTTTATTAAAGAAATAGTACATTCCTGATTTCTGCTTTCATACCCAAATTTTGAAATAATTGCCAAAAAACAATGATAAATACAATAAAAAACAGCGCTTATTGCCCAATCTGAAAAACCACCATTTGAAAAATAATGGACCGCACTAAGATTATGTTCTGCCTTTATTATGTGTTTTTTTATTTCATCATAATCTGCTTCTTTTTTAATTAATCCACGATGTTTTTTTCCCCCCTTTATCTCTTTTTGTGCTTTCTTTAAACACCACTTAATTTTATTAGATGCATGGCTCATCTTAAAAAATCTCCCATGATTTTAGTAATCTCCCCTTGCCCAAAAATAACAATCCCAGTTTTTATTATTTCTAACAAAACTTTATTTTTTTTAGTTATATCATTTTCAAAATCTTTTAAAGTTTGAAAAATAGGATGAATCTTTTTAGTCAAAATCTTGTTTTTTTCATTTATTACTTTTTTTATCTCTTTAATATCTTTTTTTTCTGTGACAATCAATAAATCTATATCATTAAAGTCATCTTTTTTTATTACCGAACCAAATAGAATTACAAATCTCACTTTATCTTTTATTTGACTAAATTCTTCAATCCATCTTTTATAAATTTGGGATTCTATAGTGAGAGCCATTTCAATCTCTCTCAAAGCTATTGGATTTTGCAGATTTAAAGAATAAATAACTGCATTTCCAATGCGTTTAGGTTTAACAATTTCTTCTTTTTCCATTTTCTTAAAAATTTTAAATGCTCCAGCGTGACTAATTCCAATTTTTTTGCTAATGGTTCTGCTATTATAAGAAGCTAAATAATCCTTAAAAAGAATTTTTATTATCTCCATTTTTTTGGTCATTTTTAACATTTTATATTTCCAGTAAGTTAATATATATTAACTTTTAGTTAATATCATTTAAAAACTTTTCTTTTTTCATTTTAACTTCCTTTTGGCATTATTATTGTTGCTTTAATTTTAGCTATATTGCATATTAATCCAGATGCATCATCTAAACATAAAGCAGCATAAGTTGCATAAACTTTTGTATTCTCATTAGTTAATTTTGAATAAATTGTATAATTTTTTCCTCTGATATTGCTATTATTGACATAAACTTCTTCTATTTCAACCCTGCTTACAAAAGAATTTTCCCAAAAAATAGCATAATTATCTTGCATTTCCTTGCTTGAATTAAATGTCAAAACTTTGTCATAATCTAAGCAAACAGATTCAGATGTTGTTGAAAAACTTGAAGAGCATCTTAATTCAGGCATAGATGCTATCATCTCAACTAATGTTATAGCTCTAGCTTCTCTATAATAAGCTGCATTTTTACTCATCTCTCTAGATTGAAAAGCTACAAAAAATAACATAACTAGTGCCATCAAAACAACTACTCCAACCAAGACAAATGCCATCTCTTGAATTTTTAATTGTGCTTTTCTCATTTTTTTAGTTTATATGTATCTTAGACTAATTGGTTTTGCAACGTTGTGAAAACTTTCGCAGTTTTCACCAAAACCTTTTTATTTAGTTTTGTCATCTTATTGATTAATACCTCTTAAATCTAAAACAATTTACATTCAGCCCACATATTTTGATTTTTTAAAATATCAGCAGAAGATTTTAAATTTGCGAGATTATCTCTAGTTTTCCCTGGATTTCTCGCGCTATATAATCCTTCAGCATCATATTTTAATGAACCTAAATTAAAACCTACAGAGCATCTTGATGAAACAGCAGAAGATTTTCCCATGTAAACCTCTGTTTGATAAACAATTCTTTTAGCTAATCTTTTTAAATTGCAGTTATAAATATAAGGATCTGAGAGTATAGCAGCATACATCGTAGCATCATCAACAAAAAAACTTCTTCCTGAAGATTTTATAACCACATTATCTAGAAAATCAACAGTTATATTACAACCACTCTTCTGTTGATTGCATCCATTACAATTACAAATAACTACGCTTGGGCTAGGGCAAGGAGATTCAAATTGAAAATTGCTTATATTTAATCCTGTTCCAGAATCCCCAAATTCTTCTTCTGCATCACTAAAACCAACAAAACAATAAAAATCATCTTTTGAGAAAAAATAAATCAAATCAGCAACTCTCCAGGGCATTGAGAAAGGCTTGCTTATAATCTGAAAATTCTTTCCCTGAGAAAAATTTTCAGTAAAAAGATATTTGTCATAGACTAATCTTGGCTTTACAGATACTTCAGTTGAAACTAAAATCCCATTATAACCTAGATTATTAGAATTACAAGAAAAATTAAATTTTTCAGGCTTCTTTAACTCAATAACTTTGCTTGAAGTTGCTCCTAAACTTCCAAAAGAAGAAAATGGATTAAAAATAATATCTAAACTTTGCTCTGTCTGAACAGAGCTTAATACTTCTTTTTCAGTGAATTTAGTTCCAATAAAATAAAAAGCTAAAAATAGAATAACTGCTCCAACAATTAAAGCAAATATCCATGAAAATTCAATCATCCCCTTTTTCTTTAACATCTTTTATCTGTAAATGTCAATAATTATATCTTGCAGGATTTTTGCTTTGAGCAAAAACAACGTTGTCCTGCGCAATTTGTTTTTTACATACCCCAAATTTTATATTATTATACCTCTTTTCAAGCTGCCATTACATAAACTAAGCTGTCTGAATTTGGTTTTTCAATCCTAAATGAAAATTCATTATCCAAGTTTCTAGTAAAACACTTTGCCTGGCTAACATCTAAACAGTCTTTTTTTTGGCTTTCTGAACCGCAATAAATTTCAAATGCACTTTTAACATTATATTTTCCTGCAGCCCCTATTGGATAAAAAAACATATTTTCATTGCTTAGTTTATAAGCAGAAATCTCACTACAAAATCCACTTGGGGGAATTTCCCCAGGAACATTACTTACCCCACAATTTGAAGCACTTGCAAAACAAATATATTTAACGGCAGAATTTAATTTAAAATGCATCAGATAACTTGAACCTTCGCTATTTGAAACTTCACTAACCTTGTCTCTAACATCTTGAACAGTCTGCAATAATTTAACTTTTTCAGCATTATTTAAAAACATCCTGATAACATAAAATCCAACAAATAAGACTACAGCAATCAAAATTATTGAAAACAAGAACTGAAATGACAGTTCCATGGACGCCTTTCTATTCTTCTTCTTTCCTCTTTTCATTCTAGTTAAAGCAGATCATATTTTATAAAACTTGTGAATTTTTATAACTTCAATTTTTTTAATTATAAAACTTGCCATCCAAAACCTTTATAAATATCCCCTCTTTTAAAATAAGTCAGAGAAAAGAAAAAACAACTAAGCTATATTAATCACTTCTTTTCATGCTGAAAAAACAGAGGTTTTTTGGCACGCCGAAAATCTCGAGATTTTCAAGCGAAAAAGGGTAAAAAATTGAAATAAAATGGATGGAATAGAATCACAACATCAAGCAATGGGTTATGATAGAACAGCTACTTTGTTTAGTCCAGAAGGCAGGCTATTACAAGTAGAATATGCTGAAAAAACTGTTCGCCTAGGTTCAGCTAGCATGGGCATAGTTTGTTCTGATGGTGTAGCAATTGTAGCAGATAAAAGAATTTCAGACCCTCTATTAATTCCAGAATCTGCAATGAAAATTTATGAAATTGATGACCATATCATAGCTAGTACCGCAGGCATATTATCCGATTCAAGAATTTTAATGGAAAAAGCCCAGAATGTAGCTCAGCAAAACAGAATTGTTTATGATGAACCAATTGATGTTGAATCTGTTATCAGAGAGATAGCAAACTTAAAACAAGCTTACACACAATATGGCGGAGTAAGACCTTTCGGCTTAAAAGTGATAATGGCCGGAGTCCAGAACAATAAAGCATGTAAAGTATTTACAAGCGATGTTACTGGAAATTATTTCGGAGTCAGAGCAACAGCAATAGGCGAGAATGATGATAAAATCTTGGAACTTTTAAGAAAAGAATACAAAGATAATTTAACACTAGAAAAAGGAGTAAAACTAGCATTAAGCATATTTAAAAAAGTTTTAGGAAAAACTTTTGATATTACAAAATTTGAATCATGCATAGTAGAAAAAGATACAATGAAAATTAAAAGACTAGTCGGAGCACAATTAGCACAATTTGCTAAGTTCTCTGAGAAAGAGTAGAAAATAAAATAAAAAACTAATTAAGTTTAAGACAATAAAGAAGTTTAAATCAAGAATAAGTTCAATTATAAACATTACAGACCATAAGATCATATTCAAGAAAATCAAATCAATTAAATTACGAGGAAATTATTAATTTGGGAAAAATTACTAACACAATTCTATAAAAATTAAAGATTAACTAAATAAAACGCAACCCAATAAAGAAGCACAAAATTTAGATATCAACAAAATTAAACTAAATTAGATAATAACAATAAAACGCACAAAAATTGTCAATTTTTGGCGCGCCGAAAAACAAAAGTTTTTCGTGCGAATCACAAAATAAGTATATACCACTAAAAAAACAATAAAATGCCAAACGTAACAGCTAAAATAAAGAAAAAAGGAAAAGAATTTGAAATCCTAGTTGACATAGACAAGGCTCTTGGATTTAAAAAACAAAGATTAGAAGGAAGTCCAGCATCATTAAGAGACGTTCTAGCAGTTGATGATATTTTCACAGATCAAAAAAAAGGATTTAAAGCTTCTTCAAAGGATTTAAAAGATGCTTTTGGAACAGAAGACAAATTCAAAGTATCTGGAATAATAATCAATGAAGGAGAAGTCCAGTTAACTCAAGAGTATAGGGACAAAATGCGTGAACAAAAGATAAAGCAGATAGTTGAATTCCTTGCCAGAAACTGCATGGATCCTAGAACTCAAGCACCTTACACGCCCCAAAGAATTGAACAAGCTATAAAACAAGCTGGAGCAAAAATAGATGACCGAAATGTCGATGAACAAATTCCAATCATTATCAAAGATATTGAAAAAATAATTCCAATAAAGATTGCGGTAAAAAAAATAGAAATCACAATAATGCCCCAGTATACTGGTCAAATTTATAATCTAATAAAAACATTTAAAAAGGATAAAGAAGATTGGCTTAATGATGGTTCGCTAAAATGCATCATCCAAATACCAGCTGGAATGCAATTAGAGTTCTACGACAAATTAAATTCCATGACCCATGGAAGCGCAATAACAAAAGAAATTAAAGACAATTCAGAATAAAAAACAATAGAAACTAAGTCCAAGACAATAAAAAAGCACAAAAACTTAAGAACTAAAAAATCAATTATTAACTTACATACTATAAACATAACAATATTAAAATGACTCCAAAAAAAGAAACAGAAGAAACAACAGAAGCAACAAAAGTAGAAGAAAAAATCGTTGAAAAAGAAGAAAAACGAGAAGTTGTAGTTCCTGGAGAAGTTATAGCAACTGGACAAGAATTTTTGCCAGGTGAAGGAACAAGAAAAGAAGGAGACGAGATAATTGCTTCAAAATTTGGTTTATTAGAAAAAATAGATAGATTAGTCAAAGTAATACCATTAAGTGGGGCTTATATTCCAAGAGCTGGAAATACAGTTATTGGCCAGATTATAGATGTCAGTTTTAATGGATGGATGATAGATGTTCTAGCTGCTCAGCAAGGTTTTTTGCCAGTCATGGAATGTTTCGGCTACATCAATAAAAAAGACTTGACAGAAGTCTATACTTTCAATGAATTAATTGTAACAAAAGTTCGGGCTGTAAAACCAAGAAGTGTTGAATTAACAATGAAAGAAAAAGGATTAAGAAAACTTGAAGGCGGAATGTTAGTAAAAATAAATCCTACAAGAGTTCCAAGAATCATTGGAAGAGCAGGAAGCATGGTCAAAACAATCAAAGATGAAACAAGATGCAACATTATAGTGGGACAAAACGGATTAGTCTGGATAAGATCAGATGAAAATGATGTTGAAAAAGAAATAATTGCTAAAAAAGCAATTGAATTAATTGTCCAAAAACCATTCCATGAGGGTTTAACTGAAAAAATAAAAGAATTTTTACAAGAAGAAGTAAAAAAAATTAAACCTAAGAAAGAGTAAATAATCAATTATAAGTATATAAATAAAAAATGGCAAAAGAAGAAAAACATAAAAGACCAGATGGAAGAGATATTGAAGAATTAAGAAAAATCGAAGCAAAAGTTGGAATTATAAAAAATGCAGATGGAAGCGCATTATTCTCATTCGGCGACTCAACTGCAATTGCAGCAATTTATGGCCCTAGAACTCTACATCCACAGCATTTACAAAATCCGGAAACTGGAATTTTAAGATGTTATTATGACATGACCCCTTTTTCTGTTTCAGAAAGAAAAAGACCAGGCCCAAACAGAAGATCAGCTGAAATTTCTTATGTAACAATGAAAGCTCTTGAACCAGTAATCCAAATAGAAAACTTTCCAAATACAGTTATTGACTGCTATATCATGATTTTGCAAGCAGATGCCTCAACAAGATGTGCTGGAATAAACGCAGCTTCTTTAGCCTTAGCAAATGCCGGCGTCCCAATGAAAGAATTAGTTTCGGCAGTATCTATAGGAAAAACAGGAGACACTCTTGTAGTAGACTTATCAAAAGATGAAGAAGACTATAAGATAATTAAAGATGGCAAAGAAATCAAAGCAGCAACAGATATTCCATTCGCGATTTTATCTAAATCTGAAAAAATTTCCTTACTACAATTAGATGGAAAAATAAATCCAGAAGATCTAAAAGAAGCTATAGCACTAGCAAAAAAAGCATGCAAAAAAATAGCTGAAATTCAGAAAAAAACACTAAAAAAAATCAAAGAAGATTAAGTATAAAAAACAATAAATAAGATTAAAATAAAAATCAAATTATTCAACCTAATTAAAAAATGCAGAAAAAAATGGAAATTTCGAAGATAATGCAGAAAAAAATTGAGGAATTAATCTCAAAAGAAAGAAGAATGGATGAAAGAGGTCTAAAAGAATACAGAGAACTTAGTGTAAAAACAAATGTTTCTGCAAAAGCAGAAGGTTCTGCATGGGTTAAACTAGGGGATACTGAAGTTATAGCTGGAATTAAATTAGATGCAATCGAACCTTATAGAGACTCTCCAGATGAAGGGGTTTTAGCTGTAGGAGCTGAATTATCGCCATTATCTTCAAGCAACTTTGAATCTGGCCCACCACAAATTCAAGCAATTGAACTAGCAAGAATAATTGACAGAGGAATAAGAAATTCTGAATTTATTGATTTCAAAAAACTATGTATTAAAGAAAAAGAAAAAGTCTGGTCTGTAGCTCTAGATATTTATCCAGTAAATGAGGGTGGAAGCTTGATTGATGCATCATTCATAGCTTCTGTAATCGCTTTAAAAGAAGCATTTTTCCCAGAATACAAAGATGATGAAGTCCAATATGGAAAATTATCTAATAAAAAACTTCCATTAAAAGAAATGCCAATTAATGTTACAGTTTATAAAATAGGCAACAAATTTGTCCTAGACCCAGTATCAGGAGAAGAAGATGCTTCTAATACGAGATTAAGTTTTACAATCACTTATCCGGGAGAAACAATTAATGCAATGCAAAAAACAGGCCAAGAATTGTCAGAAGAAGAAATTCTTGAAATGGAAAGCATCGCACTAAAAGAAGGAAAAAAACTTCACGCAAAAGTATTATCTTTAATTAAGTAAATGTTTACTAAATGTTTAACATTTACAACGTACAAACTAATTTAAATACACTTACATACTTACAACTCAATCAACATGGAAAATCAAACTAACTACACAAAGTTCGAAAAAGCAAGGATAATCGGAGCAAGAGCCTTGCAAATTTCTGCTAATGCACCTATCTTATTAAAGATGGATAAAGAAACCTTGGAGAAAATAAATTTTGATCCAATAAAAATAGCTGAGATGGAATTTGAAGAGGGAATTCTTCCAATCACGGTTCATAGACCTCTTCCAAAAAAGATTGAGAAAAAAGTTGAAGAAGAAGAGATAGTTGAGATAATTGAAGAAGAAGATGAAAACAAAGATAAAAAGAAAGAGGAGAAAAAAGCAGTTAAAGAAGAAATTGCAAAAGAAGTAAAAACTCCAGAGCAAGCAGAAGAAGAGGAAGAACCTGAAACAAAAGAAGAACCTGAAGTTGAAGAAGAAGACGCTGCTGAAAGTTTCTAATTTTTAAACAAAGCGCAGAGAACCCCAAAGCGCACAGAAGCATAAAAAATGTGCGCCACATTTTTGTGATGCCAAAAAATAAACCATCACACACTAAAGCACTAGAAAAACAGAAGTTTTTCTGTGTCCCGAAAACAGGATGTTTTCGCGATGTGGAGTTATCTTTTTTGAGCATATGCTTAAATTCTTACAGATTATTTTCCCTTTGATAAACATTAAATTTTAATACACAAAAATCATAACAATCTAGAAAAGAAGAGGTAAAAATGAGAATATTAGATTCATCTGTAAGAAAAATAAAGAATTCTAGAAATGAAGAAACCATTGAAGTTACTCTTAAAACAAAATATGGAACATTTAAGGCAAGTGCTCCAGAAGGAGCATCAAAAGGAGAAAATGAAGTAAAAGGTTTTCCTATCGAAGGTGTAGATAGAGCAATTAATTTCATAAGCCCTGTTCTAATCAAACTACAAAACAATTTTGTCCATTTCAGAGAATTTCAAGATCTTGAAATAATTGAAGAAGAATTCAGAAAAGTTGACAAAACTCCAGATTTCTCATTAACAGGAGGAAATACCTTATTTGCAATTGAAGCAGCAATTTTAAAAGCTTTATCCAAAACACATCGAAACAAAGAACTCTGGAAATTTTTACTTGACGAGGAACTTAATAACCCAAATAATTCACAAACAAAGCATAAACTAAACGCAGAGCATAACCCCAATAACTTAAACATACCTTTATATCAACATAGACCAAAAATGCCAATGCAACTTGGAAATTGTATTGGTGGCGGCAAACACACAAAAGAAATAGAAAAACCAGATTTTCAAGAGTTTTTATTTCTTGCAAAATCAGAGACATTTAAAGATTCTTTTGACATAAATCAAAAAGCTTACAAAGAAGTTAAAAATCTGTTAAGAAAAAAAGACAAAAAATTCAAGGGAAAAGTAACAGATGAAAAAGCATTCATCTCCTCTCTAAACAACGAAGAGATTTTTTCAATTTTTCAAGAAGTTCAGGAAAAAATTAAAAACAAGTTAGAAAAAACATTTGAAATAGGAATAGATATAGCAGCTTCCTCATTTTATAATCAAAAAAATAAAAAGTATGTTTATAGCAATCTACAAGGTCAACCAAAACAGCTTACAAAAGAAGAACAATTAAATTACATATTTCAACTTATAAAAAAGTATAACCTGGCTTATGTAGAAGATCCTTTTAATGAAAATGATTTTGATTCTTTTACAAAACTCCTATCAAAAGTAAAAAAAGAAAAACTTAACACATTGATTGTTGGAGACGATCTAACTTGTACAAATTCAAAATTATTAAAAAAAGCAATATCAAAAAAATCAATTAATGCAGTAATCATAAAACCAAATCAAGTTGGTTCATTGCTAGAAACAAAAAAAACACTTGAGCTAGCTAAAAAAAATAACATCCTCCCAATTATCAGTAATCGTTCAGGAGAAACAGAAGATGACATGCTAGCGCAATTAGCAGTTGGCTGGCAAATTCCAATAATTAAGATCGCCATCCAAGGCAAAGAAAGACTTGCCAAGACAAAAAAGTTGCTTGACATTGAAAAGAAAATTGAGAAACTTTATTAAGTTAATTTAACTAGTAAATTAAAGACAAAATGCGCAGGACAACGTCGTGCTGATTTCAATCAGCAATCCTGCAAGATTAAATTTAACTCAATTCATTTACATATAACAAACTTATCTATAAAAATGCCTAAACACAAAAAAATTAAAAAGAGAAAAAAAATCCAGATCAGAAAAAGAAAAGTCAAGAAGGTTCATCTATCAAAAAAAGATAGAGAAAACATATTCTCCAGCTTTAAACCCATGACATCTAAAGAATATTTTAAACAAATCAAGTTTAATCCAAAAATTTCTAAAAATCAAGAACTAGATTTTATGATTAAATCCATAGAATTTAACAACCCTACTTTAAATCCAAGAATTGTCCAAACATTTCAAGTAATTGACAGAGCATTTTTTGTTAGTCATCATCCTTACGAAGACATGCCAGTCCATATTGCTCACGGACAAACTATATCACAGCCAACAACAATTGCCAGGATGTTAAATCTATTAAGACTTGAACCTGAACAAAATGTTCTTGAAATTGGCTCTAATACAGGTTATCACTGTTCATTAGCAGCTTATTTAATTTCTCCTGGAAATATGACAAGTATTGAAATTTTTCCAGATCTAGCGCATAAAGCAAGAATAAATATTAAGAACCTGATATTTAAATTAGAAAAAAAATACAAAGACCCAAGATTGCATATTCAGGTTTTCACAGGAGATGCCCTAAATAAAAGAAACGAAATCTGGAGCAAAAGATATGATAGGATTTACTATACTGCACATATTCATCCAGAACAAATAAACCATATTAAAAAACTAGCTAAACAATCTCTTAACGATGAAGGTTTATTACTTTTTCCAACAGGACAATCAAATGTAGCTGGAAGATTAGAATTATGGCAAAAACACAACAATCATCTAATCTTAATAAAAAAAGACGAAGGTTATGCTTTTGTTCCATTAATCAAGCAACGAGATATTGAAAACTATTTCTTAAGAAAAAAATGAAGACCCCAAAACAATTTTATAAGAAGATAAAAGCAGAGGGCCTATCTAAACTAAAAAGTTCTAAGAGACATAATAAAGAATTAGAACATATTCTCCAGATAATAAATAAAAAACAAAATATCCTTGACCTTGGTTGTGGTTATGGTAGAATTACAGCCCCGTTAGCTAAAAAAGGGTATAAAATTGAAGGAATAGATCTTGTTCCGACACTTATAAAAGAAGCTAGAAAAAATGCTAAAGAACAAAAGATAAAAATTATATTTAAGATAGGAGATATGCGGGAACTTCCATATAAAAATGATTCTTTTGATGTCATTCTATGTTTATGGTCTGCATTTAATGAATTAACTATAAAATCAGATCAAATAAGAACAATCAAAGATATGCTAAGGATATTAAAGAAAGGTGGGTTTGTTTTCATTGATTTGCCATCTCATTTAAACAAGAAAATTGCAAAAAAACAAGGCCTAACTGGTCGGTATGTTCTTAAAAAAAATCTTTCAGTTACAAATTTTAATGGAATAGAATCAATGCCACAATATTTGCATACTTCAAAAACCTTGATAAATTTGATGAAAATCTGCAAAATAAGAGAATATAAAATAAAAATCTCTAAATTTGGCGGCAGAAAAAGGCTGATTCTTCAATTTTGGAAATTCTAAAATGAAAGCCCTATCTTTAAAGCAGCCTTGGGCAGAACTAATTTTACAAGGAAAGAAAAAAATTGAGATTAGAAGATGGAACACGAATTTTCGAGGAGAATTTTTAATTCATGCATCAAAAATTTCAGATGAAAACGCAATGAAAAGATTTGGCTTTTATCGCAACCCGGCAAAGGACAAAACCCAAAAAAGAATAAACCCAAATTATACAACTTACCCCAAGAGATTCGGTTTCACAAATCTTCCCCTAGGATTTATTATTGGAAAAGCAAAATTAGTAAATGTAAAGCACTATCAAGACAAAACCTCTTTCGAGCAAGACAAAGCTCTTCATCTTGCAACAAAAGAATTTGGAAATTATGGTTTTATCTTAAAAGATGTAAAAAGAATAAAACCAATTAAATGTAAGGGAAGTTTAAATTTCTGGGATTTTAAAGAATAAAATTTTCTGTTTCTTCTTGAAAAGCAAAACGCAGATATCATAAAAAATGTGTACCACCCCACATTAAAGTCCTTGAAAATCAGAAGATTTTCTGGACGCCAAAAAGCTTCTGCTTTTTTAGCGTGTGGGGTTTGTGAAAGCACACATTTTTGTGATGCCAAAAAAGAAAACCTTAATTCGCTCAGAAATGAATATTTCTGGCGTCCAAAAAATTATAATTTTCTAGGACATCCGCAACATAAATGTTGCGGTTTTCTTTTTCAAGCATAAAAAGAAATTTGGCTTTTAGCCATCTGTAAGTGTTGTATTGATTACAAATTAAAGCAAGAATTTGAATTGTTTTATCTCTTAATATCCTTCCAGCTCTTCTTTGCTTTCATAAGTTTAACTAGTTGAGGAAACTTTTCTTCAAAAGTTTCTTCTTGTTTCTGATAGAAAATTCCTAAAGGAATTTTACTTGTCTTAGAATTATAATCATATTCATCTGCTTTTTCCATTGCTTTTTTCAAGTCAGTTTTATCATGCTTATTTTCCTGCAAATTGTAAGTTCTTTCTTTATACCCTAAATCTGGATGGAAAATCAAGCAAGGTTGTATAATTTCAATAAAAGCAAATCCCTTATGTTTTAATGCTTCATCTAGAACTTTTTCAACCTGGCCAACATCAGCAAAAACTCTGGCTACAAAAGTTGCTCCTAAACTTAACATTAATTTTATAGGATTTAATGGTTTTACTGAAACTCCAAAAGGTGTTGTCTTATCTTTAAAGCCCTGTTCTGTCACAGCAGTTGGTTCTCCAACAGTTAAAGCAAAAATCTGATTATTATGAACAATATACTTAAAATTAGCATTATATCTTGCAGCATGAATCAAATGTTCTATTCCTTCTGAATAGGCATCTCCGTCTCCTGAAAACCCCAACACATTTAAATTAGGATTTCCCACCTTAAGTCCAAGGCAAGCTGGAATAACTCTTCCATGTAAGCTATTCAAACCAGGCAAGTTCAAAGCATCATAAATCTTGGCATGACATCCAATTCCTGATACAATTGCCCAGTCTTTCAAGTTCTTTTGCTTGTTCAAAAAATTCTTAACACCAGCCATGATTTGAAAATTAAAGCATCCTGGACACCATGTTGGTATCTCGCCTGTATCTATTTTTGTCATTTTACAAACTTGGGGTTATATTTTTTAATATGCTCTATTAATTGATTTAAAGCAAGTTCATTAAATCCAGTTATTACACTAATAGCAGAACTATAAACCACTTTTAAAAGTGCTGTCTTTGTATTAAGTTGCATTTGATGTATTTTATTAAATACGGCAACATCTTCTGTTGTAGTCTCTTTGAATGGCAAGTTATGTTTCACTAAAAAATCCTTAATTCTTTTGGCTTCTTCATCTCCTGGAACCGAATAAAGTTCTATTTTCATTTTTTTAATGGGCAATCCCCAAAATCTTGTTTAGTTAAGATTATATATTTATCAACAGATTTTATTAAATAATTTGAAGTAGAGAATAATGCTTCTCTTCCTTTTTCATAGTAAGTATACAATATGGTCTTTATACCTTTTTCCTTTAATTTAAAAATTACTGGAACAAAATCACTATCCGAAGCAATAATAATAATTTTTTTTACATCTAGATGCTCTATTGGAACAGACATCAAATCTATAACCATCAAAGAATCAACTACTTTTTGTTTATAAACAAAATAATTAGACAATTTAAGTCTTTGGCATCTTCCTTCTCTTAAAATAATTTCTTTACTTTCGCAAAGTTTCTCAACAAATTGATCATATTTCTTTTTTCTTATTTCTTCTTCCTTGGTTGGATTAGAAGATTGAAAGGGTGGCGCATTGTAATAATATATTTTTTTAGATTCAAGGTTTTGCTTCTTTGCAATATTTCTCGCAAATTGGATTATATCATAAATCAAATATTTTCCTTTTCCAAAATGTTTTGATATTTTGGATAAGAATCCCCCATCTAAAAAAACTAAAGTTTCTTCCATAAATGCCTCCAAAAATTTAAGAAAAAAGACTCATCCGGCAACCCTTTCAGATTACCGGGGATCATGTTAATAATATTAGTGTATTCTGATTTATAAATGTTTTGTGAATTCATTTTTCAATTGTTCCTTTATATGCATAAGGTAAAAGCTCTTTTAGTTTAACTTTTTCACCTTTAGATATAATAACTTCAGTATCCTCGCTATTTTTGCCTAATTGGTGCATCATCTCCCTACATTTTCCACAAGGTGGAATTACTTCATACTTATTATTTTTTTCATCAAAATAGACTGCAACAATTGTTTTGATGTCTTTCTCCCCATTTGATATCATGTTTCCAATTGCCTGATACTCACCACAAGAACCAATTCCACACCAAAAACCTGTACAAACTCCATAATACAGATTACCTTTAGATGTTATCAAAGCAGCGCCTACATCACCGGTATCGTGGAGATTCAATTCCTTGGCTTTTGGTATTATGCCTTTTGCTTTTTCAATCAACTCTTTATCCTCTTGTGTAAGTTTCATTTCAACTCCTTTTTTAAAAATACTGTGCTTTTAACTGGTTTATAACCCACCTTAATATAAAACTTATATGCTGGAGCTCCCCTATGTGTAGTCAATAGAATCTGTACTGCTTTTTTCTTTTTTGAATACTTCTCTACTTCATCCATCAAGGACCTACCAACCCCCTTTCCTTGATAATCACTATCAATTACTAATTCCTCTACGATGATATTGGGCCCAATATTATAATCTTCTTCTCTAAATATAACAAATCCTATAACTTTCTTTTCAAAGACAGCAACAAAACAATTTCCTACTGAAAGATAATATTTTATTGTTTTAAATGCGCCTTTTTTCTCCCATTTTTCAAAATATGGTGCTTTTATGTATTCATTTTTCATTATCTCAAATATCCTATTAAAATCTCTTTTTGTAGCTTTTCTTATATTCATTTTAACACCCCCTTAATCTCCTTATTAAGTTCATCTGCTAAAAAAGGCCTTGCATCGCACCTTAATATCTTTTTATTAACTTTAATTCCAAGATTCTGCATCAAAACATCTGCTAACATTCCTGTTGAAGAATTTTCAACAAGAATTACATTTTTTCCCTGTAATTCTTGGTTTATATCTGGAAATGGCTCTAGATATAAAACTTGGATAAATTTGCAATCAATGTCTTTGATTGCATCTAAAATAGCTCCTTTAGTGCTTCCATAACTTAAAACAACATTTTCAGAATTTTTATTTCCAAAAACCTTGAACATCTCAAATTTTTGAGCTTCTTTTTTAATATCTTCTTGTTTTTTCAACCTTCTTGCAAAATTCTTTTTAATAATCTCAGTATCATCAGTAGCAATTCCTTTATCAGATTCATAACTGCTGTATTTAATCAAAGAACTAGATTTCTGAGATTTAGTTATTACTGGTTTTTCTTTATCTAAGATAGGATAAACAGCTTCTGAAAGATGTTTATCACTTAAAATTATGCATGGAATTCTAAATTTCTGGCTAAAGTAGAAACCTTGACTTGTAAGTTCTTCACATTCAATTGGATTTCCTGGAGCTAAAACTAATCTTTGAAATTCACCATGTCCAGCATGCAAAGCCATAAGTAAATCTCCTTGCCCAGTATAAGTTGGAACTCCTGTTCCTGGCCCAGGTCTTTGAGACAAGTAAAATACTAACGGAACCTCAGCTATTCCAGTCATACTTAATGCTTCTGTCATTAAGTCAAAACCCCCTCCAGATGTTCCTACCATCACTTTAGCTCCTGTTAATGCACTTCCAATTCCAGCAATTGCAACAGCAATTTCATTTTCAGGTTGAAAAACTAAAAAATTATCTTTTTCTTGCTTTTGAGCTAATTCACTTAATACAGGAGTTGCAGGAGTCATAGGATAAGCATAGTAAATATCTAAACCAGATTTTATAGAACCTTCAACAATTCCTTGGCTTCCATTCATCAATGAAAAACTATTTTTCCTTTGAGATAAGTTAAAAATATCAAGAATTTTTTGCCCAATTTTATCATCACTTGAATTTGTTTTTATGACTATCCCACCAGCTTTTAGATTTCCTTTATGCAAAGTTTCTGTTTTATCATCTAAAGCAACAATAACATCAATTTTAGAATCATTACTATAAACAATCTCATCTGAAAAAGTTAAAACATTAAAATTATGTCCTCCCCGAATAAGTGACTGATAATCTCTAGAATAAAAAACAAAATATCCTTTTTTTATCAAAGCTTCTGCTAGAATCTTAGTTAAATGATTTGGTCCTTGTCCTGCTTGTCCTCCAATCAAGATATTATATCTCATCTTATCTCTTTTTATCTATAATACTAGGATTAATGTTTTTTAAAAGTTTGCAAATGAAAAAAAAGCAAAAGTATAAAAATCAATCATTTACTTAAGATAAAATGACACAAACAAAACCCCTTTATTTAGATGATTCATATCTCAAGGAATGGGAAGCTGAAGTTATCGAAATTTCAGGAGATGGTGAAAAACAAGGAAAATTTATCATTCTCAATGAGACAGCTTTTTATCCAAATTCTGGAGGTCAAGCTTATGATACTGGAAAAATTATAAAGCTTGAAAACAATGAAGCTCTAGAAAAACAGGGTTTTTCGGAGCGCCAAAAATCTGAAGGATTTTTGAGCGAATTCAATGTTCTCTACACTGGAAAATTTGAAGATAAAATCTCTCATGAAGTTAATAAAGAAGGATTAAAAATCGGTGATAAAGTTAAATGCCAATTAAATTGGAGCAGAAGATACAGATTAATGAGAATGCATACAGCAGCCCATATTTTATCCCCAATAATTCATACGCAAACTCAGGCTTTAATAACTGGAAATCAGCTTGATTTAGAAAAATCTAGAGTTGATTTTGACTTAGAAAATTTTGATAAAGAAGCATTTAAAGAATATATTAAATCAGCAAATGAGATTGTCTCATGGAACCTGCCAATTAAATCTTATTATATTTCTCAAGATCAGCTAGCTAATGACAAAAGCCTGTGCAAATTAGCTAAAGGCTTGCCTCCAGACTTAAAAGAAATCAGAATTGTTGAAATCGAATCTTTTGACAAACAAGCTGACGGAGGAACACATGTTAAAAACACAAGTGAAGTTGGAAAAATAGTTTTTCTCTCAGCTGAAAATAAAGGAGCTAAAAGACGAAGAGTTTACTTTACGTTGGAAAATTAAAAAATGAAATTAGGCGAAATTAGGGCTGATGAAGCAAGTTTAAAAAGAAACAAGAAAGAATTATTAGATGCTATTAGAATTCCCGCGGGACATTTATTGTCGGTTATTGTTGAAGAAATGGGAATTGAAAAACCAGATGTTAAAAAAATGATTAGGGATTGGAATGCCTACGTATTCAGATACGGCATAATTCTCGATATAAAAAGTCCAACTGATACAGTTGTTTACGCAAGCAGTAAACAAATTTTTGGGTTATTTGATTATTTGAGACAAATTAGAGAAGAATTAAACCTAGATGAAGATACCTACAGAAGAGTGCGTACTCGTCTTGAAGATGAAATAAAAGGGGTAATTCCTGAAGACAGAATTTTTGAAAGAAAAAGACATCCTTTTACGGATTAATCTTCTTGAATAAATTTAAACCAAAAGGTATTTAAATGGACAACTGTTCATTTATCTGGACAAATGTATACGAAAATGGATGAAAAAAATAAATTATTAAGATATTTTTTTGAAGAACCTGAAAGAGAGTTTCATGTCAGAGAATTAGCTAAATTATTGAAAAAATCTCCAACTACTATTTCAAAATATCTGAATGAATTAAAAAAAGAAGGAATTTTAGTTTCAGAAAGAAGATTAAACCATCTTCTTTTCAAAGCAAATTCAAAAAGTTTTCAATTTAAAGATGCAAAACTTTTTTATAACCTTAAAAAAATACGGGAATCTGGCATCCTAGAATATCTAGATGAACAATTAAATCACCCGCAAGCAATAATCTTATTCGGAAGTTTTGTAAAATCAGAGAATATTAAAAAAAGCGATATAGATTTATTTATTATAACTTCAATTAAAAAGAACTTGGATTTAAAAGAATTTGAAAAAAAACTGGGACATGAAATTCAATTATTTTTGCATTCAAATCAAGAAATAAAAGAAATGAAACAAAAAAAAGAGCCTTTATTAAACAGCATCATCAATGGAATTGTTTTAAACGGCTATTGGGAGTTATTAAAATGAGTTTTGAAGAATTTATCAAAAAAGGTTTGGTAAAAAGAACTTCAAAAGACCTTGCCTTAATAAAATCTTTAATTCTTTTTTCAGAAAGAGATTATGAATTTTTGAAAAAAGTTAAAATTGATGGAATTTCAGCCAGAAATGTTATGACTGGCTATTACGATATTTTAAGATCTATTCTAGAAGCAATTTCTTCTCTTGAGGGATATAAAATATATTCGCATGAAGCATTCACAGAATTTCTAAAATTGAAAAACGAGCCGATTGCTTCACAAAAATTTGATAGATTAAGAAGAATAAGGAATGGAATACGTTATTATGGAAAACCAATAAAACCCGAAGAAGTTAAAGAAAATGTATCTGAAATAATTAGATTAGTTAAACATTTAAAAGCCAAATATCTTAATAATTTATAAAAAACCATGTAAAAAATGGAAAAAGAAATTCAACAAACTCAATCAAAGATTACATTCAGCAAAAGCAAAGAAGAAGAATTTTCACAATGGTATTCTGAAATAATTGAAAAATCAGAATTAGTTGACTTAAGATGCAATATCAAGGGATTTGTTGTATTCAGACCATGGGCAGTCAGAATAATAGAAGTTATGTATGACTTGTTTGAAGAAGAACTTCAAAAAAAAGGCCATGAACCATGCTGGTTTCCTGCCCTAATTCCAGAATCTAATCTTAAAAAAGAAGCAGAACATATTGAAGGATTCAATCCCCAAGTTTTCTGGGTTACTCAAGCAGGCAATACCATCTTAGATGAAAAACTAGCTATGCGCCCAACATCAGAAACAGCAATGTATCCAATGTACTCTATTTGGATTCAAGGTTATTCTGATTTACCATTAAAAATCTACCAAAGGGGCCAAGTATGGAGATATGAAACAAAAGCAACAAGACCCTTAATAAGATCAAGAGAATTTTATTGGATAGAAGGACATGATTGTTTTGCAACTCAAAAAGAAGCAGAAGCTCAAGTTTCAGAAGATATTGACACAACTGAAAAAGTTATGCATCAAAAATTAGGAATTCCTTTCTTGCCATTAAGAAGGCCTGTCTGGGATATGTTTCCAGGTGCAATTTATACTGTTAGTTCAGATACATTTACTCCAGATGGAAAAGTCATTCAACAACCTTCAACACACCTTTTAAGTCAAGAATTTGCAAAAACATTTAATATCAAATTTAAAGATAAAGATGGAAAAGACAAATATGTCTGGCAAACCTGTTACGGCCCTGCAATGTCTAGAATCTTAGCATCTTTAGTTGCCACACATGGGGATAATAAAGGCTTAGTCTTGCCATTTATGGTTTCTCCAACCCAACTAGTAATAGTTCCAATCTATAAAACAGAAACTAAAGAAAAAATCCTGAAAGAATGTAAAAAAATTGAACAAGAAATAAAATCTTTAGGCATTAGAACAAAAATAGATGAAAAAGATGTTTCTCCAGGAAATAAATTCTATTTCTGGGAAATGAAAGGAGTTCCATTAAGACTCGAGATAGGAGAGCAAGAGATCAAAGCAAAGGAATATACTTTGTATATCCGGGATGAAAATAAAAAAATCAAGATAAAAAAACTCGGAGACTTAAAAAAACAAGGAGAATTATTTGATAAAAGATTAAAAGATAAAGCAGATTCTTTCATAGCAAAAACAATAGTTAATTGTGAAACAAAACAAGAATTACAAAAAGCACTTGAAAATAAAAAAATAGCAAGAATTGATTTTTGTTCTATAAACAAGGAAGGAATTTCTTGCGCAGAAACAGTTGAAAAAGAGTTTAATGCTTTTGTTCGAGGCACCAGACATGATAAAAAAGAAATTCCAAAAGGAAAATGTCTCTTCTGCAACAAAAAAGCCACTGAAGTTGTTTATGTTGCTAAAAGCTACTAAATCTTCGCACTTCGTTTGATCTGTAAGTTATAGATCTTTATTTTTTGAAAACAAATGAATTGATTTTAATACATTTACCTTAGTATTTGTAAATTTCTCCATCTAAATAATTCTTAAGAAGTTTTTCACTTGAAGAATAAATTGGTTTTGGTAAATCCTCTAAAGCAAACCATTTCCATTCTGTGATTTCATCAGGCTCCATAACCCTTGGTTCTTGATTATTTGGGACTTCTTTACAAAACCAGCCAATTGTAACAAAATGATTATCTGAAACAAGATCATTAGTTACAGAAACTATTTTCAGATCTTCTTTTCTTAATAAAATACCGGTTTCCTCTAAAACTTCACGCAAAGCAGCATCTTTCAAATCTTCATGAAATTTCAAGCTTCTTCCAGGCATAGTCCATGTTCCTTCACCATGTAAATAACTAGATGCTTTCTCAGGATCTTCATTTCTCTTTCCCAGCAAGATTTTTCCATCTTTTAATAATAAGATTCCAAATCCTGCTCTTGGTTTTTGCTTAGGGGTGATTTCCTCAATTGGCATATTTTAACTTAGTACCGGGTATTTAATAGTATTTCTGTAATAAAAGACATGTATTTTATTCATTTTATCCTAACAAACTTTATAAAATCAATAACCATTATGGAGAGATGGAAGAAGAAAAAGAAATAATAAGAGAATTTATCTCAACTGTTTTTGTTATTGATAAAGGCAAGGTTCTCTTAACTTGGAATAGAAAAGTTAACAATTGGGTTCCAATAGGCGACCATATTGAAAAAAATGAACTTCCTTGTGAGTCTGTTATTAGAGAAGCAAAAGAAGAATCTAATTTAGATATTGAATTGTTTTCTTTAAACAAAAAACAAACTGTTAATCTTCCTCAGCCGCTAAATATCCATATCGACCATATCAAAGAAAACCATAAACATATTAATCTAACATATTTAGCTACAATTAAAGACATAAGTGAGAAATGTTTTGAAATTGATGATGAAGGCAAACCCTTAAAATGGTTTTCTAAAGAAGAATTAGAAAATGAAACTACTTTAATTCCAGAAATAAAAGAATGGGCCTTAGAAGCCTTGGAAGTGCTAAAATAAAATGATCTCCAACCAAATTCCAGAAAATTTTAATAGAAAATTTGACGTTGTTTCTTGTTTTTTGGAACATGATGGAAAGGTTTTAATGCTACATAGACAAGATCAAAAACCACAAGGCAATACATGGGACATGCCTGCAGGAAAAGTCCATGATAATGAATCTGTAAATGAAGCCCTTTCAAGAGAAGTGGAAGAAGAATTAGGAATAAAAATTAATCCTGAAAATTTTGAATATTCTCGAAAATTTTATGTCAAATATCCAGAATATCACTACATCTATCATGTTCTAACTTTAAAAATTGATAAAATGCCTGAAATAAAACTTAATTTAGAAGAGAACAAAGGGTTTACCTGGCTTAAACCAGAAGAAGCATTAAAACTTAATCTTATAGAAGATGAAGACACTGTGTTAAAAGTTTGCTATGGAGTTAAATAAAAAATTGCTAATCTCTTAATATCCCATACTCTAATATATGCAAAACTTTTCCGCTTTTACTTTTTTGATTATATTTTTTAAAGATTTTTCCATTCATTGATTCTGGAATTTTCCTGCTCGCAATATTATCTTTATCAACAGGATATAATAGAGAGTCATAATGAATATTCTCATCTGCCCATTTTTTTAGCGCGAAAATCGCTTCTTTTCCATAACTATTTCCATATGCAGATTTTTTTAACCAAACCCCTAATTCAGGATTCTTTTTATCAATATGATGTAAACCAACGCATCCAAGAAATTCTTTTCTTTTATTCAGAATAACCATCTGCAGGATTTCATTCTTTTTCATATCTTTAATAGAATCTAGAATAAATTCTTCAGTTTCTTTTATTTTTGAAGGTGTTGTAGGAAACATAAGAGAAGTAATTTCTTTTGTAAATTCACGAAAAATATCTTTTTTATATTTTAAAGATATCGGAACCAGAATCAATCTTTTAGTGATTATCCTAACACTAAACAAATCTCCTTTTTTCATTTTAACTTCCTTTTATTTTAAATTCAAAACATGCCAATCATGGACTGTTTTGTAAGAATGCATTTCTTTCTTTGTAAACCATAAAGGTATTTCGTGTTCAGCATCTTTTTCAGTAGAAGCATGAATTAGATTTCCTACTTTTCCATCATCTGCATTTGCATGAGTTTTAGACATATGTGCAAAATCTCCTCTTATTGTTCCAGGAGCAGCCTCACTAGGATAAGTTGAACCAATAATCTTTTTAACAGCATTTATTGCTTCAACTCCTTCAACAACCATAGCTATAACTGGACCTTCTCTTATATATCTCACAAGATTATCTAAAATTCTCTGGTCATATCTTTCTTTAACATCTCTATAATGTTCCTCAGCAAATTTTTTATCTATCCATTGCATTTTCATTGCAATGATTTTCAAGCCAGCATCTTCAAATCTAGAAATAATCTTTCCAATAAGTGCTCTCTGCACGCCATCTGGCTTAATCAAGACTAATGTTTTTTGCATTGCCATATAATAAATGAGAGAAATCTACTTTTAAACTTTTTCATATTATCTTTTCTTTCTTTAATTTTTCAACTTGTTTTTTTCTTGTATTGTATATTCTTCCAAATCTAACAAGAATATAATTTATAGAATTCCAATACTTTTTAGGAATATAAAACACGTGAGTAGTAAAATATAAATACTAGAGAAGACTTAGCAATTATGAACTTAAAAAAAGAGGTAAGATTATCAGAAATCAGTGAAAAATTTCGAAGAATTAATGTAAAAATCAACAACAATTTTTTGAAATTTATGTTAGTCGAAGCTTCAAATTCAAAAAAACCACATTGCAACTTAGAGTTTATAAAAAAATTAGGATTAAAATTCACAACAGAGTATTCTTGTTATACTGTTTATGCTTGGACTAAATACGAACAAACAATTCCTCTAAACAAATTAGTGATCCTCTCTAAGCTAAGCAAGACTAATTGGCAAGAAATTGAAAAGAACATACTCTCTTTTAATGCTGGAAGTGGAACCATCTTTCCAAAATTCCCAATAAAAATAGATAAAAGACTAGGCTCTATAGTCGGCCACATAATGGGGGATGGCTCAATTGATAAAAGATATCAACAAGTCTTCTTTTCAAATTCAGAAAAAGAATTATTAAAAGAATTTTCAGATAGTATGAAAGACATATTTGGTGTCAATCCCAGAATTTGGATGCAAAAAGCGCCAGAATATGGTAACACACAATGGGATAAAAGACTTAACCACATTAATGAATTGATTGATGGAAGAAATGGCGGGTTATTTTATCCAACAATTTGTGGATTGGTGCTAAACGCAATTTTTGGTAATTTTGCTATAGGAAAAGAAAAAAGTATCACAAAAGAAATAAGGAATAGCAATACAGAATTTAAGAAGGGTTTCCTTAGAGCGTTTTATGATGATGAAAGCACAGTTGGGAAAAAGAGTATAAGACTATTTCAAGATAATAAAGAAACTCTTGAAACTATCAGAAATTTATTACAAGAATTCAATATACTTCCTGGTAAGATAAAGAGATATTTAAAAAGAGATAAAGAAAGATTTTATTTTGATATTTTCAAGAAAAGTAATTTTCTGAAATTTCAAAATGAGATTGGATTTACTTCTCCACAAAAAAGTGAAAAACTTAGAAAATTGAATATTATAATCAAACCATGGAATACTAAGTGAACTAACTTGTCTTTAGTTTATCAATAATTTTATTCTGTTCTTTTCTATTGTAGGTTCTACCAAAACGCACTATTATGTAATTTAAACTTCTCCAATACTTTCTTGGAAAAAGTTTTCGTAAATCCTCTTCTATTTTATGCGGATTTTTTTGTTTACTCCAACCAATTCGTCTAGAACAGTAGGCTAGATGAGTGTCCACCCCCACTTCGTCATATCCCTGTGTTGCAAGATAAACATTAGCTACTTTTCTTCCAACTCCTGGAAATTCCATCAGCTCTTCGCGCGTTTGGGGAATTTTACAGTTATATGTATTAATTAAAATCCTAGATGTAAGCAAGACATGTTTAGCTTTAGTTTTATAGAAGTTTACTGGTTTGATGATTCTCTTTATATTACTTAACTCTGCCCCTGCAAGTTTTTTTAATGTTGGATATTTCTTATAGAGTTTATTTGATATAGAAATTGTAGTTTCATCTTTTGTCTGGCTAGATAAAATAGTTGAAATCAAACATTTCCAATCTTCTGTCCATTCAGCAGCTAAACGAACATCTTCTCTTCCTTTAACAAGTTCTCTTATTCTTTTCAATTGAGATAATGCTCTTTTTTTGTTCATGCTTAAAAATAGATTTTATCGTGATGATCAAAATCTAGTATTTTTACAATACCTAAATCAAAATTTATTTCAAAAGTCATGACAAATGAACCAAAATGAATTCTTCGTTCTCCTTTCATTGATCCTCTTAATGGTTTAAAATGTTCAGGATTTGTTTTCAATTCATCAATCTTTTTTGTAATTGCTTCAAAAAGAGGTTTATTTTTCTTAGCTATCTTAAAAAATTTCTTATCTGCTAAGTCAGATACCTCTATTTTATACATCTAGAAAATAATAGGAATTACTTTAAATATCTTTTTTTGAAATCTTTTACTTCTATAAATCTTCCTTTCCTTATTCTATCGAGTTTCTCAAGATATTCTTGCCTAACTTTTGGTTCTGTTTCTAGCTGTGCTTCCATAAAAATTTCAATCTGTTTGCTCATGCTTATTCCATTTTCTTTACAAAACTTAGAAAACTCCCAATAGGTTTTTTCATCTACATTAAAGGTTTTTAATGCCATTTTTAATATTCCTTAGTTATTTAACATTAAATAAGGTTATTTAACATTTATAAACATTCCTATAATCTTCTCCAATTAATTCCAATTATAATCGCAATTGCAATCAAAGCTCCAAGAGCAAACCACATCCATGGCTGGAATGTTAAAGTTTTTTGAGCTTCTAAATTGACATTCTCAACTCCTGCTGCTGCAGGAGCTTGCAATACTTTATCATCATTAACACTGGCTGTTCTCATAAAAGATTGACTAGCTTGCAAAGCAATTATCAAAGTTAATAAAGCTAAAACTAGAACAATAGGAATAAATCCTTTTAATTTAGAATAAACATTTGAATTTGAAGTTTTTTTAGGTTGAATAACAATGACTTTATTCACTACCCTGTAACTTGGAATTTTCTTTCCTTTAACACTCCAGAAATGCTTGCTTTTCTCAATTATTCCAGAATCAATCAATTTTTTCAGATTATAATCTAAAGCATTTAATTGAATTTTCAGTTCTTTAGAAATTTCAGAAGCAGTCAATTCTTTTTCAGCCAGTAAATTAATAATCTTTTTGCAATTAGGATTAGAAATAGCTTCTCCTAATTTTCTTGATTTCTCATCTTCAAGATTAACAATAATATATTTTTCCATATTCATGTTTTTTTAGTTTATTTTATTTAACAAAGCGCATGAAATGTAACTAAAGCACACCAATCAAATTATTTGTACCTTGCCTCGATACTTACCCCTAATTTAAAAAATAAAAAGGTTAACAAAAATTAACTTAACCTTAAATCAACTTATAAGTTACTGAAACTTGAGCATTAACTTCTTGCTGTCCTGGTTGGATATTTGTTACAGCGGATTTTGCTTCACTTGCTCCAACAGCCATCATATCATTTCTGTAGATTGGCCATGGATTATATCCAAAACTTGAATCAACAATTGAAACAACACTCCCTATGTTTTTTCCTAAACCAGAAGCCATGCTTTCTGCTTTAATCCTTGCATCTTGTGTAGCAAGTTTTAAAGCTTCTGCTTTAAGTTCATTTTGCTTTGCTTGACTTAATTCAAAATTGATATAAGATATTAAAGCTCCTGTATCAACACCAGCATCAATAACATCTCCTGCTTTTTCCATCTTAGTAGAAGATAATTGAACTTTTATTGAATGGGTTGCCCTATATCCAATAATCTCTTGTTTTCTATTGCTCCAGTCATATTCTGGATAAATATTGAAGTTTTCTGTAACAATATCTTTTCTTTCAATGCTTTTCTTCAATAGCTCTGTTATTGTATTATCAACAATTTCCGAGTTTTTATCTTTCGCTTCCTTTGCTGTTGAGCCATTTGTTTCAACATTAAAGTATACTGTAACTAAATCTGGATCTGCTTTAACAACAGAATTCCCACTAGTTGTTACAGTTGTTCCAGGTCTTAAGCTCAAGAAAACAATTAATGCAACAGCTGCCAAAACAACTATCAAGCCAGCAATTATCCAAGTAACTTTAACAGAATCACTTGCTGCTTCTTTGTTTTTTAGTTTTTGCATTTTATCTAAATAGTTTAACCTCCTAAAAATTCTAGAATTTTTGCGTTTATAAATCAAGCGATAACTTCAAATGAATTTGAAACTATCTAAACAATCTCCCATTTATCTCCTTGAACAAAAATAGCTTGATTGTTTCCTATCTTTATTATATCTTTTTTTAACTTGGGGAAATCATCAAAGATCTTATCGAATTTATCTTTAAATTTCTGATCATCAGCATGTGGCAGGATATAATGATTAAATAATCCTAATCCGCCATAAGAATCTAAACCTAATGCTTTTTCTGGATCATCTATACTTTTGACATATTCAATTGACTTACATGCAACTACAGATCCTGCACTTGAACCAACATAAATCTTCCCTTTATTTACAAGAAATTTAATTAATTCATCAATTTTATTTTTTCTTAATTTTTCTAATAAATAAAAAGTATTTCCCCCAGCAATAAAGATTATATCTGATTTTTTCAAATCAGAAACAGTTTTTTTTGAATTCAAATCAATTTCAATAATCTTAAACCCTAATTCAATTAATTTCTTTTTATCTGCTTCCATAAACCAAGGATCTTTGTAAAGTTCGGCAGCAGTTGGAATAAAAGCAACAGTCAAATCTTTAGGTTTAATTTTAAATAAATCAACAAATTTATCAAGAACCTTGAATGCTTCGGATGTTAAAAACAATCTTTTCATAAATTTAAAAAAGAACCAGATATAAAAATCTTTTTAATCATATCCGCCCATACCTTGTGGCGGCATTCCAGACATTCCTCCACCACTCTTTGAAGAAGCAATAACATCATCTATCCTTAATATCATTGTTGCTACTTCAGAAGATGATTTTAAAGCCTGAACTTTGATTTCAAGAGGTTCGACTATTCCTTTCGCAAGCGTATCGCAAATCTCGCCTGCAATAGAAACATTGACAGAAACATCGATTCCAAATGTTGCTTTGCCTTCTTCATGTCTTGCTCTTAATTCTGTTAAGACTTCAATAGGATCTAGGCCAGCATTTTCAGCCAATGTTCTAGGAATAACTTCAAGAGCATCTGCAAAAGCATTAATAGCTAATTGCTCTCTTCCTCGAATTCCTTGAGAAAATTTCTTTAATCTTTTTTGTAATTCTAATTCAAAAGCTCCTCCACCAGCAACAATATATCCTTTCTCTAATGCAACTGTAACATCTCCTATACCATCTTTTATAGCTCTTTCAATTTCATCAATAACATGGCTTGTTCCGCCCCTAATCAAAATAGTCAATGCCTTAGGATTCTTGCATCCAGTAATATATAACATTCCTTCATCATCCCCATCTTTAACTTCATTAACTAGGGCAGCATATCCTAATTCTTTTTCAGTTAATTCATTTAAATTACTAATAACCTTAGCACTAGTTGCCTTACCTAATTTATCAATATCATCTGCTTTAATTCTTCTTACAGCTAAAATCCCTTCTTTAGACAAATAGTATTGTGCAATATCATCAATTCCTTTCTGGCATAAAACAACATTAGCCCCGCTTTTCTTAATCTTACTAACCATCTCTTTTAACATTTTATCTTCTTGATCTAAAAAAGCTTGTAATTGTTCTGGCATTGAAATGCTTACTTTAGTGTCTGTCTCAGGATTCTTTAATTCTAAAGCCATATTCAATAAAGCAATTTTAGCATCCTTAACTTGGGAAGGCATATCAGTATGAACTTTCTCTTTATCAATAACAATTCCTTCAATTAATTCAGTATCTTCAATTCCATCTCCTTTTCTTTTTTCAATCTTAATATTATCTTTATGGACCCTTATTCCTTCATCTGTTTTTTCCATAACTTGTTTTATTGCCTTAACAATTATGGCGCTTAATCTTTCCTTAGCAGCTTCTGCTCCTTTTCCAACCATTGCAGTCATTGAAACTTGTTTTAAAAGATCCTCATTTTCAGGCAAGACTTTTATAGCTAATTCTCTAGAAATTTCTTGAGCTTTTTCAGCTGCAAGCCTATAACCTCTTGCTATAATAGTTGGATGAATTTTTTCATCTAATAATTTTTCCGCGTTTTCTAATAACTTTCCAGCAAGAATTACTGCTGTTGTAGTTCCATCTCCAACTTCAGCTTCCTGAGTTTTAGCAATTTCAACAACCATCTTAGCAGCAGGATGTTCTATTTCCATTTCATCTAAAATAGTAACACCATCATTTGTAACAGTTATATCTCCTAAAGAATCAACAAGCATCTTATCCATGCCCTTAGGTCCAAGAGTTGTCTTAACTGTCTCAGCTACCAATCTAGCAGCAAGAATATTATTTCTTTGAGCATCTCGTCCTATCATTCTTTGTATGTTCTCCGGCAATATATACATTGGTTGTTTATCATTAGTCATTTTATATTAAAAATATATTTATCCCTTAGTCTTAAATTTAAACTGATGCTAGAAAATTAGGAAATTTTCTGCATGCCAAAAATCTTTTAATTTTTAGCACAATATACCTTTTCTTAAGACTTTAAAAAGATTTCTATGATATAGTAGATACTAAAAAAGATTTTATCGAATATGAAAAATCAAAAAGCTTATAAAGCCATATTTATATAAAATAGTCCAGAGTATATACTACATATGTTGTGCTCTAATGTTAAATTTTAAGTATAGTTAAAATGAAATCCAAAGAAGCCAGAAGATTGATAAAATTTGGAGATTCGTCTCATGTATTGTCCATTCCAAAAGACTGGATAGACAAAAACAAGCTAGAAAAAGGTGACTTGGTTTTTTTTGATGAAAATGAATTTGGACAATTAATACTAAGCCCAGACCAAAAAAAATTAGAGAGAGCAGATAAAGGAATCTCTGTCTGTATTGATAAAAAAGATGAATGGCAAATAAAGAGAGAAATTATCGCCTCTTATTTAAAAAATTTCTCAACAATAAGGCTTCATGGAAGTGAAATAAAGAAAAGGCAGCCCTTTATAAAAGAAACAATTCAAAACCTGATGGCTATGGAAATTGTCAAACAATCAAATGATGAAATTGTCGCAAAAGTATTTTTTGATCCAGAAACAATTAAGTTTGAAGAACTAACAGTAAGAATAGATATAATGGTAAGATCCTTATTTCAGGATTTTTGCTCTCTTTTAGATAAAGAAAATATTTCTGAAAAAGAACTTGAAGAAATGGTAAGCAGAGATGAAGATGTAAATGGTTTATTCTTTTTATCACAAAAATTATTCAAACAAAAACTAGAAAATCCTTTTTTAGTTTCTACAGTAAAATTAGCAGATTTATTTGAATCTTGGAATACTAATTTCAGATTAGAATTTATAAGCGACAGACTTAAAGAGATGAGTATCTTAATCAAAAAAAACAAGTTAAACAAAGATAAAACCATAGTTAGATTAGTTAAAGAAATTTTTAAAGAAATAGAAAACTATTATCTTCTTGTTATGAAAGCAAGGCATATAAAAGATATAAACCTTGCTTTTGAATTATCTTCTAAAAAAAGAGAGTTACACAAAAAATGCGATTTCTTAGTTGAAAAGGGCGGTGGTAAAAAAGGTTTTCCTGAAATTTGTGAAAAAATAAGAAGCATAGTCAGGGAAATCCATGCAATAAACCGAAGTGTATATAATAATTAGAAAAAAATTTAAAAATGTCCGCAAGAGAAGAAGACACTGCTGAAAGTATGAATGAATATTTGTTACATAATTTTAGCTCTGGACCAGTTGATTGGGGTCACAATTCAGTATTTGGTTATGAAGAAAGAAGAAGTATGCTTTCTGGAGGAGTTAATATAAGATTAGGAGATTGTTCTTTGTCAGAACCATCTGTTGGTTTGAGATCTCTTCTTTTTCCAGCTACTGTTAGGTACAAGTGTTCAACAATTCCCTCAAAAAACATCATAAAACCAGAACTAGAAGGAGAAATACTCCCGGATACAAAAATACTCCGCCCTATAAGGGAAATTGAAAGAGAAATTGAAAGAATAGATGAAATGGAAACAATTACTGGAATTGAATCAGAAATGGGTTCAAGAGCAACAACAGACCACTTACCAGAAGAAGATAAAACTCTCAGCATGATTTCAAAGGTCTCATTCATGAACCCAATAGACAGTTGTGGAAGTTCAAAAGGACAAAGAAGAAAAACAAGATTAGAAGCATTAAGACTATATCATCTTTCAAGACAACCAGAATCTCCAGTTGTAGAAGTTCTGTATATTCATCCAAATCATCCAAGTGCAAGATATACAAATCCACAAATGATTTTTATGCCTTATTATCCTGGAAGAACCCCTTTTTCAGAATTCATGCAACTAGGAGGAAGACAATTAGGTTTGATTAATCAATTAAATGAGCATGGAAAACCATTACCAATAAAAGAATTAATAAAAAGTGTTCCATCAGAAAGATTACGTATTCTTATGTCAGATATTCACTATTTGGCAGGATTGGGTCTAATTGATTACTCTATACCCCCCCCAGATAGTCGAGGTGATGAATTTATTGAATTAAGCAAACAAGCCCAAGAAAGATTTATCTTCAATGAAGGCAGGGCATATGACCGAACTTATTTTAGGGGAAGAAGAACTGAAGTAACAAGAATGTGCCTTGAAGCACTTGTACAATTCCATAAAACAGCAGACTCTCTCAAATCTGATAAAGTATTAAGACCAAGCCAGCTAAGTGAAGAAGAAGCCCTTGATATCCTAATAAGAAAACTAGAAGAAATTGTAAGATACAAAACTGGTCCAGGAGTTGCTCAAACACTAAATTCTCAGACACTAAGAACAATTAGAAACGAATTAATCCATCCACTATATGCAGGAAGAAAATCAAAAGTTGTTGTTGGAGATGCTAACAATTCAAATTTTATTGCAGTAACTGACCCCTATAACAAGTTAAAAGGGGTTCGTGTGATTGATGTTTTTCATTGCAGGCTTGATGATGGTTTATCAGACTTTGTTGACTTTCTTCAAGCTCAAGAAGTTTTATCTGGAATAAGTGGAAAAGAATATCGAAACCAGATGAATTATGCATTAGAACTTGATGGAGACTTTAAAGGATATAGAGAAATGCAATCTTTTTTAAGACGCTTTCTACCAAAAAAAGAGTTATATAGGGCACTCTTTGTTTTAGGGGCAATAGCTGGAGAATCTAATCATCTATATAAAAACCCAAGACACCACCATATCTCTCTATCAGAAAAACAGTCTAGTCTTCATGTAAGATTTTTAAGATACTATCGTACAGTTTTGGGAATGGTGAAAAGGGATGTGTATGGCAATAAATTAAGAAGCGCTGTGATGTCCGCACTTAATCCAAGACATTAGTCTATAAAGTATATACTTTATATAGCCAGAGTATAAATAAAACTTATTCTAGAATATATTACTAAATCATAAAAAATGCTTTGCATTTTTGTGATGCCGAAAACACTAAAAAATAACAAATTTATTTTTGGTGTCCTAAAAAACTCACTAGTTTTTGGGACACAGGAAATTTGTGAATTTCCTTGTGTGCCCAAAAATGGTTCATTTTTGAGCAAGTTCTCTTTTTCGAGCACAAAAAAGAAAATAAAAAAATGGCAAAAGAACATTTTGAGGAAGTCACAAAATTAGCCAAATGGTTAACAAATTTAGAAACCGCTGCAAATCGCTCGATTCAAGAAGGTGTTTGTGATGAATGTGGAGCTTACGACACAGTGTATAATCTGGGAGATTGTCAAGTATGTAGTGTCTGTAAAAAAAATTTAAGCATTATGCCAAAAAATCCGGGAAAAAGATAAAATAATATTCAACTATGCTTTTAGCGCTCGGCTAATTTCTTTCTTTTCCGGGCGCTTTTGTTTTAGATTAATCTCTAAGAAAAATCTTGTCGGAAAGTTTCAGTACGGGCTCGACAGTGTTTAGAAATCAGGAGATTTTTGACATGCCGAAAATCCCGGATTTTCAAGCAGATTTGAACCTGCGCAGGTTCAATCCTGCAAAAACGGGCCCGACAGGATTTGAACCTGCGACACCCTGATTTCTTTTACAAAGGTAAT
>CAZCMN010000001.1:0-61409 GCA_964500015.1 Candidatus Woesearchaeota archaeon | reverse complement strand
GAACTAATTTTCGGTTATCCCATGACATATGTCTCTGGCTCATACATTTAATAGATTGTATGAAAAGATTTTAAAAGTAAAACATTCTCCTATATAGTAGAAAAAACTGGTTAAAATGTCGCGTTTTTTAAGGAAAGGACTAATTAGATGTATCTTTGTAGTAATACTTGTGATAACTCTATTTTTGTTGATCTTATTTTCAAGTGAAAATGCTCTTGCAACCATTACAGTAACTAATGTAACTAATATGTCTGGAGATGCTGCTTTTTTTTCTCTTAGTCATACTATTCCTTCTAGTTCAAACAGGTTGCTGGTATTTACTATTGGTTACAGTGAGTTTCAAACAGTTCGAAACGTCACTTCAGTTACTTATGGGGGACAGGACCTTACTTATTTTGGAGAAAGTATTAATGAATCAACAGGCAATCCTGGAGTTTTGGGATGGTATCTAGTTAATCCTCCAGAGGGAACACAGAAAACTAATGTAACTTTAGCGACGCATACAGCAGTGGCATTTGGAATAATATCTTATTCTGGAGTAAATCAATCAAATCCAATTTCTTCTTTGAGTATATCCTTCGGCCAAGACCAATATCCCTATGTTCTTGTTTCAAGTGAAAACGGAGATTTAGTCCAAGATGTGATGTCTTCGCTTACTGTCGGTGGACTTCCTTATCCTGGAACAGGCCAAATAGAAAGATGGAATTTAGAAACAAGCGGAGGACATGCTACTGGAAGTACTGAAAATGGTTCTTCTTCTGTAAATATGAGCTGGGTTTTACCAGAAGGGGGAACACCCTGGGCAATTCTTGGATTTAATATAAATGCTATTACCGAGGTAAACAATCCTCCGAATATAATCATAAATTCTCCACAAAATAATTCAAATTTTTCAGTTAATTATGCCTTGCTTAATCTTACAGCATCTGATCCAGAAGGAAGCAATACAACTGCTTGGTTTTTTGGGAATGATGCTTTAATAAACACAACAGAGAATGTTTTGAATAATTCTATAGTCACCTTTAATTGGAGCTCTTTGCTCGATGGATTATATTTTTGGAACGCGATAATCAGTGACGGGGCCAATAATGTCTCATCTAAAAACTATTTTTTTACAGTTGATACAATTGGCCCCTTATGGTCTTCTATGACAGAGAATTATCCTTTTAATTATGAATCTTCCTTATCTATATTTAATATAACTTGGACAGATCTTAATTTACAGACAGTTTATATTGAAAGTAATTTTTCTGGAATTTCAGAGAATTATTCTATGACTAACCTTGGAAATGGCAATTATGAATATTCAGTAATTTTAGGGGTAGGAACATATTATTGGAAAAGCTATGCAAATGACAGCTTAGGACATTCGAATGTTTCAGATTTCTGGATTTTTACAATCAACAAAGCAACAACAATCCTGGATGTGGCATCATCCCTTTCGTGGACAGAGACTTATGGGACACAGACAAATATAACCGGAAGTGATTGCCCTAGCCAACTTACATGCAATCTGTACAGAAATGGAACAGAAGTGAGTAACTCTGATATTCAGACTTTAGCTGGAGGCGTTTATAATTATACTTACAATACAAGTGGAAATGAGAATTATACTTCTGATTCGAAAACTAGTTTACTAACTTTAACCCCCTTAGTTCAGACATTAGGGAGTATCTAAACGGAACCAGAGGGGATAAAAATTATACTCGATATGACCTTGCGAATATAACCTGCTCATTGGTAACCCCTGCTTCGGGAACAGTTAATATCTACACTAATTTCTCTGACGGAATACTAAAATTATGGGACGAGGGAACAAGCCCATTAACTAACGGAACTAATTTATCCATCGCAGGGTCATGGTTTTTTACTTGTAATTGGAGTGGAAATGAGAATTATACTGCAGATTCTGAAAATTGGAACGCTAACGTGAGTATTCATGTTGCTCCAGATACAATCGCGCCAGTAGCAAGTTTGGGAACAAACCCTATTGATAATTATAATTCATCGAGCAATTCAATAACATTTGATATGAAATGTTATGACAATGCTGCTGTTGATATAATACAATTATGGATAAACACAACAGGAATTTGGCATGCAAATTACACAAATTCATCATATACAAATAATACTTGGCTCAATATAAGTGTTACAGGAATTCCTCAAGGAAGCAATCATAAATGGGCTGTCTGGTGCAATGATACAACTGGATTGACAAACATCACCGACAATAGAACGTTTAGTGTTGAAACAGGCTCTAATGTAAGTTTTTGCCGTAATTTAAACATGGCAAATACTGTTTATACTTTAATTCAAAATGTTTCCTCGCCTGGAACTTGTTTTAATATTACAGCTGATAATGTGACTTTGGATTGCCAAGGTTTCACAATCAATTATTCCTTAAGTTCATCAGTTTATGGCATTGTTTCTAATAAAATCAATACAACTATAAAGAATTGTGTTATAAAACAAACAAGCAGTTCTTATGTTAATGCTTATGCGATTTTTTATATTAATGTAACTAATGGAACAATTTTTAATAATTCTATTTCAACTATAGGGAATAGTGCATCTGGAATTGAATTATGGCCAAATTCATATAATAATAACATAACAAACAATAATATTACTGTAACTGGTACAAGTACCAATGGTATTTATTTTGGAACTTGTTCTAATAATTATGTTTATAATAACAACATTTACAAGACTAGCACAGGTAATGGTGGAATTACTCTTGCTAGTTCTAGCTCTAATAATCATTTTTATTATAATAATATTACTGTTACTAATACTGGTGTTTCAGGAGTTCGACTTTACTTCACATCAGACAACAACACTTTTATAAACAACAACATAAAAACTTCTAGTGGTGATGGAATTGTCCTTAGTTCAGATTCAACAAACAATATTATAAAAGATACTGTCATCAATGCCTCTTCTTCTGGAGCCTCAAGCATATATTCTAGTGGCTCAGGCATCAATAATTTCACAAACTGTACATTTAACAAGAGCAATACGAACATTTTAGACACCGGGCAAATAAATGTTTTCTGGTATGCTGATGTTTATGTTAATGATACTGGGGGAAATCCTTTAGAATCAGTAAATGTAAGTGCAACAGATACAAACAGCATTCTACAAAATTGGTCTTTGACAAACAGTTCGGGATACATTCAAAGATTGATTTTAAGAGAATACATGCAGAATGCAACTGCAATGTATCATGATACAAATTATAATTTTAATGGAACATTAGTAGGATATGCAAACAATTGGAGCATTGTTAATTTGACAACAAATTATATTTTACCTTCAAATTATATCTGGATGACGCTTTATGAATCAGATTCAACCCCTCCCTTAGCATCATTTGGAACAAATCCAGTTGACAATTATAATGACTCAGATGGAAGTGTAACATTTGACATGAAATGTTCTGATAATCTTGGCATTTCAACAATTAGCTTATATGGGAACTGGAGCGGAACTTGGGAAGCAAATTATTCTAATTCAAGTTATACAAATGATACTTGGTTGAATGTGAGTGTTACAGGAATTCCTGATGGAACAAATTATCAATGGCAAGTCTGGTGCAATGATACCTCAAGTTTAGAAGACTGGATTGGGAATAACAGAACATTTACAATTGATACAATTTCCCCTTACGACAATAACCCAATCAATGCAGAATATGTCCAAAATACTGCTGAAACAATTGGGTGGATTCTGTATGATAGCTATTTTTCAGGTTATTATTATATTTTAAGAAATTCAAGTATTCAAAATACAACTGCTTCATGGAACAATAACACAATTTTGAATGTTTTTGTGAATACTTCAGCTTTGGGGTTATGGAATTATACTATCCTCTACAATGATTCTTTAGGAAATCCTAATTTTGATGAAGTTTTGATAACAATTATTCCAGCAAATAATCCTCCTTACTGGGGCAGCAATCAAACAGATATTGTTTCAACTTATTCTCCAACAACTTTAAGCTATTTCAACATAACTTGGCAGGACGAATCATCTATAAGCACTGCGTGGTTTGAAAGCAATTTTTCTAGCTCAGCTATGAATTATTCAATGAACAGTCTTGGTTTAAATAAATATAATTATTCCAGAACTCTTCCTGCAGGAACATGGTATTGGAAAAGCTATGCAAATGATTCAACAAACCAATGGAATTCTTCAAATTCCTGGATATTTACAATAATTAAAAATCCAAGTTCTTGTGATGTTTTATTCAATGAAAGTTCACCACAAACATATCCTTCTGTGTTTAAAGTTTATAGCAATTGCAATTCTGATTTTGTATTATATAGAAATGGTTCAGTTATTTTAAATAATTCTGAACAGAATCTAGCTGCAGGTTATTGGAATTTTACAGTTCTAAGAACAGATCAAGAGAATTATACTAATGTTCAGGATACAAAATTCTTTACAATAAATAAGGCAGCAATTTCATTGAATCTAGATGCTTTACCAAATTGGATTGTAGATTATGGGACACAGACAAATGTTACTGGTTCTGGATGCCCTGCATCAGTCACTTGTAATTTGTATAGAAATAACACCGGGGTAAACAATCCAGAAATAACTACTTTAGGATATGGCGCTTATAATTATACTTACAATACAAGTGGAAATGAAAATTACACAGGTGCTTCAAGTTCAAACATTTTGACTGTTCAGAACAGTACTGGGAACTGTAATATCCTCTTTAATACAACTTCTCCGAAAACATATCCTTATGCTTTTCTTGTTTATACCAACTGCGATAGTAATTTCACATTGTACAGGAATGGAACAGTAATTGGGAATAATTCTGTTCAAAATTTAGCAGCAGGTTACTGGAATTTTAGTGTTATAAGAAAGGATAATGAGAATTATACTAATTATTATGATGAAGAGTATTTCACAATAAATAAAGCAACTATCTCATTAAATTTGGCAAGCTCTCCATCTTGGACTAATGCATACCTAACTCAGACTACTGTAAACGGTAGCAATTGCCCAAGCCAATTAACCTGCAACCTTTATAGAGACAGCATATTGGCCAGCAATCCTGAAATAATCACCTTAGGTTATGGAACATATAATTATAGTTATAACGCAAGTGGAAATGAGAATTATACTGCGGATAGTGTTTCTAATAATCTAATTATTAATAAGAACACAGGACCTTGCGATGTTTTATTCAATGCAACTAGCCCATTAAATTATCCAGATAGTTTCAGAGTTTATAGTAATTGCAATTCTGATTTTACATTATACAGAAATGCTGTTCCAATTGCAAATGATTCTGTGCAGTCTCTGGCTGTTGGCTCTTATAGTTTCACAGTGATTAGAACAGATCAGGAAAATTACAGTAATAATCAGGATACAGAATTTTTTATAATAAATAAAAATATAGGAAACTGTGATGTTTTATTCAATGAAACTAGCCCATTAAATTATCCTGCTTCTTTTATTGTATATAGCAATTGTAATTCTGCGTTTGCATTATACATAAATGGGACAGCAATTACAAATAATTCTGAACAGAATCTAGCTGCAGGTTATTGGAATTTTACAGTTCTAAGAACAGATCAAGAGAATTATACTAATGTTCAGGATACAAAATTCTTTACAATAAATAAGGCAGCAATTTCATTGAATCTAGATGCTTTACCAAATTGGATTGTAGATTATGGGACACAGACAAATGTTACTGGTTCTGGATGCCCTGCATCAGTCACTTGTAATTTGTATAGAAATAACACCGGGGTAAACAATCCAGAAATAACTACTTTAGGATATGGCGCTTATAATTATACTTACAATACAAGTGGAAATGAAAATTACACAGGTGCTTCAAGTTCAAACAGTCTGATTATTAGTAAAAATTCGGGAAATTGTGATGTTTTGTTCAATACAACTAACACACAAACCTATCCTTATGTTTTCAAAACTTACAGCAATTGCAATTCTGCGTTTGCATTATACATAAATGGGACAGCAATTACAAATAATTCGGTTCAAGCACTTGGAGCAGGATACTATAACTTTAGTGTTATAAGAACAGATCAAGAGAATTATACAATTTATTATGATAATGAAAGTTTTGTTATGAATAAAGTAGCATCAACTTGTTCATTAATTTTTGATCAGACTTCTCCGATAATCTATGGCACACAAGTAAATGCTTCTTGTTCATGCACAAATTCAGAAGCAAACGCAAAACTTTATAGAAATAATAGTGATGTGACTTCAGAAAACAATCAACTTGTTACACTTACTGCATCAAGCTATAATTATATATGCAATGTTTCTGAAACACAAAATTATACTTCTACAAGTAACTCTTCTGGATTTATAGTTGAAAAAGCTAATTCAGATATAGGGTTATATCTAAATGGATCTAGAGCTAATAAAAATTACCATAATGGGACTAGCGTGAATTTCAGTTGCAGAATGAATTCTCCTTCTCAAAAATATGTTGAATTGTGGACAAACTATTCTTCTGGAATAAATTTATGGAATTCTGGGATATCACCAATAGAGGATATTTCTCAACTAAATAACCTTGGCATATTTTGGTTTAAGTGCAACTGGAGCGGAAATGAAAACTACACTTCAGATGAAGAAACCTGGAATGTTGCCATATCCACTATCTTACCACCAGAAATTAAATTAAATTCTCCAGTTGATAATTTTAATTCTTCAAACTATAGTATTCTATTTAACTGCAGTGGTTCAGATGATATTAAGCTAATAAATGTTACTTTGTATGGAAACTGGACAGGCTCTTGGAAAGCTAATCAAACTAATTCAAGCCCAGTTAATAGTTCTTATAATCTATTCATAAAAGCAATAGCAGATGGAACATATTCCTGGAATTGTCTAGCCTGTGATAATGAAAGTGAGTGTAGGTTTGATGAATCAAATAGAACATTCATGATTGATACAACTAGCCCAATAATCACTCTGCCAATTTACACAAACGCAACAAAAAAGAAAAATTCAACTTCCTTGATTTTTAATATCTCTGCAATAGACACGGGAATTGGAGCAAGTCATTGCTTGATTAACATAGATGAACAGGGAAATCAAACCTTATTAGTTAATAATGGGTGGTGTAATGGAACATATGCATTAACTAATTTAACAGATGGAAATAAAAAAATTTATGTTTATGTGAATGATAGTTTAAGGAACATGGCATTGAATGATTCTTATACTGTTTGGATTGATTCAACTAATCCAGTAGCATCTTTTGGAACAAACCCTGTTGAGAATTATATTTCATCTAGCTCATCAGTATCATTTGAGATGAAATGCTCAGATAATATTGAAGTAAATACATTAGAGTTATGGACAAATATCTACGGAACTTGGACTAGTGCAAGTACAAATTCATATCCACAAAATGATACTTCCTGGAACACAACTCTTTCTAGCATACCAAATGGAAACTATGTTTGGGGAGTAAGATGCAATGATGCTGCAGGAAACTCAAACTTCACAACAAACAGAACTTTTAGTGTGAATTATAATGCCCCACACAACGGAGGTGGTGGAGGAGGCGGTGGTGGCGGTAGTAGTCCCATCTCTGAAAATAACGCAAATCAGAGCGAATTAAATGAAAATATATCTATTGATAATAATCTACAGCAGATCAATGGTTTTGAAGAAAATGTAGTGATAAGAAAGATAAACATTGAAGGAGGCAGAGGAGATATTATAAATTTTAATTTAACTGGAAGCACAACTTCAACACCTGAAAAACATAAGATTGCATTCATGAATGTAACAAATGATTCTGTCACAATAATTATTTTTTCTGACCCACTTATGGTTAATCTAAAGACAGGGGAATCAAAAAAGATGGATATAAATGATGATAGTGTTAATGATATAGAAATTGGGCTTGTGAATGTCATTTCTGGAAAAGCAAATCTTTTTATAAATGAATTAAGAGCAATTGCAAGTATATGTGGAAATACAAGATGCGAATTAGGAGAAACTAATGAAAATTGCCCATCAGACTGCAAAGAAGGTGAAGAGTATGATGAACCAACATGGAATTTTTGGGGTTTGGGAGCAGTCATCTTGATACTTTCTGGACTGATAACTTACATTATTATTGCTAGAAGGAATCAAAAGAAAAATATCCGCACAAGATATATCCTGGAGATGGATTAAACTTTGCCAATGCGAGATAAGTTGTGATCAATCATACCAGAATATTCAAAGTCTTCTTGAGAGTTCTCGAAAACAAAATATAAAAAAATAAAATTAATTAAAAATTAGAAGAGTTTAGTCTTCTTTCTCTTCTGGTGTTTCTTCTTCTTTTGTTTCTTCTGGATTCTCAACGACTTCTTCTGTTTCTGGTGTTTCTTCTTTTTTCTCTCTTGGTGTTATTCCTTTTTTCTTGAAAAAACATTCCCTGCAATAAACTGGGGTGCCTTCTCTTGGTTTGAAAGGAACTTCATCTTCTTTGCCGCATTCAGAACATTTGATTTTAGTCATTGTCCTAGGCCCAAAAGATCGTTTAAATCCTCGTCCAAAACCACCGCCATATGGCATTTTAAAAATCCTCCTTATGCATTTTATCTCTTCTTAAGAATTCGTCTGCTGTGTGCAACTACTTCTTATAATTAGTAAAAAATAAAGGATTTATAAATGTATTTAATTCTCAAGATTTTCTTTATATAAAGGATTACATGAGTTTATTTAAAGGGGTTGTGAATGTATTGGGATGATTGTGCCAGAACGATATGAGGGGAAATATAGGAAATTTGTTCCATGGAATGAGGGTCCGACATTTGCCCGAGATATATTATTAAAAGGAAAATACTCTTTAGATCCTACTAATGCAGATATTGTTTCTCGAACTGCAGACATGATTTGGAGATATGACTGCTGGGCAGCATATTGTTTGAAAGTTGCTGCTGCAAGAAGTTTTGAATCTTTAATTTATTGTGATAAAACTCCTGAAAACCCTAATTGGACAATGATTATACAAGCAGCATATGCTTATAGCAAGGCAGCTAAAAACGCTAATCTCCTTCCAAAACATCATCAAAGTGCTATTAGATGTAGAATGCTTTCTCATAGATTATTTTCTGATGCTCTCCTTTCTTGTAGGGGTGAAAAAAGCAAAACAGGAATTAGAAGGAATATCGAGATTGAAACAAAAGATATCTTGAAATTTTTTGAAAGATTTGATTATGAACAACTTGGATTTTACACTTAAAAAACAAAAATTTAAAAGAACAAAAAACTATTTTTCTGAATAAAAGAAGATGGCAAAGATAAGAATAGTTCCATTAATTGTATCGTTTGTAATTGTTATTTTAGTTGCTTTTATAGGAAGTTTGTTTACAAGTTCTAGCACATCTAGCTCGTGGTATCAACAGATTAAACCTTCTATTACGCCTCCGAATTTTGTTTTTCCAATTGCTTGGACAACATTATTTGTTTTAATTGCAATTTCTTTATATCTTGCCTGGACAAATTCAAAAAATAAAGAAGACAGGCAGAAAGTAGCTTTAGTATTTGGAATAAATCTTGTCTTGAATGTTTTATGGAGCTTGTTTTTCTTTTACTTAAGAAATCCGTTATTGGGGTTTATTGAAATAATTTTCTTATGGGCCTCTATCTGGATGATGATTTCTGTTACAAGGAAAATAAATAAAACATCTATGTGGCTTTTAGTTCCTTATCTTGTTTGGGTGGCGTTTGCTGCTATCTTGAATTTATTAGCTTTTATCTAAAGTTAAGTTTTTAAACTTCTTTCTTGTCTTTTGACATGCTAGCTTTAGATGACATAGTTGAAAAAGAAACAATTTTCTCTTTAATTGACAAATCAGATTATCCCCTAGATGAAGAGACAGCAAGAAATTATAGTGAAGTTGGAGAAGACTGGAGAAGGAATGGGGCAAGAGCATTATATCACAAATATTATGCTGCAAGAGTATATGCTGAATTATTTAGGAAATATCAAACCTTTGATTATGCTCGGAATGCAGCAGTAGATTTTGATAAAGCTGCAAAAGACGCACAATTATGCTCTTGGATAGATATTTCAGTACATTGTCGTAAATTTGCTGTTTTTTATTATGCCTATGCACTTTCTTTAAGTCCTTCAGATCCTACATTAGTTGATCCTTTAGAAGAAAGAAGAGGTCTTGAGCGGGCAAGAGCATTTAATAAAAAAATGATTTCAAGATGGAAAGCACATCTTCAAATGATGTCTGCTCGACAATAGAAAATCTTAAGTATTCTTTTCCTTTAACTTTTTATGATAGAAGTTGAAGTTCGCGGAAAAATAGAAAATTTTGAAAAAACCCTGGAAGAATTTAGAAAAAAAGCTAAGTTTGTTGAAGAAAAAGATAGGTTTACTTTATTATTTGCTAGACCTGGATTAAGTTTATCTGATGCTTTAAAAAAAGAAACTCTAAAAAATGAGAAAGTTGATTTAAAAGTCAGAATCACCAATAAAAAACCTGAAATTGTTTTGAAATATGGCTATGTCAAGGGAAGTGAAGGAAGAAAAGAAATTCTAATTCCAATAAAATCAGAAGATTTTGATAAAGCAGTGGAGTTGTTTAAGTTTCTTGAATGGAATAAAGGAAAAATTCAAGCAACTAAAACTTTTGTTTTTATCTATCAAGAAATTGAATTTGCTTTAGTTAAAACAAATATTCTTGATTATTTTGAAGCTGAAAAAGTAGTTCACGAAAAAGGAGATATTGATAAAATTCTTGAAGAGATTAAAGAAGTTTGCAATGAATTTAATCTCAACCCTGTAAAAGAAGAAGAATTTTTTGAAATTTTGGATGAATTTAATAAACATGAAGAGAGAGTTTTTGATCTGACGAAACAAAATCTAGAAGAAATTAAAGAAAAGTGGAAAGAATATTTTTAATAGAGAGAGTTTTAAAACATTAGAGAGATAATTTTCTTTGACAACTTTGTGTTTAGGCATTCAAAGCATAATTAACAATTATATCTGGCCAGTTTCAATGAATTTTCTCATTGCCCTTTCAATCAAAACTTGTGGAGCAAGTCCTTTTCTAGAACAAGCTTTTACAAATTCATCATATGTGTTCTGGTCTATATTGTAACGCATTTCTCTTTTCTTTCCAGGTAAATGTAATTCTGACATGATTTTATAATTTAAAAGAGAATTTAAATGTTTTCTCTAACCACTAAAACTTCTAATTAAAACCACGATTAATAAAATTATTATCATTGCTAAAGGCAAGAAAAAAGCTGCCCAAGCAAAACCTTTTCCTTTAAGATTTGGATTTTTTCTAAATTCAGCTAATGCAAAAAACGAGAGAATAAAACCCACTATTGGAATAACAAAGGCAAGAACTAGGGCAAGAATTGACAAGGCACTTGTATTCTGTGTAGTAAATGGTTCTTCACGATGTATATTCGGACTAACTGGACTTTGGCTTAACATCCTGCCACAATGTCTACAGAAAGTGTCTCCAGCTGTTACAGAATTTTTACATTTCGCACAAAATGCCATTTTTAGAATAGCTTGATTTGTTTAAAAGTATTATTGTGATGAGGGATATGTCTGCTTGTCTTAAGCCTGTACCCCAGCACAGGTAAAAATATTTTATAGAAAACTGTGTTACTTGTATGACTTTTTTAACGCAGTTTTCTAATAGACAACTGCTAAAATACTACAATCTAACCTACGCAATTATTTATATGGAAAGGGTTAAATACTCCAGAGCCTTTATTTAATATAGGAGAGACCTTCTAATTATTGAAATTATCTCTCTAATTCTGAAAAATTTTCTGATAGAAAGTGTTAGAGATAAGTTAAATATTCTCTGGAGTTTTTGTTTTTTTAAATAATCCCTAGTATTTTATTACACATGCTGATAGAAACTCTTTTATATTAAAAAGAATTAGAGATATATGACAATTCCATGGGCAATTATGGCTATAACAATTATAATCATTATTTTCTTGATATTAGCTATATTTGCTATAAAAACAAAAAAGCCAGAAGATAAAACAGGAAAACATCCTAAAGGATATTATGTCAATAAAGGAAGGTCTTTTGGAATGATAATTGGTATGCTTCTTGGTTTGATACTTGACGCTATACTAAAAACAGATTCTTTGGGATTTCCAATTGGTTTTATTGTTGGAATGGCTGCAGGAAGCATAATCGGGGGAATATTTGAAAAAAAGAATAAGAATAAGTTAAGGCCATTGACAGAAAAAGAGAAAAAAACAAAAAAATCCTCCCAGATAATCAGTTTAATACTTCTTTTGATCTTGATAATTGTTATTTTAGTTCTCTTTTTTGTTGGATAGAAAGGGTTTTTTTTCTATAATAAAGGAGCAATAAAACTTAAAAAGAAAAAAATAGGAAAAATGGGTTTTTAGTTGTAAAATCCGAATCCTGTTGGTGCTGGTGGGTTAGATAATAATCCCTTATAACCTGCACAAGGATCATTATAAACTTCTTCTATCATTACAAATTGTCCCCCCCATACATCTCCAATCTCAACATCGTCTAAATACCAGACTCCACCGACTCTTATTGCATCTGCAGGAGCAGCTATTAATTTTAAAAAATAGTTCCATTTACATGTTTCTCCATTTAATTCATAACTTCCAAATTGATGGTTTGTTTGCCATGCTCCGGTTCCGATATAACTGGTAGGCTTGTCTAATAATCCATCTTCATCACAATCTGAATTAGATAACCACTTATCATTCCATTTCATTACCAATTTGACATCTGCATATGGCTGACACCAAGCAGCATTTTGATAAGAATCACAATATCCTCCATTGAACATATGTGCTTGATAATTATAACCCCATTTATCATAGCCGGTGGTTATAGTTTCACCAGTGCTTGTCTCCAACTCCCCACTTTGGATTGTGGTACATGAACATTGCTCCCAACTTTTTTCTACACCATTTGAATAAAACCCAGTTGGTTTAGCTGCCATTACCATTGTAATAGTTGCTGCAATCAATAAAAACCCGATAAGAGTTCCAAAAAGTATTTTTTTCATTTTTATACCTCCTTCCAAGATTTACTTAAAAAATAATAAGATCTTATTATTTCATAAAACAATAAAATCTTCTAATAACTATAATCAGGAGTTTTATATAAAGATTTCTGTGATATTTGGATAGAAAGGGTTTTATACTCAAATTTTTAATTAAAATACAATGGATACACCAAAACCTTTTAAAATAAAACTAATTGCATCACCTGAAGATTTCGAACCAACACGAAAAGATTTTAGAGTTGTTGGTGCATTTAATCCTGGAGTTGCAACTGTAGAGACTGCCAATGGTTTGGAAACAGTTTTATTTGTAAGAGTTGCTGAAACTCCTAAAAGGAGAATATGCGGAAAAGTTTTACTTCCTTTTTTTCATATAAAAAATCAAGAATGTGCTCCTCTTGAAATTGATTATGATATTACTGATAGAAAAGGTCTTAAAAAAGTTTACAAAAAGCATGTTGTTCCAAAACAAGGGCCAACAAGATTAAGGCATATTTCATTGCCTAGGATGGTTTTATTAAATGAAGATGGAGAAATATCTGAAATGCGTCAAGAACCTGCAATATCTCCTTGCTGGGAATTTGAGAGGTTTGGATTAGAAGATGTAAGAATAACATATATAAGAAAGAAAGGTTATTTTGTGACTTATGTTACACCGCACAGGGATTCTGGAGTTTGTACTTCTCTTTTAAAAACCAGGGATATAAAAAATCCTTTAAGTTTAGAAAGGGTTATCAGGGGAGATACTCCTCATCCAGGGAGTCAAGGAAAAGATGGTGCTTTATTTTCAGAAAAAATTGCAAGCCCTGCAGGAACAGAAATTATAAGAAAGGGACAGAAATTATATGCTGCACTTGTAAGGCCAGATGCACATCCAGATGTAAGTAGACCAGGTGTAGGTGTTTCTTTTTCTCCTGATCTTGTACATTGGGGGCAGAGCCATAGATTAATAACAAGTGAAGGAGATGAAGTAACTGGAACAGGGAGTCCTCCTGTAAAAAGACCTTATGGTTGGTTAGCAGCATATCATGAAACAACAAGGAACAAGAAAGGAAAAACAAACTATGGCACTAAATTCATGGTTCTTGATTTAAAAAAACCATGGATTGTATTGTATAAAACTCCAACTTTGCTAGAACGAGAAGATTTTAGAAAGATTTTGCCAGAAAATGGTTATGTTCCAAATACTGTTTTTACTACAGGAATGGTAGTTGATGAAAAAAGAGGAATAATAACCCTTTATCATGGAATAGATGATAAATGGACTGCTCTTACTTCATATTATACAAAAGATATTGATAAATTCGCACGCGCAGCATAAATTATTTCTGTATTTTTGTTTTGTTTTTAAACAAGAAAAGATTTAAAAAAAGCAGAACCTTGGAGAATATATGAAAAAGTGGTTTGTATTAATCATGGGAATTGTACTTGTTCTTGTACTATCTTTTTTCTTCATAAGATTGACAGGTCATTTAAATTACACCAGCTTAGACACTTGTCAAGATTCAGATATAGGATATAATTATGAAGTTAAAGGAGTTATCAAAGGAACAACACATTCTTACTTTTCTTCTTCACCAAAAGAATTTATCAAAGGAGATTTTTGTGAAAACCAAAAAATACTTGTAGAATATTCTTGCCAAGTAAAAGAGGGAATTAATTCAAATGAAGCTTCTAAAAAATACGAATGTTTGGGAGGTTGTAAGGGTGGTGTTTGTTTAAAGGGTGAAGTAAAAGAGTGTTCTTTCTTTTGTTCATTAAAAAACAAACTTTTTCCTAATTCTTAGTTTTAGAAAAAGTTTAAATTTCTGGAAGAAAATCGAAAGCCTTTAATATTCATTCTCCCTAAATAATCATGGCAAAAAAAAGAAAAATTAATCAAGAAAAAAACAACCAAAATTGTGAATGTAAAACTTGGAAATTCAAGGGCAGTAAAGGATGCAGCGGCTTTTTTTATTTCCTAGGCTTCCTAGGCACAGCAATTTATTATATTGGCCAAGCTACAACTTTCTGGCAAGGTGTTTTAGGATTTTTAAAAGCAATTATCTGGCCTTTGTTCTTAGTGCTAAAAGTTTTAGGTATGTAAAAAGAATTTTGGCACGCCAAAAAGCTTAGGTTTTTTCAGGAATAATAGAAAGTAATTTATCTAATAAAAGGCAATAATCCTTAAAAACTCAAAAACCTGGAATAAAGATTAAAATGCGAAGAATTTTAGGCATATCTTTAGGGAAAGAACCTGCAGTTCGAGAAGCGCCATTAGACCTGCCGAATGATACTGAGATTTTTATTGTTAGATATACAACTGATGCAGTTGCACAGCCTGGTGAATCTCCTCTGGAAGCTACTGTATTTGGTGCTCACTTCATAAGAGAAGAAGCCATACGCGAGATTAGGGAACAAGATCAACCAGGGTGTCAGTTTTATCCTGTATATTCAACAGTTGAGCAATTAACAGCAGGAGTAATACATGATTCACGGGCATGTTCATTTCTAAAACCTGATGATATTAGCAGGGTTTATAAGTCTCTTAGAGAAAAATTAGCTCAAACACCTAGCCTTTAAGAAGTTGTTGTTAATGTTTAACTTTGAGCGAAAGGGTTTTATTTTTTATAAATTCTCCATAAAAAAATAATTTACAATGTGTGGTTTATTTCCAGTAGTTATTTGTATTAACTTGGATTCAATTATCTTAAAATAAGGTTCAAATAATTGCTTTATTTCTTCAAATGAAGAGTAGTATAATTTTGTTCCTGCTGGCATTGCAGATCCTTCAGGAATTATCCTTAAGGTTTCCCCCTTCGCTCCGAAATCAGGATTTTGACTATTAAAACAAATTGATAAGTATTTTCCTCCTTTATTCAAAATTCTTTTAATATTTTTTACATATTCTTGTCTTTGTTCAGGAATTATGTGATGTAAAAGAGCCCATTCAAATACAAAATCAAATTTATTATTTATTTTACTTAAATCCGCAACATCTAATGCTATAAAATTAATTTTTATTTCATGTTTAATGGCATTTTGTTTTGCTAAGTTTATAGCATTTTCTGAGATATCAATGCCTGTAACTTCAAAACCTTTTTTAGCTAAATAAATAGAGTAAAATCCTTCACCACATCCAACATCAAGAGCTTTGCATGGTTTGATTTTTTTGCTGTTATCCTTGTTATCAATTAACTCAATTAATTCTTTTGGGGGTTCGGGTTCTGTCCAAACTGCTCCTTTTTCATATACTTTTTCAAGAATTTCTTTATCGCTTTCCATTTTTTAAGAAGTTTACTTTAGAATTTAAACTTTTCTTTGAGCGAAAAAAGCAGGCCAGCAAAAAAAGACTTAGGATAATAATAATGCAACACAATATTCCAAGTCATTGCGTGCTGCTGGATAAACCTCTGTTAGCCTTACGAATTCATCTCTGACTGCTCTTGGAATGGTGCCTTCTAATGTACCTCGAAAGCATCGGGTATCTTTTAACATTAGGTTAGAAATGTTTAGATTTGGCGAATGGCTAGCCTCATAACTAACACTGCCACTCAAGAGGCTTATTCTTTCATTCATTACTGAGGGAAAACCAACAAACATGTTCATAGCCTGCACAGTTTTATCTTCTAGAACAACTTGCAATTTACGAATTGTTCCTTTTTGTCTTGCCATGGAGCGTAATCTTGAATTTTGATAGGGTATGTCAACATCAGTAACAAAAACACGGGATTCATAGGGCGTAATAACGATTCTTGTTCTTGAAACATCGCCTTCTTTTATTTGGGTATGTATTCCTAACTCGCCAGAAGGCAGGCGTTCAAGAGGCAGGTGATTTGATGAGCTTACTTGAATAGCTGGCCCTTTAGGAGAATCTTGATATATGAACTGTGTCTTAAAATAAATACCTTGTTGAGATTGTTTCCAAGCCATATTTTTTTAGATTTATTGCTCTTTTAAGCATTATTGGGCTAAAGAGTAAGTGTTGTAATTAAGAATTTATTTAGTGAATATGTGGGGAGATATACCTTGCTAATTGATAACCAACATAAAGCTCTATTCCAATTTTATATAGTTCGATAATAGACATTATCCCCCCATAATATAATATTTTATCTTGTTTAGGCATATTTGGTTGCTCACGAATAGTATCTATTGAGAATTTTATAAGTGTACCTGGGCAAAGCAAAAATGCGAGCACTTCTAAATTTTGTCTCAGCTTGCTTTTTTTAGTTGAGCCGCTTGCAACATCTGCAACATTTTGTTTTTTTCCCATCTTTTTTGATTCCTTTAATACTTAAAAGGATTATTGTAATATTTTGCTAGAAAGGTTTCTTTGACAATGCTAAAAAATCATCTTATGATTTTTGGCACGTCAAAATTCTTCTGAATTTTTAGCGTGTTGTACTTCGCAGTCTTGGAATATAGAAAGAATTTTATTTTATATTCTCTAATCACAATAATACTTAAATATTAATTCTTAGTCTTAAAATCATGAAATGGTATCAGATTCCAATTTATGTTGCTTTATTAGCTACTGCATGTGGTTATAATTGTCATACGGGAAGAGTTTCAGGAACTGTGAATAATGTTAGAAGTACCTTCTGGGGTCCAAGCTATTACAAACTGGATTTAATAACAGATGAAGGAGACACTTTAAAAGGCGTAAGTAGCATGGAAAGTATTCCCAATAAAACCAGGGTAAGTGGAGATACTGATAGAATAACATTTTTTGGTATTCCTATCAATTTAGAAGCTCTTGTTTATCCAGACTCTTCATAATCTTTTTAAAAGGGTTTGATTCTTTAGAGCGAAACTCTTAAAAGAATTGAAATAATAATCTTCTTATAGAAAATAGGAAGGCAAAATGGAATTAAATGAGGTTAAAAGTTTTCTTGAAGAATTAAATCAAAATGGGGTCATTTTTGATCCTCATTTTTATAAAAGGACTAAAGAAAGACCCATAAATGAGGGGATGGTAAGAAACTTTTTGTCTCAAACCGACAAATTAGAAAAAATTGAAAGAGGAAAAGAACTGAATAGATTTAAGCTTTGGTTCAAGATGAGCAAAAAATATTCTTTAGTTGTTATCACAGAGATTATTATTGAAATAAATTCAAAAGGTTTAAAAGTTATAAGTGCTTGGAATAGCAATAGAAAATGGCAAAACCAATTAAAACAATAGATTACGATGAAAATAGCGATATACTCTTTATATCGAATGAGGAGAAAGTAAAAGCTTCTATAGATATAGGGGATTTTGTTTTAGATGTAAATCATGAAAATCTTGTTTGTGGTATAGAGATTATGGATGCGAGTGAGAACTTAGGAATAGACAAAAACATCTTGAAGAACATTAAAAGCATGAAAATGTCTGTAAACTATAAAACCAATCATGTTTATGTTTTACTTATGATAACATTCAAGAAAGAAGATAAAGAGGTCAATGTTCAAATCCCTCTTACTTTGGACTTGGGGCATAAAACACCCAGACAAGAAGTATTAGTCTACAATTAGTTCTGTGGTTTCTATTGAGATAGAAACTCTTTTATATCTCTCTTCTCTAAATGTAAAATGGGGCAAAAACAATTTGATTATTATATTTTTATTGATTATTCTGAAAATTTTTTAGGATACATGATTATTGAAATTTCTAAAATTAATGATTTTCTTAAAAATATCACTAAATTTTCCCATTATAGGGAATTAAAATACAAATCTGCTTATATTCATTCTATAAAGAGGGTAATTGAAAGAAACCAAGTTTTATCTTATATCCTTAAGAAAAAAATCAAAAAGGTGACAGAAACCCCAGAAATATATTCTGATATTTTGGGGTTTTTGAAGGAGCATAATAATTGTTTAATTTTTATTTCAGTGGATAACAGGCAATATGTTAATTTTGAAAAACTAGTTAAGATTATTGATGGAGCAAACACTAAAATTGTAAAAGAGAGTGAATTAAAAAAAGATAGTCCAGAGTATCGGATGAGCTTAGTTCTTGATACTTTATTAAATATAGAAAGATTAAATTATCTAAATAAATCTGTCTAAATTCCTAGAACACATAGGGTAAGTAGGCCCGTCAATCCTACTAACTATGTCAAGCATAGGTTTCGTCAGGGTCTGTTTCCCTATGTTTTATATAATCCTTTTATAGATTTAAATGTTTCGTTTTCTCTTTCTTAAAAGAATCAGTGGCATGAAGGGGGCGAAAGGGTTTTATATTTATCAAACTGATCCCTATAAAGCGAGGATGTTAAAAAATGAAAATTGGACTAGACTTAGATGATGTTATTGCTGATTGTTTAGAAGCATTTTTGAGATGGTATAATCACAAAACTGGAAAGAATTTTTTAAGAGAGCAATTTAAAGAAAATGATTGGTGGCTAGTTTTTGGCATAACCGGGGATGAATTAATTAAGAGTATGAATAATGAATTTCATGAAAAAATTAAAATTGAAGATCTTAAACCAATTCAGGGTGCATTAGAATCAATTAATTATTTATTGGAAAAAGGTGATGAACTTTTTATAATAACTGCAAGGCCAGAAAAATTTAAGAAAAAAGTAGAAGCTTGGATAAAATATCATCTTAAAACAGATAAAATCAAGGTTGTACATTCTGGGATGTATAATCATGCAGATAGTAAGGCAGATGTCTGTAAAAAATTAAAAATTGATGTGTTTGTTGAAGATTTTGTTGATACTGCTTTGGCTTGTGCAGAAAAAGGCATAAAAGTGTTGTTATTCAATCAAAACTGGAACCAGAATCTTAAGCACGAAAACATTGTTCGAGTGAGAGGCTGGAAGGAGCTGATTCAGGAAGTAGATAAGTTGAGAAAGGAATAAATTTTCTTTAACCAAAACTCTTTTATATCTCTTCTCTCTAGAGATTTCATGAAGAAATTAACCAAGATATTGTTTTGTTTCTTATTCTTAATTTTAGCTATTTCTTTTGTTAACGCATGCCAATATACTGAAAAGGAATCTTATCAAGAATTAGAACTTGGGCTTTATACTTCTAGGGGGGCTTATTTTGGTGTTCCTTTGGAATTTACCAATTTTTCTGGAGGTATGATGAATATTGAAGGGTGTAGTTACGCTTCTTTCAAAGTTTATAATCCACTAAATGAAGATATAACGCTAAATTTAAGCTATTCTCTCACTTGGGGCAATGCTTTTGGTTCATCTAAACGAGAATATCAAACTGTTGTTTCAGTTAGTCAGTATTCTTACTCCGACCCTATAACTGCAACTTGCCCGGACTTGGGGAATGGTCAAATTGACCCTGCAAGCATAAAATATGTAATTACTGATCCAAAAATAATTACTTTAAAAAATGAAATGGTTACTAAATCCAGAGATGTTTGTATGATATGTGAAAACCAACAATGTTTAGATGATGGTGCAGTTTGTAACCCTCTTTCTGATGATGAAAAATGTGGTTCACAAATTTGTAACATAGCGGGTTTTTGTGGACATGAAGATCCGGTTCCATGCCCCGATGGTTTAAAAAATTGCAACGATGCAATCTGCCTAAAACCCTCCACTAAAGAAGTTAGAGAGCCATATATGTGTGAATGGGAGTGCAAGTCTCAACTAACTAAAAATAATCTTTGTTGTGATATCTCTGGAAGTAAAGTAAACGAACCTTATTTTTGTGAAACAGAATGTAAATATGGAATTGGGAAAAATAATAATTGTAAACCAAAACCTCCGTCATGGTGGGCTTATTTGATTATAATTGGTGCAATTATCTTGATAGTTTCAATAGGTGTTTGGTATTTTGCAGTTTATAAAAGAAAAGAAGAAGAAGGAAAAACGAAAGACGCAGAGCACAAACGACAAAATGAAGAAAAAGTTATAGATAATTTAAGAAAAGAAAAACAATCTTTGAAGAATTCTATTAATAAATCAAAAAAAGAAATTATAAAATTAGAAAAAAATTATTTAAACAAAAAAGAAGAATTTGATAAAGGTCTATCAAATTTAAAAGAGAAAGAACAAACTGAAATAAAAAAAATTCATGAAAAGAAAAAAAATGCTAATCTTGAGGCAAAAAAGGCACTTGATAAAGAGATTGATAAAATAAGAATGAGGTATAACCAACGTGCTGAAGAATTACATAACGAGTTTATGATTGACAAACAAAAGATCGATATCTTGATAGAAGAAAATAATAAAAAGCTTAAAGAAGCAAATGAAGATAGATCTAAAATAGAACTCGAAATAGAAAAAACAAAAAAATTAATGACTCAACCTTTTTTGAATAAACAGCGGATTAAAGTTTTGCTTAATCAAGATGGATATGAAATTTGTTCTTGGGATAAAAATAAATCATTCCATGTATGGTGGTATGAAAAAAATTCTCAAGAAAGAGTATACACTAACTTATTTAATGTACATCATATAGATGGAGATAGAAGGAATAACGATTATTACAACCTAATAAAAATTGATAAAAATATTCATGATGAAATTCATTATAAGAATCATAAATGGTTAAGTTATATTCAGGGTGTAGAATTATTAAAAAAATATAATATTCCAATCCCAGAAAGAGTAAAAAAACATTTAAAATGACACAAACATTCAAATTATCACCTTCAAGCCTGAATCTCATGAAAGAATGCCCAAGATGTTTCTGGCTTACCCAACATAATGTCTGGAAAAGGCCAGCAGGCATATTTCCAAGCCTTCCAAATGGCATGGATGGAATTCTAAAGAAACATTTTGATAAATTTATGGAACAAGGAATTTTACCTCCAGAAATAAGAGATCATGTTCATTGCAAACATATGAAGTTATTCAGTAATAAGTCTCTGTTAAAAGTTTGGAGAAGCAATTTTAAAGGAATTTCCTGGAAAGATGAACAAGGAAATGAACTTCATGGAGCAGTTGATAATATTTTAGTTGATGGAAAAAAGTTAATTGTTTTAGATTACAAGACAAGAGGTTTTCCATTAAAAGAAGATACTGCAGAGCATTATAGATTACAACAGAATATTTACAATTTTTTATTGCGAAAAAATGGCTACGAAACAGGTGACCATTTCTTCCTGTTATTTTATCATCCAAAAGAAGTTTTAGAGACAGGAGAAGTTCTGTTCAATACAAATCTTATTAAGATGGAAGTTAATATCAAGATTGTTGAGAAAGTTTGGAAAGATGCCCTAGAGTTGTTGAATGGGGAGTGTCCGAAGAAGGGGTGTGAGTGGTGTGAGAATGTGGGGGAAGAATAAACATGGTTATGGAATTTGATTCTGAAGGAAGATTTATTACTCGAAAACTTTTGAAGAATGAAGAAGATTTTGAAAAAAATAAATCAATTTCTGTTTCAATACGGGGAAAAGAGGATTATATTTTTGATAATGATGATTATGAGCTTTTTAAAAGAAAATTTAAGTATCAAGATAAATATTATATAAGTGAGACAGGATATCTTCTTATAAAAATAGAGCCATTTAAAGTAGCATACCATAGATTTTTAATTTCAGAAAAAATTTCTGAATTTTGTGAAAAGAATAATTGTGAACTTTCTGAAGTAGAAGTCCACCATATTAATTTTAATCATAAAGATAATAGAAGAGAAAATTTGAAAGTAATGTTTGTGGGGGATCATGAATTTTTACATAAGGAAGATAGAACATGGAATGAATACAGAAAAAAAATGTCTGAATTTTGGAGAAAGAATAAAGGGGAAGATTATTATAGAGAAATATTTAATTATAAATTAAAATTAGGTCTTATCCAACGAAGAGAATACTAAAAAAACAGAAAATATTTTTAAGCAATAAAGTTGTCAAATTCAAGGTGTCCGAAGGATAGCTGTGATTGGTGTGAAGGGAGATAGAAAGGATTTTATATTCTTGGAATATAAGAGATTATGGTAGAAATCAAACCAGAAACAAAAGTTTATTCTGTTGATGAAATAACTATTTGTATTAAAAATTTGATAGAACAAAATGAGAATCTTCAGAATATATGGATCAAAGGCGAGATATCAAATTTTAGAAATTCTAGTAAGGCCCATATGTACTTCAATTTAAAAGATGAAAGTTCGATACTTGGTTGTGCTATGTTTCAAAGAGCAAACCAATACCTGGAATTCATTCCAGAAGATGGCATGAAAGTACTTATTAGGGGAAGTTTGGAAGTTTACAAACCGAGAGGAACCTATCAGATAATTATTGAAGAGATGCATTTAGCGGGGAAGGGCGAATTATATCTTAAATTCTTACAAATAAAAGCGAAATTAGAAAAAGAAGGGCTTTTCAAAGAAGAACATAAAAGGCCAATTCCCAAATATCCCCAGATTATTGGTGTTGTTACATCTACAGAAGGATCTGTAATTCATGACATCATTAAGGTTGTAAAAAGGAGATACCCCCATATTAAACTTGTAATTTTCCCTTCAGCAGTTCAGGGTGATGATGCAAAATATGGGATAACCCAAGGTATAAGAATACTGAACCAGTTATTTGTGGATGTTATAATTGTTGCAAGAGGAGGTGGTTCTTTTGAAGATTTATGGCCTTTCAACGAAGAAATTGTTGCAAGAGAGATATTTAATTCAAAAATCCCCATAGTTTCAGCAATAGGCCATGAAACCGATTACACCATTGCCGATTTTGTAGCTGATAAAAGAGCGCCAACCCCTTCGGTTGCTTCCGAACTTGTAGTGCCTAATGAAATAGAAATTTATGATTCACTTGATAATTTGCAAAATAGATTGTGTATGGAACTTAAAAATACCCTTCGATCCTACAAAAAACAAGTTAGTAATGTCAAAGATAGATCCTTTTTCAGAAGACCAATGAGTTTGATAGAAGAAACTAAACAACGATTAGATGAAATGAGTCTTAATCTTATAAAGATATCGAGAGATAATATCAGAATTTTGAAAATAAAATTAAAAGGATCAACTGAAAAATTAGATGCATTAAGCCCTTTTTCTGTATTAAAGAGAGGGTATAGCATAACCATAAAAGAAGGTAAAGTTATTTCAAGCATAAAGAATATAAAGTCCGGCGACACCATATCTACAATTGTTAAAGATGGAGAAATATGTTCAACAATAAAAAACAAAAATGAAAAAGAAATCTTTTGAAGAAGCATTGGAAAGGATAGAGGAGATTGCATCTTCGCTTGAAGAGGAAGGTCTTCCATTAAAAGGAAAGATAGAAAGATTCAAAGAAGGGGCAGAATTACTAAAATTTTGTGACAAAGAACTCAAGGAAGCCGAAATGAGTATACAGAAGATTGTTAATAAAGATGGAAAGATCAAATTTGAAAAATTTGGTTGAAAAGCGAAGTTTAATTAAAAATGAGACTATACGAAGGAACAGTCCAAGAATTCAAAAAAGATATTGTAAATAATTCTATTGCTGAAAAAATAGCAGATAAATTCAGAGAATATTACAAAAAATCCGTTAATAAATCCGAGTTTAGGTCATGGGATAATTCTTTAAGAGTCTTAAAAGATGTTTTAGAAGAATCTAAATTGCTTAAGAATAAAATAATTATTGAATATGAATTGCCCTATTCTGCAAAAAGAATTGATGTTATTCTTTTTGGTGTTGATAATGGTGGTTCAGATAATATAGTTGTTATAGAATTAAAGCAATGGTCTAATAATAATGTCAAAGATTCTGAAAATGAAGGTAATGTTTTGGTTAAGTTTGGCAGATTTCAAGAAACACCACATCCTTCTCTACAAGTAGAGGGTTATTATTACTATCTTAAAGATTTTATGGGTGTCTTTGAAGAAACTCCAAAAATATTTCTTAGTGCATGCGCATATTGCCATAATTATAAAAAGGGTGAAAAAGAAGTTCTTTATTCAACTAAATTTCATAAAGCAATTGAGAAATATCCCTTATTTTCTCGAGAGGATATAAAAGAATTAGGGAATTATTTTAAAGAAAGACTAAATAAAGGAGACGGTTTAGAAGTTTTCGGCAGATTTACACATAGCATACTAAGACCTTCTAAAAGATTGCTGGACCATACAAGAGATATGATTCACAAACAACAAATTTTTAACTTAATTGATGAGCAAATAACCCCATACAACACAATAATGCACAAAGCAAAAAAACTTTCTAAACTTAGTGAAAAATCAATAATAATTGTTAAAGGCGGACCAGGAACGGGAAAGTCTGTTATTGCATTGGAGGTTATGGGTGAATTACTAAGAAATGGGAAGAAGGTTTATCATGCCACTGGTTCTTCAGCATTTACAAATACGTTAAGAAAAGTCTTGGGCACTCGATCTTCTAGTTTCTTTAAATTTTTCAATAGTTTTGCAAACCACAAGGAAAATGAAATAGAGGTATTAATTTGTGATGAGGCACATAGAATAAGGAAAACTAGCGAAAGCAGATATACACCAAAAGTTCAAAGAACAGAAGTTCCACAAATTGAAGAATTGATCAAAGCTGCCCAACTTTTAATTTTCTTTATTGATGAACATCAGATTGTAAGACCAAAAGAAATAGGAAATATAAAATTAATAAGGGAAACTGCTGAAAAGTTGGGAGTTCAAGAAAGGAGCATATTTGAATATGAATTAAAAACACAATTTAGGTGTGGGGGGTCTGATTCTTATCTTCAATGGCTAGAAGATGTGTTAGAAATAAAAGAAAAAAATGACCTTCTTCTTCAAAAAGATGAAAAAATGGAATTCAACATTCTCTCTGATCCAAATGAATTAAGAAAAACTATAGATGAAAAGAATAAGCAAAAGAAAAACTGCGCTAGAATCGTTACTGGCTTTTGCTGGCCTTGGAGTGCTCCTAAAATGGATGGAACTCTGGTGAATGATATTAAAATTGGAACATTTGAAATGCCTTGGGAGAAAAAGGATGAATTTTGGAAGTGGGCAACAGATGACTCTGGGATGCAACAAGTTGGAACCGTTTACACAGCCCAGGGATTTGAATTTGATTATATTGGGGTGATTTTTGGAAAAGATCTAGCCTATAATAAAGAAAAAGGAAGTTGGGAAGCCAAACCCGAGAACTCTTATGATACCGAAGTAAAGAGAGATAATAAAGAACTATTAAAACACCTAAAAAATGTTTACCGAGTTTTATTATCTCGAGCACATAAAGGGGTTTATGTTTATTTCATTGATAAAGATACTGAGAATTATTTTAGAAGTAAAATTGTTGAGGAAAGTGTAAAATAATGAATCGAAATGAAAAAATTAAGAGATTAAAGGAAAATCTCCCTCTATTCTGGAGTTCTTATCAGCACATGTACGATGTTAGAGAAAGAAAAGCTAAAGGGAAGATAGATTTTCTATTGCTTATTTCAACATTTTTACCAATATTATCTATTACGCTTTATTCTACTAATCTTTTTAGTAATATTTTAATATTACTTCCAATAATCCCCCAAATTATTTCAATTGTAATATTACTAAAATATTTTGCGGTTGATATGCCTGCAGTTCATTGGTTTAAATTAGACCAAGAGTTGTTAGGGGATTTAGAAACTGAAAATTTTGAAATAAAAACAATTGCTGTTTTAAAAAAATTAGAAAAACTTACTTGGACCTCGATGAAGGGGGAGAGTAAATTAATTAAAAAGTCAAGCGCTCTAATCATTTTTTCATTATTTGCTTCATTTCTGTCTATTCTCTTTATTTTATTTAAAGGGAATTTGTATTTTTACCTGACCTGTACAACATTAATTATTATTTTCTTTTATGTTTTCTTTAATTTTTATAGTAAAGAACATGATTTTTCAAAAATCGAAAAAGAAGAGGAGAAAGACGTCCAACTATTGAGAGGATGGATTAATAAAAAAAATGAAAAAAGAAATTAAGGTCATAATTACTCTTTTTGTTCTTATTATTTTAACAATTTTTGGGGCATTACTTGCCTTGAATAGACAGGCAGGATTGCCTTTTAATTTTGGAGCTAGAATATTCATAGAACATTTTTTTACTGGATTTTATGCCCCCCTAGTTTTATTCTCTTTGGCCTATGTAGGCCAGGCATTAGGAGAGTATTTATCTTGTGGAAAACTTTACTGGCCTTCCAAAAAGATTAGTTATTTCTATTTGATTTTTAGTAGTCTAATTATCTTATTATTTGAAATTTGGTGGCAATTTGTTTTATCTTGTAATGCTGGTTCTTTGGTTCAGATGGTTTTTTTAGTTTTAGGCATGATTCTTGCATGGGGGTATTTATTTTGGACAAAATTTTTTGATTAATTTTCCCATTTTTTAAATACTTTTATTCTTTATCATCCCCCAAACTACATGGATTATAAAATATATAACCAGCATCACAAACATACCTAAACCAAGCATCTCCCAATCATAACAAACTTCCATGCATTTTCTTGGGTACCCAGACTTATAAATATTTGGGTACCCAATTATTAACTTTAAAGTGGTGGGTACCAAAATGCTTAAATATCTCTGTAAGTTGTAATATATATGAAGCTTCAAAAACAAGTATCGGATAAAAAACAAAGTAAGATTTATCATAAATTCGTTGTAGTTATTCCTGAAGGTTTCATAAATGAATCAGGTTTCAAAGAAGGAGACGAGCTTGAGGCGGAAGCGAAGAGAGGGGAAATTAAGCTGAGGAAAAAGGTTTAAATATCCTAATCAGGTCTGTTTTTTGTGGTGATGGTCACCAGAAACCTTATTCTGAATTATTATGGAAAGAAAAAAACTAGCAAAACCATTTGCAGTTCCAGAAACTATAGATCAACTAATTGATAACTTGCAACAAGAATCTGTAGAGTCTAGATCTGAAAGAATAGCGCAAGAAGTTGTCAGAGGAATAGAAACAGAAACAGATAAACACCATCTTGTAGCACTTACTGACATTGAACCTTTTGTTCATGTATTAAGAAAAGACCCAGACAGAGCTATTGGAATGATTTTTGAAAAATATCATGATAGCTTGGAGAAGGCTTATGGAAAAAATGAGTGGATTACTGCTATTGCTGGTGGTCCGTATGAAGCGATTCCAATTGAATTATGGAATGCTGTGGGATCTGTTTATCCTTTACTGAATAGAAATCAAAAGAATCATGCTTTACGACAAGTACTTGGTGTTTTAGACAAAGAAAATTATTTTTGCTCACAAGGACAAGTTGAAGGAATAAGAGAACCACAATTGGTTTCAGATATTTGTGTGACAAGACGATTATATTGGCCTGGTTTAAGTGAAGGAAAAAGCTTAATTGAAAAATATAATACTTTTTCGTCTTTAAAAAAAGCAGTTATAGATGAAAGTGGTATGTTTGATAGAGATGCTGTTTCAAGTGATTTTCTTGTTGCTGTTGCATTATTGCATCCAGAGATATGTGACTTTGGTGAAGATTATGTTCTAGTAGCAAATCCTATTTTTTTAAATAGAACATTGGGAGCAATTACTGCAAAATTCTTTGCAGGAGTAACTGATCCCCAAAAAATTGAAAAAAGTTATGCTAATGTAAAGAAATGGACTCCCAAATCTGTTCATGACAGAATAAATGCTTTTGTAGAAAGAAGAGATTGGGCAAATCCAAAGGACTTTTAATTTTAAGTTGAGGCGAGGAGAGGGGAGATTAAGCTGAGGAAAAAATGAGATTGAACCATCATCGATATCAGATATAATCAGTAAAGATAAGTTACATCATTTTCTTTGTCTCTATAAAGTAGTTATAAATGGAAACGTTTAAAAAGTGAATTTTCTTTTAGAAATTGATTAAAATGCTCACATTTGATTCAGTTTCACACGCAAACCTTGTTTGGGGTTTTACAGGAGGGTATTTTCTAGAACCAGAAACAGTTCAGAGAGAATTAATCCAGGGAGGATTGCGGGCAAAAGTAACTGAAAGAAAAGAATTTGATACCAAACGCAATCTTAGTCCTGACTTAAAGGATATTCTTCAGGATACACATACCCTTATTTCAGATGTTATGGGGCTAGGTGAGGTAGCAACTCGTGCTGTTCTTAAAGAGTTTGGAATTGAAACAACTGATACAGTATATGTTTATAAAATAAGACTTGATGGTGATACAGACTATGCACGATGTCGCCCAGGACTTAACCTTCCAAGGGCATAATTTCTTCTTGTGTTTAAACTGATAATTTTGTTACACTCTGCTCTCTCTGCTCGAGCTCGCTCCCCCTTCTTTCCAAAACCCTTTAAACTCCCCCCTCTTTTCAAATTATGCAAGATCTTACAAAAGAAATAATCCCTGAACTAGACCCCAGCATCCGAAATTTTATCATTCTTCTAAATAAAAAAGGCTACAAAACAGGAGCATCTTGTTCTGGGGACAAGTATTACTATTACGTTGATTTGCACTAATATTTAGGATGGATAACAGCATCAACTAGCTCACCATCTGGAAGATGATAGTTTAGATATGCTTTTTTGTCATCGTCTCTTCTAGGAGAACCAAGATAAATATCCCAGGCAGCACTTTCACAATCCACAATTGCCCTTTCTCCTCTACAAAAAGAACCTTCAGAATCAATACTCTGCATCTTGTACACTCTGGACGTTCCGTCATAAACCCATAAAGTATTAATTGGGACAGTGGGATATTTAAGGCTCCATCTTACTGCATTAACCATATCTGCATGATCAGAAACAATAGCAAAGCCCAATCCAGATGCTCTGTTAAAACCATTTCTGCCACTAGATCTCAAAACATCTTCTAAAAAATTTCTGCTTCTTAAAAGATCTACATTATGGGCACTTGGTTTGTTATGTCTAAACATCTCATAAAATTTTAAAACAATTGAAGGGTCCCCATTATCATTTCCATCTGAAAGATCATGAACAACGCCCAAAAACCTAACGTCTTTTGGTTGTGTGTCTGCTACAACATTACAAACTGCAAGATTACCTACAAGTCCTAAATTTAAACCATCTGTAAACGATCCCATTAATCCCTTTAACATTCTCTATTTATAAATCTTTCTTCTGTAATCACTTAATAATAAGAAATGTATGTTCTGGGCATCCTAAAAAAGAAAAGAAAAAATCCTAAAAACCATTTATTCTGGGCAGATATTTTGATAAGCACAAGCTTTACACATGAAATCTGGGCATCTTGGCAATTCATTTAATTTGTCTTTATCTTTATTTTTAAGAATTTCAACAATTTTTTTTATTTTGTTTAGGGTTCCTTTTTCAAAATCATAACTGATTTCAAAAACCCTTACCTCGTGATTTTGTTCAGGAAAATATGCAATTAAATAACCTTGATTTACCCCATTATTTAAACATTGTAATCCCAATTCTCCTTTTTTATAAGGAGAAACATTTTGTAATGCATTAGAATATGTACTTTGGCTAATATGAATTAAAAGAGGGCATATTTTCTCTTCTCCATTTAAATCTAATTTAATAAAAGAATTTCTTCCTTGATATAATTCTTTAATTTTTTGTAATTCTTTCAGCTTTTTTAATTCTTCATTGTTAATGATTTTGCCTTCTTCATATAATACATCTTGAATTAATTGTTTATGTTCTGTTTTATAAGAATTATCAAAGGGTTCTTCTTCCAAATCGCAAGATTCTTTGAGAATATACTGTCTTGGAGTTATTAGGTTAAATAAAAATATTGGTATTGCTTCAGATTTGAAAATGCTTATCTTTTTCAAGTTTTCTTCTATTTCCGGAGCTTCTTCTATTTTTATAAAATCTTCAACTTCACAAGATAGCGGTTCGTTTTCGAAAAAAGAGCAAAGTTTCGCATCTTTAATTGTGCAATCATCATTGCAATATCTGCATTTGAATGATAGAGAAGGTAATTTTCCTTCGTCCAACCACTTGTTTAACTTTTCAATTCTTGTTAAAGCAAGAGCTTTTATTTTTCCTAGGTCCATTATTTTTATTTTATATGCCTTGCACTCCTCTGAATTAGAGTGTGTTGTAGTAATCAGGATATTTTCTTTTGGATACTCTGGGTCAATTAAAGAATAAAAACACACTTGTTCAATATCTTGTGGATAATTTTTTAATAATTCACTTATATCTTTAGGTAAAGCTTCTTTTGATTTTATTTCCCATATAGAAGTACCTATTTTTGCATCAGCTCTTCCTTTTAATGGAATTCCTAATAATCTTCCATCAAGGATTATTTCTCGATCTACAAATCCATTTATTGTTTCTAGCTTTTTTTGAAGTATATTATGTTGTTTATTTCCCAATGAAAATTTCTTCTTTGTTTCTACAGAATCTTTGTATATTTCTGGATATTTTATTCTAAAATAGGTTTGTAATGGATTACAAATATCTGTAACTCCCCAATAATCCTTTCTTATCCTAGATTGTTGATTGTTTAATCTCTTTTTTATAATTCCAGATAATGTGCCATGTGGGCTTACTTTTGCGAAACCAGAAATTTGCTTTGTAATATCTTCCATGATCAATTAAAAGAACAAGAGTTATTAAGATTTATGGTTAAAGTCCGATTCACTTCGCTCGAACTCACTCCGCCAAAAGAAAAAGGTTTAATCTTAATTTTAATCATCTACCTGCATGACTTCTTATCATGCTCTTTGTTCTTGGGCATCTCTAAGTGCACATTCTGCCATCATCACTACAAACCCACTAGCACACGCAGCCCCAAAAAGATACAAACAGGCAATTCCATACTTCTCAGAAAGGTTATAATTTCTTTTATCCTCTTCTACATTAACAGAAAACCCATGACAATAAAGCTCTGACTTCAAATAATAATTCTGAGATACACTTCCTGTCACCAATGTTGATGCAATAGTCAACCCAAAAGCAATCCCGCTGCCCAAAACAAGTCCCTTGATCCCCTTGTGACCTCTTCTGCGGATTCGTTCCTTTTCCAAATAGATCCTTTCATAGTGGCTCTCCTTAAGAAATCCCCCAAGGCGCATTCAATCACTTTCTTGAATTCTTCTTCTGCTCATTTTGTCTACATTATTCATTCTTCTTGAAGTTTTTAAGGATTATTATTCTGAAAGATAAAGAAAAACCTTTAAATAACCATGGGGAATATCCTTTTGAGGTGATGGGTACCAGAAACCTTATTCTGAAAAAATTAAAATGCCAACACCAGAATATTGCGGAAGAATTCAAATCTATCGTGGATCCACTTTGGAAAGAGAACACAACGCGCCTCGAGGAGATATGGGGGCTAACATGCATAAAGCATATGGGGCCATAATGGATTTCCTCCAAAGAAATGCTTTTTATCTTAGTCTTTGCGACCCTACACTTTCTCATATACAAAATGTACAGATGGGGTATGCTATGTCAACTGAAGATATTGGTCTTATGCTTCGAGCTGAAAGCACGCCCTCTTCTATGCTTTTTAATAGTGGAGGCACAGAAATAGATTCAATAGCAATAGACCTTTTTTCATTTAGGACACCAACTAAACCTTTAGAAGATAGGATAAACGCAGCTATTAAGGCCGCATTTAAACCTGCGGGCATATAAGCTGTTTCTTTTATTGCTCAAACTCACTCTGCAAAGAAATCACAATAATCCTTAAATGCCTAAACAATCCCCACACCATTCCCCAAATCAAAGAAAGGGGAGATTAAGCTGAGGAAAAAATGAATAAGAAGAACTTATTTTTGTTGATGATGGTTTTCGATAAATTATTAAAGAGTAAATGTATATAAGTATCATTAAAGAGGGAGTGTTACTATGGAAGATAAAAGAGCTAAATTCTTGAAAATTTATGCAAATGTACCTGATGCATTAAGGGAGGACATTATTGTTATTATAGATAAAAAGCCTTATAACTGGAATACCTCTTTTTTTGAGATAAGTAGCAATAGCATTTTAGGACAGAAAATTTTAAAAGCCCTTCAGGAGTTAGAGATAATATGAGCGAACAAGAAGATTCTAAAGAAGAAACTAATGAAAAGATAAAAGAACTAGTTATTATGCGGCTAAATGCAAGTCCTTCAACAGTCAAGCTATCTATTGGGGGTGGCAAAACCCTAAACAAAGAAGAGATGATAGAACATGTAAGGATTGGGGATAAAGAAGGTAAACAAATAATACAAATGCATATTAATTTTATTAAAGCAGTTACTAGTGGAAAACTAATAAACGAACTTAATTCTTTGACAAACTAAAATGCAAAAAGGGCTCATAATTACTTGTCCAAGATATGATGATGCAACTGAATATTTATATTATTTTTCTAAAATTATAATCGAAGAGGCTAAGAATAGAAATGTTAAACTTAAAGAGATAACTGACGAAGAAGTAGAAATAAATAATTTTTCTAAAATTGTCACAAAATTAGATTACAATTTAATTGTTTTAAACGGGCATGGATCTGCAGATTCAATTTATGGTTATAAAGATTGCGTATTAATTAAAGTAGGTGAAAATGAGCATCTTTTAAACGGAAGAATTACTTACGCCCGATCCTGTAATGCTGCACAAATACTGGGTGAAAAGTGTGTTGAAAGTAATAAGGAGAGTTGTTTTATTGGATATTCTTTGCCATTTGTTTTTGTTATGGACGCCAGGTGGAGTGCAAAACCACACAATGATAACAAAGCTAAACTTTTTTTAGAGCCTTCAAATTTAATTCCTATCTCGCTAATTAAGGGGCAATCTACACAAGATGCCTATGAAAATTCTAAAAAACAAATATTAAAAAATTTGAAAAAGGTAATTAATAGTAAAGAGGCGGATTCATTTGTATTAACCTGGGCATTATGGAATAACTACTTTGGTCAAGTTCTCTTAGGAAATCCAGAAGCTAAAATTTAGGCCCGCTCGAAAGAATTTTATACCTCTTCATAATAAACTTCTATGGAAAGATTAGATGTTGAGAAAGCTAGGAAATTCTGCAAAGAAACGTTGATGAAGCTAGAGAACAAGGAAAATGCTAAATTTATCATTCTTCATTCTAAACTTGATTCTGAAATAGCATTGATTTTAGCTGAAAAGAAAGATGTTGATAAAGAAACTCTTGAGATAGCTGGTTTGTTGCATGATATTGGAAAAGTAATAGATAAAGAAGATCATGAAAAACATTCTATTGAAATCCTAGAAAAACAATTTGAGTTAAGTGAAACACTAAGAGATTGCATCTTAAATCATAGAACAAAGGGCAATCCTGTTACAGAAGAAGGAAAAATATTCAGGGTTGCAGATAAACTCAGCATATTACATCCAGAACTTGTTAAAAATTTGATAGATTGTTCTGAAGAACGCTATCAAAAAGTTGTGAGTTTTATAATAAAAACTAGTGCTAAGATTTCTGGTGTCCTAGAAGAATTTGAAAGATAAAAGCGCACCTTGTAGAATAATAACAGGGCGCAACACTTAAAAACAAAACTTCTATGAGAATTTATGACTCCGGAAACAACATCCACACCAGGCTCTGAAGAGCATCGAAGAAAATATATTCCAGAAAGTGTGAGATGTTCAGCAGATTGCACATTATATCTTGGAAATGAAGGGCAAAAGAGATCTGGAATAATCTCTTCAGTTCAGACTGGGCATTGTGATTATCGGGGAATTGTATTTCGGAGAAGCAAGCATAATGAAGTTGTAGTTGTAGGACAGCCCTGCCGTCATCTCTCCTTTCACGACATTGCAATGAAAAAAGAGTATTTTCCTGAACCTACTAATTAATTCTTTCCGAGTTATGTTGTAATTAACATATAAACAATTTCTTGTCTCTAACAATTCTTTAAGAAACAAACAAAATCAGAAAATCTGAATTATTAACACTTATAGCTGGCTGAAAAGCCAAACCTTAATTATTTAATATAATCTCTTATTGCTCGTTTTTCTAATCTATCTAGATAGGGTTTTTTATAATCGCGATATTTTTGCCCAATCCCCTTAGCATGTTTAACTGCTTTTTTCTTAATGTCCTCATACTTTTTTGCTTCTTTTTTATTTTTTATTAAATAGTTTCTAACTGAAACTGCCCTCGCTATTTCATTTGTTCCAATATAAGTTAAATGAACATGAACTTTTCTATTTTTGTAGTATTTTTTGAAAAATAATCTTTTTTTAAAGTGGGGTTTATATTCGTATCCATTTTTCTCTAAGATTCTTTTTGATTTAAGAAAATCTTTTTTAGGAACTTCAATAATAATGTCTATCATCCCTTTTCCTCCTAATTTTGGAACTGCTGTGCTTCCAAAATGCTCTATTCTTGCATTTTTAGATAAGATTTTTGTAAGAATTTTCTTTTCAGAATTAAATTGATCAACATAATCTTTTTGATAGGGCTTAAAAGAGTATTTTTTATGATTTTTCAATTCAATTATGCCATTAGAGAATTTCATTTTTTTCTTCAACCTCTTCTTTAGATTTAATTGCTTCTTCTATTTCTGGTTTTTCTTTAACTTCTTCTTTTTTCATCAGATTATCAATTGGGCTAGGAACTTTCTTAATTTGCTCTGATGAAATATGGGTGTAAATAGCAGTTGTATCAAGATTACTGTGGCCAAGCATTGTTTGAATCATTCTAATATCAATCCCGTCTTCTAATAGGTGTGTTGCAAATGAATGACGAAGAGAATGTGGGTGGATGTCTTTCTGGATTCCTGATGCTTTTAGTGCATTTCTTGTGATTTTTTCAATATTCCTGACAGAAAGCTTTCCTTTGGGTCCAGAAAACAAGAATTCTTGCGAGTTATTTTTTTGAAATTCAACTTGTGTTTTTAATTCTTCTAATAAAAAATCAGGAATATTAAACATCCTATCCTTGTTTCCTTTTGCTTTTCTTGCATAACCTATTTTTTCATCAAAATGAATATCTGAAACTTTTAAGCTGGTTAGTTCAGAAACTCTGAAACCACAAGCATAAATTAAACTTAACATTAATTTACTTTTTTTGTTTAAAATTGCGTTTAATAGTGTTTTGACTTCATCTTTTGTTAGAACAGTTGGGATTTTTGTTTCTTTTTTTGGTCTTTTTATTCCTTGGGTTATGTCTTTCTTTAAGATATTTGAAAAGCCATATCTTACAGCTGCTAAAAACAAGATAGTTGAACTTGAGGATCTTTTTGCTAATTTCTCAGACATGAATAATTTTAAGTCATCTTGGTTAATTTGCTCTGGCTCTTTTTTCACAAAATCAAAAAGCTCTGAGTTTGCATGGACATAGTTTCTTACAGTATATTCTGAGTTTTTTGATATTTTCAGTTCAACTTCAAGTTTTTTTAGAAAATCAGTTTTGTTCATTTTACCTTAACTCCTAATTTCTTCAGTTCTTTGACAAGCTGTTTATTGTTTTTGAATAAGATGGCTTTCATACCGAGCTTTTTAGCTGGAGTAAGATTCCAATCTTGGTTATCTATAAAAACACATTGCAGAGGATCTAATTTTAACTTGGCCAGGGTTTTCTTATAGATTTTTTTATCTGGTTTTCTTATACCAATTTGATGAGAAAATATCGTCACATCAAAAGCAGAAGACACTTGTTTTGTGATAAGTTGATTATAGGGCAAAAACCATTGATCTGAGAGGATTGCAGTTTTATAGTTCTTTTTTAGATTTTTGATTAAAGCTAGCAGAGGTTTGTTTAAGATAAATCTTTTTTTTATTCCTTGCTTCCAGATTGCTCTTAATCTATCTTTTGAAACACCCAGGCTTTTGGCCATTAAAAAAAGGCCCTTTTCATTGCTGATTTTGCCAATAACTAATTTCTCCCAGACTAGACCAATTTTTTTAAAATACTCTTTTTTAGGAATATTTAATGCTTGATAAACCTCTTCATGAGAGTTTTGATCTCCAACATGCAACACACCACCAATATCAAAGATAATTGCTTTAACTTTAGAGTTGTTTTGATTAATTTTTCTATTAATTGATTTTATGAAAGGAGATTTTAGATCTCTATATTTTTGTCCTTTGTTTTTGCAGAGGGTTGCTGCTCTTTTCTTGAGATTAGAATATTCTCTAATTAATTCTGGGTTTTTTAGTAAATAGTCCCTAAAAAAGGTCATCTTTTTGAATTCCCTTAAATCAGAAGTTAGATGTATGTAATATATCTTATTACTTTTCTTGATTTTAGGATATTTCTCAAATGAAAGCCTTTTTTTCCAGCTTGGAACTGGCCATTGCAAATAACCCAAAGAGATGATCTTTTTCTTTGTTAAAATGTATTTTTCTTTTGGGATAAGGATTGCTATGTCAATTATTCCTTTTCCTCCAAGTCCTGGAATTGCTGTGCTTCCAATGTGTTCTATTTTCACTTTTTTGCCAAGAATTCTGAAAAGTTGTTTTTTTTCTTGATTAAACCATTTTGGATAAGTCTTATTATATTTCCTAAAAGAATATTTAATCCACTCTTTTTTCATCTAAATGTTTGTACGAACCAATATATAAACATGTGTAAAAATTTTTCAGTGATAAAAAGTTCGCACTAGCAATGCGTAACAATGTGCCTTGTGCGAAGTATTTTGCATTTTTTGGAGAAAAATGAGAATTGGAACTACATTTAATACTGATTAAGTGAAGTTTTGACCTGTTTTTTTACATTTTTGCTCTGTTTTTCTTCATGCAGAAAGTTTTAGCTTTTGTGCAGAAGTTTTAGATGATTGATTTTAATTAAAAAGATGATCTTTTTTTGTTTTTTATCTTTTTACAAAAACAAGTTTTTGTGAACCATATTTCTTTTGATCGGGAACTTGTTGTTGCGTAATTAAAATTCCTCCTACTTCTATTACATTTACTCTTGTTTCTAATAATTGATATGATGCTCCCTTATCTTCACGTAAAACTAATCTATAATGTTGATTTTCTGATTTATTTGGCAAAACAATTGAAAAAGTTAGTGAAAGTCTTTGACCACCCCATCCTCTTGTATGATGAATACAATCTTGCAATCTTAGTGCTCTTCCTGCATAAACTGTACAATGAGTATTCCAAAGACCTGTTCCTTTGTTATAAAAGAATAAATCTAATAAAGAATCGTCTAAAAATTCCTTAAATTCTTTGCAAGCAGTGGGCAAGGAAAATCTGTTAAGGGGGCATGGTTTATACTCGGAATCTTTCAATCTGACCCTTAGATTAATCTCATCAGATTTATTTTTTGGCATGTTTTTTATAGATTAGTCTATTTTTTAATCTTTGTTGTGATTTCTGGCATGTTTTTTTACAAATTTTTGATTTTTTTCTATTTTTTCTTCATGCTAAATGTTTTGTGTTTTGATTAAAAGTTTTAAACAGCTATTTTTTGAAAAAGATGATCCTTTTTACAAGCTATATTAGATTAATTTAATTTGTTTAAAAATTATTTTTAAATCTACAGAAAAAATTGTTTTTTTGTAATTTTTTAGAAACATTTAAAAAGAAAAAAATTCACTAATTTATATGGGTTTTTTGTGGTTTGGAAAAAAAAGAGATGAAAGTTTTAAGGAAGAAATTAAGGATTCTTTTGCTGAAGTTAAGGCTGATGTTGATAAAATTTCTGCTTGGATTAATCATTTGCACACCAAAGATAAACAGCACAACACCAAGATAGAAGAGGTGTATGATGAAATTATTAAAATTAAGGAAGATATCGACGGTGTAAAATCTTTCATTTCTTACTTCGATTCTTCACTTTCTAGAGGGGTGTTTAAACACCCACGCACACCTGTTTATAAACAAACAGCTGTTGTAGGTGTGCAAACAGGTGTGCAAACAGGTGTGCAAACACCTATTTTTAATGCTAATTTTGAGAATTGGGAAAATGAAAATCAGAATCGTGGAAATTATAGTTCATTTTTAAGGGGATTAAGTTCAACAGAAAGAACAATTGTTTGGATTGTTTTGAACAGTGAATTAAAATTAAGTTGCGATGATGTTGCAGCATTGCTTGGAAAAGAAAGAACAACAGTTCGTGGACAGTTGAACAGCATAAAAAGAAAAAATGAAAGTTTGATCTTAGAGCATGTTGAAAAAAACGGAAAAAAGAGATATTATATAGATCCGAGAATAAAGGAGAGTCTATTAAAACAGCTAAAAAGCAAGGTGAGAAAAAGGAAAAGTGAGAGCTCTTCAATGTAAAATGGTTCGCACAATCCTTTCTTTAGTTGATTTTTAGCTGAAAAAAACAGTCTTAAAGTGCAAAAGTGAGAGTTCGTAAATAGTTAAAAATCGAAAAAAGATCAATTTTTTGATAAAAAAGAAAAAAACTGAAAATAAAATAGGTAAAAGATAGAGTTAGAGAGATTTTAAAAAACAGGAAATAGGTAAAAGTTAGGGTAAATACCATAAGCTAGATTTAAGGTTTATATCCTAATTTAAATAGGTAATTGATATTTTTTAATGGGTTGGTGTAATTGTTCGGTGAGCCGAAGAATAATATAGATTCTAGCTTAGAATTATGATTTAAATTGATTTAACTGCTTAAAACTAAGAATTCTTATTCAATTTTGTTAGATTATCTAGTGTAGAGATATGTTTAAGCTCATCGGGAATCTTAAGAATAATCATCTTATTGTTCTTTCTTTCTTTGATTAAAGGGATGCCTTTATGCTCCAGCCTCGATATATAGTCTCGAACAGAGCTTTCAGTGAGGTTAGCTCTTAATGAAATGTCTTTATATGAAACTTCTCCTAGTTCTTCATTAAGAGTATAAATCAATGAGAATATCAAAAGCTCTTGATTAGTAAGATTCTTGAACTTTTGTTTAAGTTCTTTCTTAAGATCTTCTAATATTGAGGAAAGGCTATTTAAGTTTATTTCTTTCTCTTTGTCGTCGAATCTAGGAATGTTTGTCGACGGAGAAGCTGTTAAGCTAGGCTGAGAGGATACTGCTGGATTTTCTTCTAAAATGTGTCTGCTGACTGTCTGTTGTCTGTCTGCTGGAACCCCTTCATTTCCTATGGAGAATGATGATTTAGGGCTTATATCTCTATTATAAATGGGATTTTGTGCTGGATTTTGACTTGTTTGCTGGGTGTCTGTTGAAGATGTGCTGGATTCTATTTCTTTGTTAGTTTCTTTATTATCTTTATTAAGATGTTTGCTTAAATAGGCATTTAAGTAATTCAAGGACTTGTTTGTCTGACTTAATTGTTTCTTAAGAATAAAGACTTCTTCTTTAAGAAAAGACATATCTTCTTTTATTTTTTTAAAGGAATTTTGGATATTCTCTTTTTCTGTTTGGTCCATTTGTTTTTAGGAGATTCTGTATTTAAATAAATTATGCCTATTCTTTATATAGAATTGGAGTTATATCCTTTGAAGATCGGGTTTGCCTTCTTGAAGTGTTTTATAAGTATTATAGGCTTGATCTGAGAGTCTCCATCTTGTTCTTTTTTTATAATCTATGCCTTGAGGACTCTTCTTAATAGGAACAACTAATTTCTTAGATTCAAGCTCTTCTAAGAGTCTTTTAGTATATTCTTCATCTCGAGCTAGTTCTTGAGACACATGAGCTGTAAAAAGTGGTCTAGGAGAGTTCTGGAAGAGTATTGAAATAATCAATTCTTTTATCTTATCTTCTTTTTTCTTGCTTATCTGTGGCATTTTAAGATGAGAAACACCAGATTTATAAAGTTTTTTAGATTAAAATGAAATGGGAAAAGGAGGCCTAGTCACACTTTTGAGCGGATTATCTATTATCGGAGCTTTAACTGGAAGTTCTATTGCACAACCAATTCTTAAGCCAGAAGATCTTAATAAGGAATTTGGAACTGGTTTAATTACAAGGCATCCAAGAATTTTTCTTTCTCAAGAAGAACAAGAATTAGAGGATGTTGTAAGGAGTTTTTTAGGTAGAGATGTTTTATATCAGACTTATAATGATGTTTGTCCTGCTTATAGACATAAAGGAACTTATATGGGTTATGGGCTTAGGTTTGGTTTTCCAAATCCTGATCTTCAACAAGGGATTTTAAATTTATTTGTTACAAGGTTTAATGATCATAGTTATAGTAATTATGAAAATTTTAGTATTGGACCAACAAGCGTATATTTAATTTACAGGCAAGGAATGAACGTCTGGACAGAAAGCGAGAGTCATCTTATAAGAAGACTTAGAGATGGAAAACTAGGAATCAGAACAGTAGATAATATGAAATCAAGTAGTTTTTTTTATATTCTTGATTTTATAGATAAACAAGCAATCAAGTCTGGAGCAGAGGTTTTAAATGTCACTCAAACCTTTTTAAAAGGTATTTTAGTTTCTGCAGGAATTTTATTAGAAGGGCCGTCAATTGAAGAGATGGAAATGAAATATAGTCTACAAATTAATGAACCTATTGTTATAGAAAGGTTTTATGTTTATCCTCCTTTTTCCTGGGCAGACGTGCATGATGTTAAGGCTTTAAGATTTCATTTTTCTTGGAGTGGAACTGGAAGCAATGCTAAAGAACAAAGACCTTTTTTTGTGTGTGTTAATTCACAAACAGATTTGACATTAATTCCAGATGCTCCTTTCTTAAATGAAATTCAATTAAAAACAGCGGGAATTAATGGAGAAGTCAAGATTCTTCAAAGACATTAGATAAGTAGATATATAGATAAGTAGAAAGGGTTAAATACTTCTTTTCATTTAAAGGAAAATTCACTTAAAAATTAAATTTTTGAATTAAAAAAATAGAAAAATGAAAATAAAATTTATAGAAAAACCAAATACAGAAGCAGAAGTTCAGGAATCATTAAACCCTATTGTAGCAAGATGGTTTAAAGAGAAATTTGGACATTTTTCAGAGTCGCAAAAATTCACAATTGTTCCAATTAGAAACAGAAGAAATATTTTGCTGAGCTCACCAACTGGGTCTGGAAAAACTCTAAGTGCTTTTGCATCTATTTTAAGTTATTTAATGAACTTAGAAGAAAGAAATGAACTTGAAAATAAGGTTTATTGTGTTTATATTTCTCCTTTAAAAGCCTTATCTAGAGATATTGAAGTTAATCTAAATAATCCTTTAGAAGAAATGAATAAGATTTCTGGAAAAGAATCTGAAATAAGAGTTAGTGTGAGAACAGGAGACACTTCTGTCAAGGATAAACAGAAAATGTTGAAAAAAGCACCCCATATTTTAGTTACAACTCCTGAAAGTTTGGCTATTTTATTAACAACAAAGAAGTTTATTGAGAAAATGAATGCTATTGAGTTTGTTATTGTTGATGAGATTCATGCTCTAGCTAATAAAAGAGGAGTTTACTTATCCTTATCTTTAGAGAGACTAGATAAAATCTCCCAGATTAGGCCTGTTAGGATTGGATTAAGTGCAACAGTTGCTCCAATTGAAGAAATTGCAAAGTTTTTAGTGGGTTATGAATATGAAAATAAGAAATTTGTTGAGAAAGATTGTTTAATAGCAGATGTTCAGTATTTAAAAAAAATGGATTTGAAAGTTTTAAGTCCTTTAAAAGATTTAATTAATACAACAGCTAAAGAAATGCAAGAAAGTCTTTATTCTTTAATTGATAAGCTGATTCAGGAGCATAAAACAACTATAATTTTCACTAATACTAGGGCAGCTACTGAACGGGTTATTAATCATTTAAAAGATATGTTTCCAGGAAAATATGAAGCAGTAAATGAAAATATTGGGGCACATCATTCTTCTTTAAGCAAAGAACACAGGTTTTCAATTGAACAGAGATTAAGAGAAGGGAAATTAAAGTGTGTTGTTACTTCAACTTCTTTAGAGTTGGGTATTGATATTGGTTATGTTGATTTAGTTATCTTACTAGGAAGCCCTAAATCAGTTGCTAGGGCTATGCAGAGAATTGGAAGAGCAGGACATAAATTACATGATGTAAGTGAGGGTAGATTGATTATTCTAGATAGGGATGACTTAGTTGAGTGCTGTGTTTTATTAAAAGAAGCAGTTGATAAGAAAATTGATAGGGTTTTTATTCCTAAAAATTGTTTAGATGTTTTAAGCCAGCAGATTTTTGGCATGGCAATTGAAAGAATCTGGGATATTTCTGATCTTTACATGACTATTAAAAAAAGTTATTGTTATAATTCTTTAACTAGAGAGGATTTTTTCTCTGTAATAAGTTATTTAACTGGAGAGTATGCTGGCTTGGAAAGCAAGAGTGTTTATGCTAAGATTTGGTATGATGAAAATACAAAACAAATTGGAAAAAGAGGAAGGCTTGCAAGGATGATTTACATGACTAATATAGGAACTATTCCTGATGAAAGTTTTGCAAATGTTGTTATAAGCGCAGGAGAAAGAAGAAATGAAAAAGTTGGAAAAATTGATGAATCTTTTCTTGAAAGGATGAAAAAAGGAGATGTTTTTATTTTAGGAGGGCATAAATACCAGTTTTTATATTCAAGAGGAATGAATGCTTATGTTAATGCTTCTGTTTCTAGGCCACCAACAATTCCTTCATGGGCTTCTGAAATGCTGCCATTAAGTTTTGATTTAGCTTTAGATATACAACATTTTAGATATTTGCTTGAAGAAAAATTTAAGAAAAAGTATAGCAAATCAGAAATTAAGAAATTTATTTTAAATTATGTTTACTGTGATGAAAATTCTGCTGAAGCATTATATAATTATTTTTATGAACAGTTTCATTATAGTTTAGTTCCACATGAAAGAAGAATTGTGATTGAAACTTATATTGATGGGGAAAAAAGATATTATATTTTTCATACACTATATGGAAGAAGAGTGAATGATGCTTTATCTAGAGCTCTTGCTTATATAGCTAGCAATAAAACAGATTTAGAAATCGGGATAAATGATAATGGATTTTTTATTGCTTCTGTCAAGCCTTTGCAAGTTGAGAAAGCCCTAAAATTATTATCTGAAAAGCCAAAAGAGCTGAGAAAAATTTTAGAAGATGCTGTTGAAAAAACAGAGACTTTTAAGAGAAGATTCAGGCATTGTGCAACAAGATCTTTAATGATATTAAGGAATTATAAAGGACAGAATAAGAGCGTAGGAAGACAACAAGTTAAATCAGATGTTCTTTATTATGCTGTTAGAAAGATTTCAAGTGATTTTCCTATTTTAAGAGAAACTAAAAGAGAGATTTTAGAGGATGTTATGGATTTGAAATCCACTGAACAAGTCCTAGATTGGATAAAAGAGGGAAAAATTAAAGTTGATAAAACGCAAAGCGAATATCCAAGTCCTTTTTCTTTGAATTTAGTCTTACAAGGTTATGCTGATTTGATGAGGATGGAAAATAAAATCCTTTTTTTGAAGAGGATGCATGAGAAAGTTATGGAGAAAATAGGAAAGAAGAATTTATAACTTTGTTTTTTATTTAGTTTAATGGGTTTTTATGTCTTGTTTGATGTTGATGGACCATTAGCAAATGGATTTGAGGTTTCTGTTTGTATTGCAAATGATGTAATTGATTACTTCAATGAGAAGTATAGAAAACTTAAATTAAAAAGAATTAGTCGTGATGATGCAAGAAGATTAAGAGAATTAGGGCCAAGTGATATTCGAAAAGAATTAAACATTCCCTGGTGGTTAATACCCAAAATAGTTACTGAGGGAAGAAAACGATTGGGACGAGTGATTCATAAATTTAGAGCATATCCCGGAGTACATGAAGCTATTGAAGAGTTAACTAGACAAAATTCCTATATGTTTGGGATAATGAGCACAAATTCTCCAAGAAATGTTGGATTATTTTTAGATAGGAATGGTTTGGCAGATCATTTTTCAGGACATGTTTATGCTGGAGTTCCGGTTCTTGGAAAGGGGGCAAAGATGTTATCAATCTTAAATAGAGAAAGATTGACACCAGATAGGTTAGTTTATGTTGGAGATGAAGTTAGAGATATAAGGGCTGCGCATTCTATTGAAGTCCCAGTTATCTCTGTTAGTTGGGGGTATCAATCAGAAACAGCTCTTCTTGCAGAAAAACCAACTGCACATGTTAGAAATCCTGGAGAACTTGTAAAAGCCATAGCTAATTTAGAAGCAAGAATTTAAAATAATCTTTGTCAAATTTCATAATAATCCTTTTAAACTTGAGAACAATTAATTTTTTATGATTAATGATCAAATTATTCTTTTAGCTGACCCTGAAAGCAAGTCTTGGGCAATTGCTGAAGAAATTTTAAATTATTTGCAGAAAAAAATTCATGTTAAACTTATTAGGGTGAATATCAAAAGCTTTAGAAATAAAGAAAAGAAGATAAAAATTGAGGAAAATGTCAGAAAACATACTTGTTTCTTTTTGCATGATTCTGGAAAACACCCTGAAACTTGGTTTTTTGAATTATTAGCCACATTAGAAGCATTAAAAAATGCTGGAGCACAAGAAATTACTGTTATTCTGCCTTGTTTATTATACTCTAGGCAAGATAGAAAAGATGAATCAAGAGTTGCTTTAACAGCTAAGATGATTGCTGATTGCATTTCTATGTATGCTAATAGGGTTGTTACAATAGACTTACATGCTGATCAAATACAGGGGTTTTATAATATTTCTTTAGATAATCTAAGAAGTTTTCCTGTTGTTGCAAGTTATTTAAAAGAAAATCATCCAGAGTTATTAGATAATCTTGTTTTAGCTGCAACAGATGCTGGCTCTGTTAAATTAGCTTATGCTTTTGCAAAGAGATTAGAGAAATATGGCATTAAAAGCGAGATCGCGATTGGTTCAAAACATAGGCCTAAGGCAGGAGAAGTTGATGAATTCAAAATAATTGGGAATGTTCAGGGAAAAAATGTTTTTATTGCAGAGGATATCATTGATTCTGGAAATACTTTAGTAAGATGTACTGAAGTTCTTAAAAAACAGGGAGCTAAGAAGGTATGTGTTTATGCTACTCATGGAATCTTTACAGAGGGTTTTGAAAAATTAAAGATAATTGACAAAATCTTCGTTGGAAATACTTTTCCAGAGCAAAATAAAGAGCATGTTGAAGTTATTCCTTTGACTGAGTTGTTAGCTGAAGCAATCTATAGGGAAGCTGTTGGAGAAAGTTTAAGTGTGTTATTTGACTAAACTTTTATCACCATAATTCTTTTAAAGATTGTTTAGATTACAAAAAGAGGTTTAAAGAAAATGGTTAAATTAGAGTTATTTCATATGGCTGAAGACTTTGAGCCATATTTCTATGGGGCAATTATCTCCCAAGAATTTATTTTTGGTTATGGTTTTTATGAAGTTGGGCATTTAAGAAAAGGAAAACTTTTAAGAGAACCGGTTTTTTATTTTTTTCTGAAACCAAAAACTGGGGCAGAATTAGAAAAAACAAGAACTGCTTTAAGTCAAGAGGGATTTAAACAGCATGATGGAGAGATGGAACTAGATAAAGAAAGTGAGCAGGGTTTAGTAAGAATTCTCAAAGAAAGGGGAGAAGTTAGTGTTCAAAATGGAGAGGATAACTTTCCAGAATATCCTCTTTTTGGAGTTGTTAGGGAGAAAATTAAAAAAAGTCTAAGTGAGGGACATGTTTGGTGGATTTATTAATAATTTTAATAGAATAGAAAGTTTTTTATGTAATTTTTCTTTTAGATTTTATGCAAATTATTAAGGGAATTGAGATAAAAGGAAAAGCTTTATGGATTAAGAAGGAAAAGGTACTTGTTTTTGGAGATTTTCATTTAGGATATGAAGATGCCCTGATTAATTCTGGAATGTTAATTCCAAAATCTATGTTTTCGGAGATTAAAAAAGAAGTTTTAGAATTATTAAGATTAAAACCTAAAATTGTTGTGATTAATGGGGATTTAAAACATGAATTTTCGAGAATTTCTAATCAAGAATGGAAAGACTCTCTAGAATTAATTGATTTAATAAAAAAACAAGCTGAACTTGTTATAATTAGGGGAAATCATGATAATATTTTAGGTAAAATTGCTGAAAAAAGGGGTTTGAAAACAAAAGATTATCTTGTTTTAGGTAAAATTGCTATTTTACATGGAGATGAGATTATTTTAGATATCCTGGATAAAAAAATTAAAGTTTTAATTATAGGACACGGTCATCCTGCTCTTTCATTGAGTGATTCTGTTAAACAAGAGAAGTATAAATGTTTCTTATTAGGAAAATATCAAAGCAAGAAATTAATTGTTATGCCTAGTTTTTTTAATTTAGTTGAGGGAAGTGATATTAGAAAGAAAAGATTGTTAAGCCCTTTTTTAAAAAACATCAGGGATTTTGAGGTTTTTGTTTTAGGAGATAAGGTTTATAAGTTTGGGAAGTTAAAAAAATTGAAAAGTATTTAATCAAAAATGACAAATGGTTTATTAGATGAAGAATTGCTTTCAGAAGAAGGACTAATTGAAATTTGGGGGGACGAAATGAGTGCAATAGGCGAGCAGGGAGACATTCCTCTGGCAAGTTTATACTTTTGTAAAGATGGGAACGAAAGGCTCTTTTACCAAGTCCATTATAACTGTGCGTTGGATCGTTATCATAGAACTATGTTAACTAGATAGGGTATTTATAAAATGACTAAAGAATTTTTTAATTGTAGATGGTTGAAAATTTTAGATATCATTTATGGATTTCAGATAATGGCCATTACCATCTACCCATTTATTTTTTATAAAAACAAAAATCCTAAAAAGATGATAAAAAAACACGAATTAGGGCATATAAAACAAGTTAAACGAGAGGGAATAGCAAGGTTCTCGTGGAATTATTGTTGCCAGTTTTTTAAATTTAGGTTTAAAGGAAAAACAAGCAGAGAGGCGCATGACCTTATTTCTTATGAAAAAGAAGCAAAAAGAGAATCTATTTAAGTTTTGATTTCTAAAAGAATTATGCCCAGATGGGACAAAGGTACTCCGGCAGTCTCGAACTGAAAACAAGAGAACTGCTTTCCGCAAGGATATCCAGGTTCGATTCCTGGTCTGGGCGTGCTAAGGTATAAAAAGTAAGAATTCGAGGAATAAGATAGCAACATGCTAAAAAACCGAGGGGCTGTTTTTTGCATGCCCAAAATAAAAAGCGTTTGAATATGATAAAAAAGAGAGAGATAAGTGATGCGCTGAAGAAATTTAAGAAAAAGCGGTATTTAATTGTAATTGCAGTTGTGGTTATACTGGCGATTGTTGGAGTTTCGGTATTTGGGGAGAAACTTTTTCAAAAAGAATTTTGGCAAGAAGTTATTTCTAAAGTAGATTTATCTAATCACGAACCTAAACAACCACAATGTACCATAGATACTACTTTATCGTGCAGTAACGGAGAGATAATTGTAACACAGGAATGTAATAATGGCATTTTAGTTAATACTGGAAAAATATGCCCGTGCATCGCGAATACAACTATCTCGTGTGAGGGTGGAAGTGCGATTATTACTCAATTGTGCGAGAATGGTGTATTGAGTAATACTGGAAAGGTGTGCCCTTGTATTCGAAATATGACTATAACTTGCGAAGATGGGAGTGTTTTGGTAACACAAGACTGTATTAATGGAAGATTAATTAATACGGGTAAAATATGTCCATGTTTTTCAGACAACATTCAAATATGTTATGATGGAAGTAAGGAGACAATACAAAATTGTGTTAACGGAAAATTAGTTAATACTGGAAATGTGTGTCCTACTCCAGTTTATGTTCCGATTGTGATTGCATTAAACACTCAGAGCTTGCAGACTTTGTTTCAGAAATGTGAGTATTTTACTAAACTTCCGGGAAATGCTGCAATTCTCTTAACATTTTTTGATGGAAATGGGGCAATGAGAAGTGAAAAGTTTTTCATTTCAGGAGGAGGAGTTCTTTCTACTTTTTCTGAACAAAAATATGATCTTGAATTTACTCTTGGAGATTATAGGGTTCCTGAATTAGAAAGTTCAAGTGATTTTTGCGATACTCTGAGAAAGACAAAAGAACAACAAGACTTAAGGGTCAGCTTAAAAAATGTTTTTTCATCTGGAAAGTATTTTTATTTGAAGAATTGTGTGCCTTTCTAATTTTTAAAGAAGAAAATTAACCTTATAGAAGTAATTTATAGCATATGAGAGATTGTAGGTTTATGTTGTGTTGTATTAAGAAAAAGGAGAAAAGAAAGAAAAATTAACCAGCGTAATCGGTTTTTGCAGGCTCTTTGTCTTTGGAATTTTTTGAATTTGCAATTGATTGATCTTTTTTTGGCTGAAACTTAGGCATTGGAATATGGGGTGGAAGATTAAAATCATCTTCTAAAGAGAGTGCTTTTAAGTTGCATTTTAGCAGGATATAATTTAAAAATTCGATTCTTAGTTCTCGAGAAAGATTCTTTTTTTTCCATGAATCAAGTATTTCAGAGATTTTATCAGGATTCTCTAAATAAAGGATTGAACCATTCATGGAGATTTTAGCTAGGTTAGGATCATAAGAAATTCCAAAAGAAAAGCTTATTCTTAGGGCTTTTTTATTTGGAATTTCTACTTTTTCTTCATCAATTGAAACAAGATCGGTTTTTGTTCCTATTTTAGCAACTTTTTGTTTATCTTTATTGAAATTTTTTTCAATTAAAGCCTTATCAAAGTTTAAACCGATTATCATTTTTCTGTGAATTTAAAAGGAAAAAAGAATTTATCTTTATCTCATGTCTTCTTCGCTAATCACTACAAAGTCTCCAATTGCCATTATTGCTGAATAAGGAACTAAGAGTCCTCCATCCTTTGTCTCTACATTAAGCGAAGCGCCATAAGCTGTTGGTGAAGCGACAAGTATGTGAATAAGTTCTCCACTTCTTGCTTCGAAAGAAATATCTTTTACTAATCCAATTTTTTTACCCTCTTTGGTTACAACAAGCTTTCCAACAATTTCTTTTACAGGTTTCTTTTCAAGCACCATTTTTTTAGTTAATATGTTTTTATTTAATCTAAATGTTAGATGTTTTTAATTTATAAACTTTTCTCTCTTTAAATAGTATATTTGAAGTAGATTGTTGTTTTTTAGGTTTAAATAGTAAATTAAAGAAAATTTATGAAAAAACAAGAAAAAACCAGGTTTCTGATACCCCCTATGATTGCATATGGAAAAGGAGTTAAGATTTATAAAGGAAAATTGATTATTTTATTTTATTTTATATTTATAAATATATATATATTATATAATATATATTATATTATATTATATTATATTAGTATAGTTATTAATTTCTCATTTTGATTTTTTTATATTCGATAAAAAAAAGAAAAAAGGCTAAGTAAAAAAAGAAGTTATCATTTTTCCATGAGAAACGTACCCCTCCACCCAATTTCTTTAGGACAACAATATTTATAAATTTCATTTTTGTTTTAGCTAGATGATAAGAGGTAATGAAAAAAGAAGAATAGACCGGGTAGGGAATGCCGTAGATACTATTTTTAATGCTTTTATTAAACATACCCTCTTCAAAAATAAACTTGTTTTACAGTCTAATTATACTCCTGAATCTATTTTTCATAGAGAAAAACAGATAAATCAGATTGCTCCTATTCTCGCACCCTGCTTAAGACTTGAAAGACCTTCAAATTTATTTATATATGGTTTGACTGGAACAGGAAAAACTCTTGTAATTCAGTACTTAAAAAATCAATTGATTAAAAAAGCTGAACAAGAGGGGACTGGTTTATTGATGCCTTTTATTAATTGCAAGTTAAGGAAGGTTGCAGATACTGAATATAGGATTTTAGCTGAACTTATTAAAAAACTTGGCGGAAAAGTTCCTGCAACTGGCTTGCCAACAGACCAGCTATATAAAAGATTTGTGGATTTAGTTGATTCTAAGAAACAAATTGTAATTATTATTCTTGATGAAATTGATCAAGCAGTCAAAAGAATTGGAGATGAGTTCTTATATAACTTTACTAGACTGAATACAGAATTAACCCAAACCCAGATCTCTTTGGTCGGCATTTCAAATGATTTAAAATTTTTAGATTCATTAGACCCGAGAGTTAAAAGTTCTTTAAGTGAAGAAGAAATTTTCTTCTCAACATATAATGCCTTGCAATTACAAGATATTTTAAGGAATCGGTCTGGAGAGGCTTTTAAGCAAGGAGTAGTTGGAGATGGAGTTATTGAAAAATGTGCAGCATACGCTGCTAGGGATCATGGAGATGCTAGACGGGCTTTAGATTTATTAAGAATTGCAGGAGAATTAGTTGAAAGAGAGAACAAGAAAAAAATAAATCTAGATTATATTGATAAGGCTAAAGATAAGATTGAAGCTGATAAAGTTCTTATTGCTGTTGAGAATCAACCAAAACAATTTCAATTAGTCTTATTATCTATATTAGAGCTCCATAAAAAGACTAGAATTTCAAGTGAGGGCCAAATTTTTACAGGAGATGCTTACAATCTTTACAAAGATTTTTGTTTAAAAACAGATGTTGAAGTTTTAACTCAAAGAAGAGTTTCAGATATAATTGCCGAGTTTGATATGCTCGGCTTGATTAATGCTAAGGTTATCAGTAAGGGAAGGTATGGTAGAACTCGAGAGATAAGGGTTGATTTGCCGGAAAATTTGATGGAGAGGGTTTCTGCTATATTATCTGATTCCTTAAACTTGTAATAAAAATGCAGTTTATTGGGGAATTTATGAATAAAGGGTATTTATTAGAAGCCTCATTAATCCAGACTCTAAAGAATTCTGGATTAAATGACGAGAAACTTCTTAAACTAACTTATAGTCTAATCAAACTCAATCCTCCAAAAATAATCTCTAATTCTTTTTTTACAGAAAACACCCAAAAACTAAATGTTCTTCTTGAAGACGAAGATATTAAAATATTTTTAAATTCTTTTAATAAGAAAGAAGTTTCTTCTTGTGAAATTATTACTGAAAAAACTAAGAAAAAAGATGTGGAGATAATAGAAGAGACTGAATTAAAACCCCAAAAAATCTTTATTGAAGATTTTATCAAATATTTCAGAGATAGATATTTCACTTTCAAAGAATATCTGCAAGATAGAGCCTTAGAAAATCTATGCAGCATAGGCAAGTTGTCAAATCAACAAAGAAATGTTTCTATAATCGGGATGGTATTTGACAAGAGATTAACAAAAAATAAGAATTTATTGCTGGAAATAGAGGATTTGACTGGAAAAGTTACTGTTTTGGTTAGACAAGACAAACAAGAGCTGTTCAATAAAGCAAATAATGTGGTTTTAGATGAAGTTATTGCTATTAGGGGAGTTGGATCAAATGAGATAATTTTCGCTAATGATGTTTTAGTGATGGATTGTGTAAAGGAAATCAAAAAACATCCTGAAGAGATTTATGCTGTATTCACTGCAGATTTGCATATAGGCTCTAATAAATTTTTCCAAGAGAATTTCTTAAATTTTATCTCCTGGCTTAATGGAGAAGTTGGAAATGAGAAACAGAAGGAAATTTCCAAAAAAGTAAAATATCTTTTTATTGTTGGGGATTGTGTCGATGGCGTAGGAGTTTATCCTAAACAAGAATCTGAACTTTTAGTTAAAGATATTTATGAGCAGTATAAACTATTCGCAGAATTTTTAAGAAAAATCAGAAAAGATGTAACTATCATTGTTTGTCCTGGAGGGAAACACGATGCAGTTTATCAGGTTGAGCCACAACCTAAATTATCTAAAGAATTTGCTCCTGAACTTTATGATATGGAGAATGTCATTCTTGTTCCAAATCCTTCATTAGTTAGGATTGCAATTTCTGATGTCTTTCCAGGATTAGATGTTCTGATTTATCATGGAGATTCTTATGATTATTATATGGATCGGATAGATTATTTGAGAATTAATAACTCTAAACTAAAACCTGATTTGATTATGCAATTTTTATTAAAAAAAAGACACCTTGCTCCAACACATACTTCAACAACATACTATCCCTGTGAAAAAGATTTATTAGCTATAAGAAAAATTCCAGATATTTTTGTTTCAGGGCATATTCATAAGAGTGCGGTTTCAAGGTATAATGGGATTTTAACTATTTCATGTGCTTGTTGGCAAGCTAAAACCTCTTATCAAGAGAAATTTGGACATGAACCAGATCCTTGCAAAATACCAATAGTAAATTTACAAACTGGAAAAGCCAGTATCTTAGATTTTAGTTAAAAAATAATTAAAGATAAAAAATTAAAATATGGAATTAGAAAAATATTTTGAGATTATAGGAAAAGGAGTTAAGAAAGAGTATTCTATTGCAGGGGCAGCTAGATCAAAAGGATTAGATCCTCTGAATAAAGTTGAAATTCTATTAGCTTCTAACTTGGCTGAAAAATCTTTGGGATTAGTTTCAACAATTTATCCTCAGTTAAATGATAAGAAGATAATCAATCGGATTTTGGAATTAGAACAGCAATATGGGCCATTAGATGCTGCTGTTGCATTTAAAATTGCTGAAGAAATTGCTAAAGAGAGGTTCTGTAAATTTGAATCTTTAATCCAGGCAATTGATGCTGGAATCAGGGTCGGTTTTGCTTATATAACTCTTGGAGTTGTTTCAAGTCCTTTAGAAGGTTTTACTGAATTAAAAGTAGGAAAAACAAGAGATGGAAAAGAATATTTTAAAGCTTATTTTTCAGGACCAATCAGGAGTGCAGGGACAACTGCTTCTTGTGTTGTTTTAATGTTAATTGATTATTTAAGAGAGATGTTTGGTTATGCAAAATTTGATCCAGATGAAAGAGAGGTCAAGAGATATTTTATAGAGAATTATGATTATCATGAGAGAGTTACTAACTTGCAATATCTTCCGACAGAGGAAGAAATTAAATTTCTTGCAAAAAATATTCCAATTCAGATTACTGGTGAGCCAACTGAAAAAAGAGAAGTTTCAAATTATAAGGATTTAGATAGAGTTGAAACAAATTTTGTTCGGGGAGGAATGTGTTTGATTTTTTCAGAAGGATTAGCTCAAAAAGCACAAAAAGGATTAAGGGTATTAAAAGGAGTTCAGAGCAAGGGGTTTAAAACAACTGGATGGGATTTTTTAGAGGAATATTTAAAGATTCATGCTAAAAGAACTTCTGGAACTACTGATACCAGCCCAACATATATCAAAGATTTAGTTGCAGGTAGGCCGGTTTTTGGACATCCTTCTAGATCTGGAGGTTTTAGATTTAGATATGGGAGGTCAAGAGTTTCTGGATTTTCTGCAACATCGATTCATCCTGCAACAATGGGAATTTCAAACTGTTTTTTATCAACAGGAACTCAATTAAAAGTAGAAAAACCAACTAAGGGATGTGTTATAACTTCTTGTGATTCAATTGATGGCCCAATTGTCAAATTGAAAAATGGAAGTGTTAAAAAAATAAAAGATTTTGAAGAAGCAAAAAAGATTTATCATGATGTTGAAGAAATAATCTATTTTGGGGATATTTTATTTTCTTTGGGAGATGTAATAAATAGAAATTATGAATTATTAAAACCAGGATATGTTGAAGAGTGGTGGAATCTTGAATTAAAAAAAGCTTCTAAGGAGAAGCTTGGAGAAATTCTCTTAATAAATCCTTATAAGATAAATTTTGAACAAGCAAAAGAGTTTTCTGAAAAATTTAATCTTCCATTACATCCAGAACATATTTTTTATTGGAGCCAAATTGATTTTAATCAATTTAAAGAGCTGCTCAATTGGTTAAAGCAGGCAGATTATAATGGGGGAAAAATAATTTTTCCCTATAATCGGGCTGAAATAGAAACCTATAAAATCGGAAAAAGGGCTTTAGAGCTGATAGGCATAGATCATGAGGTTACTACTGAGAATGTTGTTTTGGAAAAAGAAAGAAGCCTAGCTTTTTTAGCAAATCTCGGAATTCTTGAGATTTCAGATAAGGAATTTAAAGATTCTGTTAAACAGTATTTAGAAAAAGTTCAACTTTTTGTTCAAGATAAACCTAAACCCGATATTTTAGAAATACTTAATAATTCTTCTAATTATAAAATTAAAGATAAAGCAGGAACTTTTATAGGATCGAGGATGGGCAGACCAGAAAAAGCAAAACCAAGAGAACTAACTGGAAGTCCACACGTTCTATTTCCTGTTGGAGAAGAAGGGGGAAAATTAAGAAGTTTTCAAGCTGCTATAGATAAGGGAACTATTAAAGCAGATTTTCCGATTTATTTTTGCGAGAATTGCAACAAAGAGACAGTTTATTTTATCTGTGATTGTGGAAAAGAAGCTAAACAAATGTTTTATTGTTATGGCTGTGATAAAAAAATGTTTTCAGAGAGCTGTAGGATTCATGGAAAATGTAGGCCTTATGCAAATATGAGAATAAATATTAAAGATTATTATAAGAATGCTATAAAAAAATTAGATCTTCCTGATAATCTGAAAATTGTTAAGGGAGTTAGGGGAACAAGTTCTTCCAAACATATTCCAGAAAACTTGGCAAAGGGAATTTTGAGAGCATCTCATAATATAAACGTAAATAAAGATGGAACTATGAGATATGATGTTACTGAGCTGCCTATTACTCATTTTAAACCAAAAGAAATTTCAGCAGATATTGAAAAATTAAAAAACTTGGGTTATGAAAAAGATATTCATGGAGATAATCTTGAGAACGATAATCAGATTTTAGAATTAAAGCCACAGGATATTATTCTTCCTTCTTGTCCAGATTCCAGTGATGAGAAAGCAGACATTGTTTTTTTCAGAACATGCAAATTTGTTGATGATTTACTTGTAAGATTTTATGGTTTAAACCCTTTTTATAATCTGAAAAAAGAAGAGGATCTGATAGGGCATTTAACTATTTGCATGGCTCCACACAATTGCGCAGGGGTTATAACCAGAATTATTGGGTTTTCTAAAGTTCAGGGGTTACTAGCCTCTCCTTATATTCATGCTGCTGTGCGTAGAGACTGCGATGGCGATGAAGTAGCAGTGATGTTATTGTTAGATGTTTTAATTAATTTTTCAAAAGAATTTCTTCCAGCACATAGAGGGGGGACACAAGATGCTCCACTAGTTTTGAATGCAAGAGTCAGGGCAAGAGAGGTAGATGACCAGATTTTAGATTTTGAATTAGGGGATTATCCCCTTGAGATGTATGAGCTAGCTGAAAAAAAAGAACATTCTTCCAAGGTTGTTTTGGATACTGTTAGAAAAAGATTAAAAGAAGGAAAAGAACCTATGGAAAATGTTGGATTTACTCACAATACTGATGATTTTAATTATGGTGTTGTGAATTCAGCTTACAAATCAATTCCAAGTATGGCCGAGAAAGTAAAAAAACAAATGGAACTAGACTGCAAGTTAAGGGCAGTAGACATAGGAGATGTTGCCAGGTTGATTATTGAGAGGCATTTTATCAGAGACATTAAGGGTAATTTTAACAAATTTACACAACAATCTTTTAGATGTGTAAGTTGTAATGAAATTTATAGAAGACCTCCTTTGATTGGAAAATGCATTAAAGTCTTGAATAATGGGCAGCTTTGTGCAGGGAGGATTATTTTTACGATTTCAGAGGGCTCGATTTTAAAATATCTTGAAGCTGCAATGAATCTAGCAAGAAATTATCCTGTTCCAGCTTATACAAAACAAAGTTTAGAGATAACAAAGGCAGCTATAGAAACTATGTTTGGAAGAGATACAGAAAGGCAGCAAGAATTGAAGAAGTTTTTCTAAAGCTTTTTAAGTATGATTCTTTTATTTTTCTATGGAAATTAGAGATAGAATTGCGGGAATTATAATTAAAGACAATAAATTATTGATGATGCGAGGAAAGTCTGGATTACTGTGGACACCTGGCGGAAAAATTGAAAATAACGAGACAGATGAAGAATGTCTAAAAAGAGAATTAAAAGAAGAAACAAATTTAGATTTAATTTCCATGAGATTTGTTGGAGAAACTCTTGGAAAGTCTCCAATGTTTAGGGAGGCTTCTAGAAACAAAATTTATTTAATTAAGGCTAAAGGAAAATTAATGGTCCCCCAAAAAGAGAGATATGTTCATGATCTTTTTTGGATAAATGTTAAAGATTATCTAGGAAAAAAATATAAAATCATGACCAATGTTCAAGAGAGTGTTTTAGATTTTTTGATCAAAGAAAGAATTTGGAGATAATTTAGAGCAAACTCCAAAGTATCACTGGCAGAAGCAAAGAACCCATTAAAAATATTTTTTTTGTTCCAATTAGAGAACAAAAAATTCCTAAAGAAGTTCCAGTTGCTAAGACAATCAACCCAATCCAACCAGAGATTATTGGAGTTAGAATTGCTAAAAAAATCAAAATAAATAGACAGAGTTTTTTATAATTAATTTTTGAAATAAATCTTGAGAAGTTTTTTGCTAGAATAATTGTTAAAAAGAAGGCGATTATGGAAACAATTAATGCCACTATAAACAGAATCCAAAGCTGTTCAAGAGAAATATTTGGAAGAAATTTTCCAACAAAAACAGCTACTCCACTTCGAGGTTTATTTATAGCATAGAGGGCAACAAAACTCAATAACATAGTCATGGAATTTACCATTCCTAAGACTATTAAAAAAGTTTTTTCACTAATCCTCTTAAAAGCAGAAGCAATTGTAGCTGCTTGGCTTGAACCGACTCCTGGAAGAAATGAAATTAAACTAGAAGAGAATATACTCAATATCAGGGCTTTTAAAATTTCTTTTTTTTCAATTCTTGATTTTGTAATCTTTTGTTCAGGAAGCTTGACATTTTGCAGAAAACTTATAGTTAATAAGGATGAACCAAATAAACCAGTGAATAAAGGAAATAAGGGCTGTTTTATTACTGTTAAGTTTAAGGTAAAATAACCGAGAATTCCAGAAAGAATGAAAATAACTAAGGCAAAAAATTTATTTTTTGCACTTCTTTCAGTTAAAATTAAGAAAAGAGAGAGTGCTATCAAGATAAAAACCATTGTTTTGTTTAGAAAAGGATAAAAAATTGGGGCAGTTTTTATGAAGAAGATTGATAAGATTATCGCAGCAATTGTTCCTATAAGACAGCCAATTGCAGTTAATTTTGTAGCTTCATATCCTAAACCTTTTAGAAGCATTCTGTGTCCTGGCAATGAACTTAGGGCTGTTTCATCATCTGGGGCGCCTAAAAAAATAGAGGGAATAAAATCTGTAAAAGTATGAACCATTGTCATAGAAATAATGAAAATTGCTAGAGTAATTGGGGTAGTTATAGAGAGTAATTGAGAAGAATTAATAAAAAGAAGTGTTGCCACAAGGTTGATATGGATTCCAGGGATTAATCCAGTAAATAAACCTGCTAAAATGCCTAAAATTATGGAAATGATTATTTGTTCAATCATTCTAGAAGTTTTATTTTTTTAGCTTCAATCTGAAGTTGATTTTTATACTCTGAAATTTTTCCAATAACCTGGATTTTTTGATTTATTTTTAAATTAGAATTTTCATAATCTAAAACATCAATTGAATCAGAAAAATCTTTTAATCTTATTATCAAAAAATAGTTTTCTCCAGATTTTATTTTATCTATATTAATTATTGTTCCGTTTATTTTCACATAATTTTCTAAGTTTTTTTTGTTTATCTCTTCTATAGAACTTATTTTGGGTTCAGAATAAATAGAGAGAAAAATTAGAATGATGATTCCAACTACAGAAATAATTAATGAAAATTGAATTAACCCTAGGTTTTTCATGGATTATTAAAGTTTTTTTCTAATCTCCATAACTCTAGAACGATTAATGCAAATACTGTCGTTATAATCGCGATTATATACAGTCCCAAACCAACTGCAATTCCGATTGCTGCAACAAGCCAAATTGAAGCTGCTGTTGTTAATCCATAAACTTTTCCTTGATGAGCTATAATTGTTCCAGCTCCAAGAAAACCAATGCCCATTACAATATAACTTATTATTCTGCCAGGATCTGCATTAGAAAATTGTTGAAAACCATAAATCGAGATAAGTGTTAATAAAACTGCTCCCAATGCAACCAACATATGTGTTCTTAGGCCAGCTGTTCCTTTAACAACTGTTTTGGTTTTTTGTCTTTCCCAGCCGATTAATGCTGACAAACCACAAGTAATCAAAAGTTGTGCTGTGACTAATAAATAATTTATCTCCATTTTACCTCTCTTTTCTCTGATTTAAAGGTTCTTCTGTTTTTTAAATCTTACTTTGGATGAAATGTAAGTGGGAGGTATGGTTTAGTTCTCTTTTTGGTTTTATTGAACCTGCTCTTAGTTGGTTTTTGACAATCTATTACAACTTATCGCTGTCACATATGCGCCAACCATTATTAAAATTTATAAACTAGGGAGTTTTAGAATAATATGGATAATGAAAAAAGATTTGAACTTATTAAGAGAAATACAGAAGAGATAATGACTGAAGAGGATCTTAAACAAAGATTAGAGTCTGGGATAAAACTTAAACACTATATTGGTTTTGAAATTTCTGGTAAGATTCATTTAGGAACTGGAATTATGTGTATGTCTAAAGTAAGGGATTTTATGGATGCTGGAATTGATTGTTCTATATTTCTAGCAGATTGGCACTCTTGGATTAATGACAAACTTGGAGGAGATAGAGAAAAAATAAAGAGGGTTGCTGGAGGTTATTTTAAAGAAGGATTAAAAGCAAGTTTTAAGTGTGTTGGTGGAGATACTGAAAAATTAAAATTTGTTTTAGGGTCTGATTTGTATCATAATAATGATGAATATTGGCAAACGATGATTGATATAAGTAAGAATACAAGTTTAGCAAGAATGATGAGGAGCATAACCATTATGGGAAGAAAAGAAGGTGAGTCTGTTGATTTTGCAAAATTAATTTATCCCCCCATGCAAGTTGCAGATATCTTTATTCAGGGAATTAATCTGCCTCATGCAGGTTTAGATCAGAGAAAGGCACAAGTTATTGCAAGAGATGTTGCATTAAATCTGAAAATTAGCCCATTATTAGATAATAAAGGGAATAAAATAAAACCTGTTGCAGTACATCATCACTTAATTTTGGGTTTAGGAAAACCACCAGTATGGCCTATAAAAAAAGAAAATCTACAAGATGTTTGGTCTTCTTTAAAAATGTCTAAATCTAAACCAGAAACATGTATTTTTATTCATGATTCTGAAGAAGAAATTAGAACCAAAATTAAAAATGCTTTTTGCCCAGAAGGTGAAGTTGAATTTAATCCAGTTCTTGATTGGGCTAAATCTTTGGTTTTTAGAAACAAAAGCTCTAAATTAGAGGTAAATCGTTCAGAAAAATTTGGAGGAAAAATAGTTTATGAGAATTATGATAATTTGGAAAAAGATTTTTTGAACAAAAAATTGCATCCCCTTGATTTGAAAATGGCAATTGCTGAAGAAATTGCTAAATTACTTGAACCTGCAAGAAAACATTTTGCACAACCAAAAGTCAAGGATATGCTGAAAGAATTGGAAACATTAATCAAAAAATAATTAGTCAGTGTGAAATTCTACAATATCTTTGTCTTTCAAGATATGCTTGAGGCCAACTGTTTGATTTGGAAATTTGCTTGATGGCCCTGTTATTCTTGTTTCCTTAATTTTTATTCCTGAATGAAAGAGTTTTTTAGCTAAATCTTCTACTGTTGAGTTTGGCTTAATTGTTGTTGGATCTTCATCTTTTTCTTTTCCAGGCTGTTTTGTATAAATTCTGATTATTCCAGAATTTTCAAGCAGTTTTTTCTTTAATTCATCAAAACCTTCTTGAGTTTTGCATGAAATCAGGCAAAAATTCAATTTTTTGCTTTGTAAATTCGCTTGAATTTTTCTTTTTTCAAAATCATTTAATAAATCTATTTTATTAAAAACGACAATTCTTTTTCCAGTTGTTTTTTGAAGATAAGGGGGACTTATCTCTAAATCTTTTATATTATTTATTAGTATAATTAAGATATCTGCTGTATTTGTAATTCCCAAATCAAAAGTTTCGTGATTTATTGCTGGCAAATCAACTATCTGGAATTTTATTCCCTCATAATTTAACATTCCCACTAATGGCTGTTGTGTTGAAAATTCTATTTCAGAAATTTCTGGTTTAGCATTTGTTAATAAAGACAATAAAGAAGATTTTCCAGAATTTGTCAATCCCACTAAAGCTATTTGAATCCCTTCTTTTTTAATTCCAGCTTTTCCTTGAGATTTTTTCTTCTTTTTCTGAATTTCTAGTTTTTCTTTTAGTTTTTTATACCTTAATCTTAAATTTGCTCGTAAAGACTCGCCAGCTTTATGCGCTGGCATGTAACTCATCATCTTTTTAAGAGCTTCTAATCTTTCTTCATCTGTCTGAGAATTAAGATACTTTTTCTCTGCTGCTTGATATTCTGGAGATTGATTTGTGCTTGCCATAAAAACTAAGAGAAAAGCAATTTAAGAAGTTTTTGATAAAACTCGGTAAGTGTAATTGGATAATTTATCTTATGCTAGAAAAAGAGAACTTTTTCGGCATCACAAAAACTCGCGAGTTTTTTATGATTTAGTAGGTTCGATGAACTCTTGAGTTCACAACGTAGCGAACCTAACCCTACGGTGATTAATACTTAATTATTTAATTTAATAGAACATAACTGTGCAATCCATAGACATATGTCACCCCCTAAAATAATCTAGAAAAATCAAAGTA